>CAYTMO010000025.1:0-15202 GCA_964439045.1 uncultured Candidatus Saccharibacteria bacterium
CTTTTACATCATATTCTTCAAATACAGTATTCATCTGAGCATAGATATACTCCACACCCTTACGCCAATTCTCATCAACCTTCTCCCAAGCTTCTTTGTTCGCAAATGCCATATTAAAACTATCGATAACAGTCAAGAAACGAGAAAGTATTCTCTCGCGTACGGATTCTGAAAACATAGATTTCCTATCGTCTTCTTGTTTTTTATAGTTTGCAAAATCAGCTCGTTCTTTCTGCCAGCCAGTCAAGTACTCTTCTTTTTCTTTTTTAGCCACTTTCAAATCAGCTCTTAATTTCTTAAGGGTTTTTTTAAGATCTTCTTCTCCATCTTCATTGAACTCAAATTCTACAACCTCCTCGTCCTCCTCTGAATTTTGGCTTGAATTCGGTGTATCGCCTAAATCTAAATCTTCTAATTTAATTTTTTTATCTTCTTCGTTCATAAAGGCATTTTAGCATAAAATCAGGGAACAAAAAAGACCTCGAGAGAGGTCTTTTTTTCTAACGCTTACTCCATTGTGGAGCTTTACGAGCTTTTTTAAGTCCGAATTTTCTTCTTTCTTTTGCTCTAGGGTCACGTTTCAAGTATCCAAGAGTCTTTAATTTACCACGTAGTTCTAAGTCAGATTCTACAAGAGCTCTAGCGAGTCCGTGTCTGACAGCCTCTGCTTGAGAATGTATTCCTCCTCCTGTAACTCTCGCTTCCACATTCCATTTATTGATTACTTCTTGGCCTTTGACTAGTGGGTCTTGAACTAGTCTTCTTTGTTCATCTGTTTGAAAATATTCTTTAACATCTTTACCGTTTACTATAAAAGTAGATTTGGTAGCGGGTATGATTCGTACTCGTGCAGTAGAAGTCTTCCTTCTTCCTAAGCTTTCAAAATATTTTTCTTTTGTTGTTGATTTTTCCATATTGTAATTATTAATCTTCAATAGTTAAATGTTTCATCATCTCTCTTCTTAATTTATTTCCTGGAAGCATATGATACACTGCAAGCTTTATTAATTCTTTGAGTCCTTTGGTCTCCTTTGTAAAGCTACCCTTTAAGATAGTAAGCCCTCCTGGGTGTCCGGAATATCTTGTATGATAAATCTCTTCTAACTTTTTGTTTGTTATAGCAAGCTTTGCTGCATTGATTACTTTCACAGGTAATCCAGAATAAACGTGTCTTTCATATGTAGCCTTAGTCTTACCCATAAGAGACATTGCGATTTCACTTGCAACACGACCCAATGTGCGACCACTAGCATCTATGACTTTTACTTCTTTTGGATTTGTCTTTTTAGTTGTTTTTTTATCTGTTTTCATAAAATTTTATACAAATTCAATATAAGCCATCTTAGCCCCGTCAGACTTTCTAGCTCCTAATTTTAATATTCTGGCATATCCACCACTTCTATCTAAATATTTAGGTGCAATAACATCGAAAAGCTTTTTTACTTCTCTTTCGCGGCCCATAAGCTTCGCTATGATAAGGCGTCTAGTAGGTACTCCACCCTTTTTTGCGCGAGTTACTAGCTTCTCAATATATGGTTTTAATTCTTTAGCCTTAGCTTCTGTGGTCTTGATTTTTTCTCTGACGATCAAATTTAATGCTAAAGATGCAAGAAGCGCAGCTCTCTGATTTTTATCCCTTCCAAATTTTCTGTTTTTATTATGGTGTCTCATATGTTTATTACTCTTTCAAATTGAGTCCAAATTTTCCTAATACTTTTTTAATCTCTGTAATTCCCTTCTCTCCAATACCTTCGACTTCTAGAAGATCTTCGCGCTTCTTTCTAGCAAGTCCGCCAAGTGTACGGATATTTGCAGAAGTTAAAGCATTCAATGTTCTAGTCGAAAGATCCAAACTATCAATTCTGGTTTTTAACACATCAGTAAAGTCGTTCTCTTTATTGTCTTCTTCTTTGTCTTTATTGTTAGATTCAGACTTTTCTTCTGCTTTGGAAGATTTCTTTTCTGTAGTAGGTACACTTACTTCTTCTGGTTCTTTAAAATCTACTATTGCTTTAAGTTGATTGATCATTGTTACGACAGACCGCGTCAGAGCCTCTCGTGGAGATAGGGTGCCGTCTGTTTCTATCAAAATTCTCAAGCGGTTGTGATTTGTCTTATCTCCAACACGCATATTTTCTACATCATAGGACACACGACGAATAGGAGTAAATATAGCATCTACTGCTATGGTTCCTATATCTACTTTTTCTTTGTGTATTGCTTCTTTTAAAACAAACCCAAGTCCTTTTTCGATTCTGATTTCAATATTTAAATTAACTTTACCAGTAACTTCAGCTATGTATAATTCTGGATTTAATACTTCTACTTGGCCAGTAGTTTTTATATCAGCTGCTGTTACAATCTTTGGGCCTTTAACAGACAGTGTTACAGTTTGAGGTTCGTCAGACGCCATCTTAAAACGAACTTTTTTAAGATTCAAAATCATAACTATGACATCTTCTTTGATGCCATCCATTGTTTGAAATTCGTGAGACACTCCTTCTATTTTTAGAGAAACCATACTCGCACCAGGTAAAGAAGAAAGAATGATTCTTCTTAAACTGTTACCTAATGTATGACCATATCCAGGATACAAGCCATCTATTTCAAATACTCCTTTATTTCCCTCCTCTTCTACTGCACGAGGTTTTGAAGGCATAATTATGTTATATTGAGGCATAGTTTTTTATAATTTACTCTTAAATTTGATAATACTTTTTCGCCTTAAGGCGTTTAATAAAAAAAATTAATTAACGACTGTAAAATTCAAGGACAACGTTCAAATCTAGGAATGATTCAGTGTTTTGTGGTTTTGATAAAACTTTTCCTTCTATTTTATTTACATCAAAAGAAAGCCAGTTCGGAGTAGTGTAATCCTTCAATCTTAATGCTAAATCTTGAAACAATTTAATACCTTTAGATCCTTCACGAATTTTTATAATATCTCCAGGATTTACTGCATAAGAAGGTATAGTAACTTTTTTATCATTTACAATAAAATGACCGTGAGACACCATTTGTCTAGCACCTCTGCGACTAGCAGCCAATCCAAGTCTATATACAACATTATCTAATCTTGATTCTAATTCTTCATAAAACTTCTCTGTTGTACCAGCACCTTTTACTTGAGTTGCTTTTTTAACATAATTTGAAAGTTGCCTTTCGCTTACTCCATAAGAAAATCTTACTTTTTGTTTTTCAATAAGCTGGGTTCCGTATTCAGAAAGAGCTTTAGGGCGACGACCAGTTGCACTTCCTTTAGTGGAAGTAGAAAATTTGGTGGTTTGACATTTGTCATAAACACCTGATCCTAGTCTTCTGCAAATTTTAAACTTTGGTTTACTTATCATAATTTTTTCTTAATAATTTATATAAATAATTATACTCTTCTTGGTTTTTTAGCTTTAGGACCATTGTGCGGTACTGGGGTAGCGTCTTTGATGGAAATTATATCTATACCGTTTGCCATAAATGCACGAATAGCAGGCTCGCGTCCTGAGCCAACTCCTCTTACCACAACATCAGCTTCTTTTACTCCAAGTGCAGATGCTTTGTTTCCGATAATATCCCCTACCTTAGAAGCTGCAAAAGGAGTGCCCTTTTTTGCACCCTTAAAACCTAAAGATCCGGAACTTGACCAAAACAAAGTATTCCCCATCTTATCAGCAAAAACTACTTTTGTATTATTAAAAGTAGCGTCAACATTCAAGATACCAGAGGTAACTTTTTTCTTCGCGGTCTTAGAAGAAGTTTGCTTCACTTCAGCTTCTACTACTTCTTTTGTGTCTTCGGTTGTAATTTTTGTTTTTCCCATATTTATTTTAAATTTTATGTCTTACTTTCTTTTCTCTTTCCAGATGCCATAGTACGTCTGACATTGCCACGAACTGTTCTTGAATTTGTCTTAGTTCTTTGTCCTCTGACTGGTAATCTCTTAGCGTGACGTCCTCCTCGGTAACTTTTTATATCTTTCAATCTTTTGATATTTGCTGAAATCTCTCTTTTTAAATTTCCTTCTATGGTGATACTTTCTACTATTGTTCTTATTTTATTTTCTTCGTCTTCTGTTAAGTCTTTTGCTTTTTTAGAGTGCTCAACTTGTGCTTGATCTAATATCTTTCTTGCGGAAGAAATACCAATACCATAGAGGCATGTTAGTCCTATCTCGAGTCTTTTTTCATTTGGTACAGTGATTCCAAGTATTCTCATAAAATTATTGTTTTTGCTTGTGTTTAGGGTTAGAACATATGACTAATAAATGCCTTTGGCGTTTTACCATTTTACAATTGTCGCATATTTTTTTGACTGTTGCTCTGATTTTCATAAATTTTTTTACTATATATTCACCCTAAAAACAAAAACAAGGTAAAGGATTAAGGTACCTTATCTAGGGTCTAATTTATCTATATAAAGACGATAGTTAACATAATACACTATTTAAAAAAAATTACAACCTTTTTACAATTCTACCCTTTCCACCATATGGATCGAGCACTACTTCTACCGAATCTCCTATTAAAACCTTGATTCGATGCATTCGCATTTTACCACCTAAATAAGCGAGAATTTCTTCACCCTGATCTAGTTGCACTCTAAACAAAGTAGACGGCAATGCTTCAGTCACAGTGCCTCGCCCTAACAAAATTTTATCATTTTTTAAATTACTCATTTAGATTAAGTAATACTAACAGAATTTTAGTCTTGAGTCAATAATAAATATTCATTACTTTTCTTTATTTACAATAATCTTTATATCTTTAGAATCAGAAGGTATCGATCTACGCCAAAGAGGTCTTAATGTAAGATTAGCAGAGTCTATATTTGAAAACTCTGACAAAATTTGATTGAAATCTTTTTTGGATTTACCTAAAAGCGCACCAATAAGATCTTCTTCGTCCACACTCCAGACAATTTTTGAAGTTCCAGTTAAATTGAAGTCTATGTCTTTGAGACTAGAAAAAGAAACGAGCCCAGCAGGTAAAGAAAGAGACACTTCTAAGTCTTTTATATTAGGTATAAAAACTTCATCTTCGCTATCGTGCTTTGGTATTGCAATCTCAACTATTTTTTTAGTTAACTTTTCTTCTTGAAATAAAAATCCATAAAGAGTCCCTTTTATAGTAAATGGCACTTCGTCTTCCTTAGAAGCTAGATTAATATTCTCGTCATCTATTTTAAATACTGTTGCGTTTTTAAATAAAATATAACCTTCTGGTAGCTGGTCTATTATTTTTTTTAAAAGTTTTGCTTCTAATGTATTTTTGAGTTCTTCTTCTGCTTTATTTTTATCTTCCTCTGAAACAAAACTAAAACTTCCTTTTAAACCTCCGGTAATATCACCATTACTTCTGCCATATAACTTTTCATATTTTGGAGTACCTTTAAAACCTAGTATTTTAAAATCCAATGGTTTACTATTATACTCCTCTCCTTCTTCTAATGCATAAATACCTACTTCGACACTACCAGGCCTGTCAGCTGTAACACCAGATGCAATATTCTTTTTAACAATACCTGGTATTACAACTTCTGTTTCAGTTTTATAAACTTTGCCATTTGAGCCTTCAAGTCTAGTGTCTATAGCAAGTTTCTGAGGTGACGCACTCCAATTATTATAAAGTATTACTTTACCCTTTGCTTTTTCAAAAACTTCTTTTTCTTCACCACTCTTTACTGTTGTAGTCTCCTCGCCAGAAAGTGAAACTAAATCAAAAGAAAGCACTCCTTCAGATTGAGAGTCTTTAAAAGCAGATAAGTCTTTATCTAAAACAAAATTTTCTACTTTTGGTGTTACGGTAATACTTGCTTGTGAAAATAAAGAAGAAACAGCAAAGAATAAAAACCCGATAGAAATCAGTGCTACAAACCAGAGCATATTTCTGCCCCCACCTTCTTTCTTGCTATCTTCTACCTCTATTTCACAATCACCCTCATCATAAGAATATGAATAAGGAAGTGTACGAGGTATTTTTCTTTTTATTTCTGGAGGTCTTTGGGGTTCAATTTTGTTTTCTATTTTTGGTTCTGATTTAATCTCTATCCTAGGTTTAATTTCTATCTTAGGTTCTATCTTGGCCTCTGTTCTAACTCGAAAATTTTCTGTTGTTATTGGTCTATCTATCACCTTTTCTACTATTTTAGGTGTTTCAACTATTGGTGCCGGACGCATTATTGGTGTTTTAGGAACTATTGGAGTCTCTGCTATCTTCGTAGGAACTTTAAAAACAAGAGAATCTGATTCTACTGTTTTAATATCTTTTTTGATATCCTTTATTGATCGCTTACTAGGCGTCATATCACGAAGTACTTTTGGCATAATATTATTTTAACGGAGAAAGCGATTAATGTAAATAGATTCTATTATAATAAATGGGTCACGATTTGTTTCTCCATCAAAAACTGCAATACCATGCAATGCTTCGGTACCCAGAAAAACAACTCTAAATTTTGATTCAGTTAATGTGTATTGATTAAATTGCTCCGTTTTAATAATTTCGGAAAAGAGTTTTACTAAATCGTAATCAACTGTAATAAAGATAGTAGCTGGAATAGAAATATCATTTGTTAAATTTGCCAACGATTCTTGAAAATTCTTCAACCATTCTGCTTTAAGTCTATCTATCACAGACTCAACCTTACTTAATCCTACATCAGCCATATGACCATCTTTGTATAGCGAGATATAGGATTTCGCTTCTTCAAAAGTGCACCCTACACCACTCGCTATTCCTCGCACCAAAAAATTTCTACCCGCCGGGTATGATATAGATTCACGCACAGAATCCTTTTTTATCATTGAAATATCTGTAATTTCCCCTCCTATGTTTATAAGAAGGAAATTGTCTTGATTTACAAACATATCTCGAGCAACAGTAAAAGAGGCCATAACAAAAGAAGAAAACTTGATAGTCCTAGAATGGAAATGGGTATTTATTGCTTCTTCTATTTGGGCTAAAATTTCTTCGCCACTCATAGATACAAAAATAGTCATTTCAAGTTCTTTGGCTTTTTGTCCAAGTGGTTTTGAAATCTGATAACCATTTAAAACAGTTTTCATACTCTTGAGTTCAATTGCTCGAATTTTATTTGCATTACGATCTTTCATTATGTATTCCTCTTCAAATAATGCAATTTCTTTTTGAATTAAACTATCAGCAAGCTTCTGAGTAAAGACAAAAGGAATATTTTTTTCGAGTCTTATTGTACGAGTCTGCGAAGCATACCAAGGTGAAGACAAGACACAAAAAATTCTTTTGGGACTACCAATACCTTTCATACAAATTTTCCCTGCGACTATTTTCAAAGCTTTGATCGCTAAAAATAAAAGTCTCTCTGGATCCAACTCTCCCTCAAGGGCTATTTGCTCTCTAACTGAGAAAACTATTTTAGGTACACCTGAATGTTGCATATAAAAAAGCGCTCCACCCACAGAGGAAGAACCAATGTCAAATACCAAAACAAGCTCTTCTTTTTCTTTAGCTTTAGAAAAAATCTTCACACAATAATTATATCATAAAAGAAAAAACAAAAAGAAATATTGATAAAATAAAAACTAGCTGCCCCGAACACGGTACCTCCCCAATACATAAAGGCAAGTAAAAAAGTTACAAGAGGTGTGAAGTCTCTGAAATCTGCAGTGAAAATTAGGGCCGTGAAAAAAGTCACGACACAAAATACAGATGTTACGATAAATGCTTTTGCTTTGTTTTTCATGGTGTTGTTTTTTTAAAGAAATTAACTTAGCCTCAAGATATCACACACACTTGTCAAGCAAGAACTGTGAGCAGCTTAAAAGTTCTGGTAAAGTATGTTAATATTATATAAATGGAACAGCCAAAAAGTGAACTCCGATTAAAAAACTTTGAAAGTAGATTACGAGAAACAAAAATTGTCGATGATTTTGGTAAACCACTAATAATGTATAATAGAAGCAAGGAGAATTTTGAACACTTTGAATTGGGGCGCAGAAATGTCAACAAAAAAGGAGTGAACAAATTCGGTTTCTTTTTTACAGACAATCCAACTGCTACCCATTACGGAGAATTCGTAAAAGCAAGGTATTTGAATATAAAAAATCCGCTTAATATCAAAGAACTAGGAGCCATAACAACATACAAGGAATTTCGCAGAATCTTATCCTCTATTGGCATATCCGATAAAGAGCTCGCGGGTTATGATTTACATTTCCAAGAGCTAAACATAGAAAGAAATAAAAAGATGGGATTCAGGTACGGATTAAATACAGAAAAAAATATGTATGACACGAGGGTGGCTACATTTAACTTCTTTGATGCTGGGAACGGGTTCTATCTTAGAAAACTACTGGAAGAAAAAGGTTATGATGGAATTATTTTTGAAGACGAAGGAAATCTAACCGCGGTGGCATTTAATCCTAATCAAATAATAGGGATAGAAGAAGGAGATCCAGAAAGACAATAAAACTTTATACGAGCACAGCTTTTATTCTTCTTACTCCTTGTGCTACGGCTTCTTATTTTATTTCTTTAATAACTTTAAGTATTTTTTCCATTGCGTCTTTAAGCTCTTCAGTTGTCATATCAACAAAAGGGTTTTTATTATAATCTTCATTAGCTTTATCGTCACTTAAATGTAACAATTCTTTAATTTGCTTTAACCTTCTATAGTAAGAAGGCGAGCTAAGAACCTTAGCGTAAACAAGAAAAGTATAAGCACCTGATTCATCTGACCTTAATGTCAATTCGTAATCACCCTGGCCTTTGTCAAAATCAATAAAACCAGAACTGTCACGTTCCCGATAATCCACATATAACAAATCCCCATCAAAATTGAGCATGAAATCAACACCGCTCAGGTCCTTTTGGCTTAGGGAATAAAATAAACTTCTATCATTTGGGTCTACTTTGTAACGAACTTCTTCTACTTCTTGATTAAGTTTTAAATAATTATTAAGATCTAAAACGAACTGATTCCAATTTTCAGGGAGATCTGGTAATGTATCTAGCCCGTTGCCGCCATCTAAATTAAAAACTTTCTTGTCACGCTTAAAATCTCTGAGTCTTTTAAATAAATCCTCATCTCTAATATCTCTAATATCTTTAATATATTCAACTTTTTTTTGTGGAGGCAAATCAATTGGCATTTTGTTATTTTTTTACTTAACCTAATAATAAAACATTGATTATACAGAACTTTACACAAGCACAGCTTTAATTCTTCTGACTCCTTGAGCTACGGCTTCTTCTTTTTGGATTTTGAAAGTACTGAGTTCTTTGGTGTTTTGAATGTGGGGCCCACCGCAGAATTCTTTTGAAATTGCGTTTTCGAGATTATCGCCTATATAGTAGACACTTACCATATCTGGATACTTTGCTCCGAATTCCATTTCTGCACCGAGTCTTTCTGCCTCTTCCCTCTTTATCTCCACACGAGTCATAGGTAAGCCTTCTTTTATCTTTTCATTTACCCAGTCCTCTATGTTTTTCTTTTCTTCATCGGTTAATTTTCTATCAAAAGAAAAGTCTATGCGTAGCCTCTCTTCGGTAATATTACTACCTCTTTGTTTCACTTCTTTGCCCAAGAATTTCTGAAGTCCTGCAAGGAGCAAGTGGTGGGCTGTGTGGAGCTTGATGGTAGCATCGTTGTGATTCGCCAAGCCACCTTTGAACATTCCAGCAGAAGAGGTCTGGGAGAGTTTTTGATGTTCTGTCATTTTATTTTTAAATTCTTCTAAATCAATTTCTACTCCTTTTTCTTTTGCTAATTCTTGAGTTAACTCAATTGGAAAACCGTAAGTGGTAAAAAGTATAAAAGGATCTATGCCCTTTTGGAATTCTTTTCGGCCTTGTTCGAGAGTTTTTGAAAATCGAACTTGTTCTTCTGTAATTACTTGAATAGTATTGTCAATCTTTTGTAAAACTTCTGGGTACGAATTTGAGTAAATTTCAGCAAATTTCTTTATTATTGGATAAAGATTCGAAATACCCGCAATCTGCCCTTTTACCTCTGCTTTATATATCGCTCTCCTTAATAACCTCCTCAAGACATAGCCTCTGTCAGTGTTAGATGGTAATACTCCGTCAGTTATCATAAACACAGATGCTCTTGTATGATCAGCAATAATTCTTTTTGATTTACCATCAAGTAAAGAATCACGTAATACTGGTAAATTAAAAATCGGTTCAAACAAGTCCGTATCATACGCAGTCATCTTGCCTTGCATTACTGCTGTCATTCTCTCAAGCCCTGCGCCTGTGTCTACATTTTTTTGATTAAGCTTACCTATAACTTTCCCATCCTTCTTCTCGTATTCCATAAAGACATCATTCCAGATTTCTATTACAGTTTCTTCTTTTGTCGCTTTTATAAACCCTTCTTTGTCCAAATCCCCAACATTACCTACCATATCGTAAAACATTTCAGAGCAAGGACCGCAAGGACCATTGTCTCCTGGGCTCCACCAATTATCGTCTGCTGGGAGAGCATAAATACGATTCTCTGGTATACCTAGACTCATCCAAATCTTTTTTGACTCTTCGTCATACGGAGCGTTTTCATCTCCTTCAAAAATAGTTACATAAAGTCTATTGTGATCAAGACCAAGACCCTCTTCCTTAGAAGTTAAAAATTCATAACTCCATTTTATAGCTTCATCTTTAAAGTAATCTCCAAGTGACCAGTTACCAAGCATTTCAAAAAATGAAAAGTGCCTATTGTCGCCAATGTCGTCCAAGTCTCCTGTCCTTACACATTTTTGCACATCAACAATTCTTTTACCCATTGGGTGTGTTTGCCCTAACAAGTAAGGCACGAGAGGCTGCATACCAGCAGTATTAAAAAGAACTGATGGATCATTTTCTGGCACAAGAGAAGCCGAAGGGATTATAGCGTGTCCTCTTTTTTCAAAAAATTTTAAAAATCTATTTCTTATTTCACTTGATTGCATAAAATTAAATTTAGTTAATACTTTTATTACTATTCTTCTTTTTGTGGTTTTATGTCACTGACGGCTTTTCGAAGAGGTTTCTCTAACGTATACAAAGCAACAAAAATCAACAATACTAAAACAGTAGCCACAATAGCTAAATCAAAAAATCCAAATCCGGCGGCCATACCAATACCAGCAGTTACCCAGAACCCACTTGCAGTAGTGAGCCCTTTCAACTTAGAACCTTCGAGGATTATAGACCCAGCCCCTAGAAACCCTATACCTACAATTATCTGAGAAGCCATACGAGAAGGATCAAATCCTCCATCTCCACCGTATTTAAGAGCTAAAGCTTCAGAAATAACTACAAAAAGTGCTGCACCCATAGACACCAATGCGTGAGTCTTCATACCTGCTTCTTTGTGAGCAAAGAGCCTTTCGAGTCCTATAACGATACCTAAAATCACAGCTAATAAAAGTTTTAAAACAATATCATTATCTAGTATAAAAAATTGAGACATAAAAAGATTATATAACAACCCCTCCCCCCAAGCAAACATCTCTATCGTATATTACGCAAGATTGGCCTGACGCAACCAGTACCGGCTTTTCAAAAAATACTTCTACAGAAGCCTGACTTTGGCAAATAATTTTACAGTTTAACAATTCTCCGTGATATCTGACATTGGCTTGATAATTTTTATTTTCTTTTGGTGCTCCATTTATCCAATTTATATTTTCTAAAATAAACTTATTCTTATCTAAATTATCTAGATCTCTATTTTGAGAAACTACTAAAATATTTTTTTCAACATCTTTGCTAATTATATAATACGGTTTATCATTGGAAGTTTTAGTAGTAATAGTAAAACCGTGCCTTTCCCCTAATGTATGAAAAACTGCACCATCGTGATACCCAATTTCTTTCCCTTCAGTATCAAGAACCTTACCCTTTTTTTCTTTTATATAATGCTTCAAAAAATCCTTCAAATCTATTGCTCCCAGAAAGCATATACCTTGACTGTCTTTTTTCTCTGACACAGGCAGATTGAACTTTTTTGCTAATTTTCTAACTTCACTTTTTTTAAAATTTCCGATTGGAAAAAGAATTCTGGATAATTGTTCTTGATTTAATGTCCAAAGAAAGTAACTTTGGTCTTTCGTTGGATCTTTGCCTTTTAGAAGAAAATCAGATAGTGAGTTTTTTGAACGGTCTGGGGATTTTTTCCGAGGACCTGAAAAAAATTCACCATCTGATTTTCTTTGAGCATAATGCCCTGTTGCAACAAAATCCGCCCCCATAGAAATTGCTTTATTCAAAAAGGCTTTAAACTTCACTTCTTTATTGCACATTACATCTGGATTTGGAGTTCTGCCTTTTTTATATTCTTCTATCATATAATCCGCAACACCCTTTTTATACTCTTCTTCAAAGTCAAAACTCAAAAAAGGAATGCCGATATGCGCTGCGACACGCATAGCATCTCGCCTCTCTTCTTCTTCATTACATTCGATAAAGTCAGGATGCCAAGTCTTAATAAAAACTCCCACCACATCATAACCCTCTTCTTTTAGCAAGTTAGCAGATACAGCACTATCCACTCCACCAGAAAGTCCTACGAAAACTATTTTCTTTTTTTCTTTCTTTTCTGTTTTTTTCATTAAATTTTAACTATCTTAAATATTTTTGAATATTCTTCTTGTGCTCAGCAAATGTCTTAGCAAAATAAGTATTACCATCTTTGCCGTGAATATAAAAAACATAAGGAGAGGCCTTGGGATACAGTGCTGCGTTTATTGCTTTGAGCCCTGGATTTGCTATTGGATTCTCTGGCAAGCCTTTATTTTTATAAGTTATTGGCGCTGCGTCAACTTGCAAAGGCATACCTATTTTTAATCTATTCCATAAAATTCCAGAAATTATCTCTCTATCAGAATCCCCTTTTGCCTCTCTCTCTATGATAGATGCCATAACTATAACTTCTTTTTCATTTTTACCAAGTTCTAAAATACTTGCACGCACACCTTTGATTTTCTTTTCAAAATTTTGACTCATAGCATTTAAAACATCTTGTTCGTTATCTGTAGTAAAAAAGAAGTATGTATCAGGGAATAAATACCCTTCTTTTTTTTGTGCATTTTCTAAAAACTTTTCTTTATTAAAATTTACTAATCTTAATTTTGCTACTTCTGCAATCTCGTAAACATTAAATCCTTCTGGAATGGTTAGTTTAACTGGGGCTAAATTCCTTTCACCATTTGCAATACGCTTAGCGACAACGACTACAGGAGCTTTGTTTATAAACAAATAATCCCCAGGCAATATGTGTTTTTCTCCTCCAAAACTAATAACAAAAGCTTCGAAAATAATTCTAGACTTTATAATGTTTTGTTCTTTTAATTTTAAAGAAATACTGCGTAGGCTTGAACCTTCTTCTATTGTTACAATAGTTTGATTTTTAAAATTTAAAGGAGGACTCAAAAATAAAAAATTAAATATTAAAAAAAATCCAATAATACCTACCAAAAAGAAAATAGAATATTTAAAATAAAAATTCAACTTTTGCATAAAAAATCTAAAATTATGTCGGCAAATTTGTAGGAGGAGAAGCTTCTTTACTTTCAATACGTTCGAGTGTAGGCACCTGAAGTATTTGACCAGGGAAATGCCAAAGTGTAGCAAGTTCTTCCACGTTCAACACAAATGTATGTGAGTGAAAGCGCGCAAGGATAAACATTGGAGAAATAGGCCAAGGGAGCTTAGACATAATAATATTCCGAAGTGGATGATGGAAAAATGCTCTTTCTTGATACTCTAAAAGCATTCTGTTGCACAAAAGCTCAACTTGCTTGTCAGAAAGCATAAAAAAACTACCTATAAATCCTCCACCACCAAGTGAGTCTGCCTGAGTTGCGTTTGTACGAACAAGACCATTTACAAAAGGATTGGTGTATTGACGAAATATTAAACGAATATTACGTCTATTATTCATATCAAAGGCATCTTTTTTAGCCACATAACACACTCTAATACCAGTATCAAAACCAAGTTTATTAATTTTAGAACTAATGCCTTTAACTTTTGGGTCTGTTCCAGCAAAACCGGCAGGGCGACCTTTTCTATGTGGAGTAGCATCAGTAGGGGTTTTATAATCTTCTAATAAATTATCTAACTCTATTTCTGCTTGTTTAACCCAATCGTGTTTGCCAAACCAAGTACCGTGAGTATGATATTCTTTTTTTGAAGGTCGTACCACAATCTGACACCACATCTGTTCGCCTTTTTTCAAAGCACCAAAAAGCTCTATAACTGGACTTATAGGATCAACTTTATATTCTTCTTTTGGATCTTTGTCTAGTCCGAAATCTACATAAGTTTTGATTGGATATGCTTCTGGTTGCTCTAAAACAAATTCAGTCCCCCAAAACTTCCAACCACTTTCTTCACTAATGTCGCTCACTGCCAAAGTATAATCTTCTACAACTTTTACTTGCGCTTGAGGATATTGTGCGTACATCTGTGTCTCTATAAGTCCTTTCAATCTAGTAGGTGTACGAATATAAAAATGTACTTGCCCATCTATCGAAACTAATTCCAATGAATACCAAAACCACACCGCTCCTTGCCAATACTTTTCAAGGCCGGCCTTTCCACTCCAGTGATAAAGGGCATTAGTAAAAAATAACTCCATTGCTTTAGGGTTACGCAAGACTTCTCTGGGTGGTACTATTTCAAGCACAACATAATCAATACCAGCGATGAAACTTTGTTGCACATAATGAAGCCACAAATCCCAAGCAATTTTAAAGGTTACAATAGTTGCAACCAAAAGCCAGAACCAACCTGGTACCCAATTAAAAACAGCAATTACAAAATCAAACATATCTGTATTTTAATACAAATACATCAAAAAGAGAAGAGAAACTAGACTGTAGTGTAAAGTCCGTTTTTATTTTTCTTAAAATATTTAGAGTTTACTAAATTTACTAAAATAGTATTTTTCTTAAAATATCTTTCCTTCATAACTTTTTCTACTACATCTTCTTTAGATAGTGGTCCTTCTTTTTTGAGAATATCTCGAATAACATCACGCGCAATACCTGTCTTGTATCCCCATTCTGCAAGAGCATAGAGCCCTCGCCCAACTAATACAAATCTAGGATCCTTTATGAGTTCATTATGGGTGGTCGCGTAATGTGTCTTTCTGCCAAATGTTTTAGATATAGCGTCAGTAACTTCCTTGAAGTGCATAGGTGAACCATGTTTTCGCATTATTAAAAAAGCGTAATCTTTAA
>CAYTMO010000026.1:0-14791 GCA_964439045.1 uncultured Candidatus Saccharibacteria bacterium
GTGAGCTTTTATTTTACTTTCACCACGAGCGACAATGGCATCTATCATAGCCTTCTTAAATTCTTTTATATCATTTCCTTCATAACACAACTTTCCATCTTTGAAACAGTAGCTACAATATTCTGCTGACTCCCTGTTCTCTCCTAACGGATCTTTTTTAAAAGGCATCAAGCAACTCGCACACATTTTATTATTTGATTTCATAAAGTAATTATAGCAAATGCAAAGTCAGTTTTAAATATTAAAAACCATAGCAAAAACCTTCCTTACTATCTTACAACTCAAATTTTCCTAGAATCATACGCCCAGTGAAGAAGTGCTTGTCTTTGCCCTGGTCTGCAATGCACATCTTTTGCCCTGCAATTTTTAGTTATCTGAGCAATGTGCCTCCTGATGGCTTTCCAGCGTTTGATTTGCCTTTCGTCTTCTCCTGGTAGTCTTCTACCCACATAATAACGACAATACCATTGGAACCATCCCCGAGGGTCATTCTCCTCATTTATCCAACCTTTTTCTCTCCAAACTTGGAGTGGCTGGCTGGCGTGCTTTTGAAAATAATTAATACTATCATCGTGATGCTTAGGGGAAAGTTTCGCATTAGTAAACCAGCTTTCAGGAAATTCTTTTTTGCAATCAGTCATATACTTCCCTCCGAAAACGCCAAGTTTTAGCATTTCTTTAGGGGTTAGGTCCGGCTTGAAGTCTGGATGAAAATTCCTACCCACAGGTTCAGAAAGTTCGTATTTGTAGCCTTTCTGAAATTTATCATTTACTGTTACTACTTTTTTTCTTGGCGTACTTTTCATAATTTATTTGTTTAGTATATATACTACTAGCAAAATAAGTCCTCCCCACCACAAAATATCAGACACAATAAGGCTTACTATAATTTTGTTTTGCCACGAAGCAGGAAGCAACTCTCCTGACTTCCCCTCCTTTTCTCTTTTTAGTATAAACGGACTGACTTTGAAAGAAAGAAAATATCCATTAGCCACAAGTCCAACAGCCATAAAAGCGTGCCACATAGGTATCCCAACAAAGACAGAATCACGATAAAAGATAAAGCCGCCAATGATTGCCAAGGTGATGCCAGCCCAGATCATCGGCTTGGTCACCTTATGTGTTCTAGTTGTCGCCTCTGTCCAATACGATGATTTGCGACCAAGAAAACCGTGTATATCAATAACTGTTACAGCTCCAAGACCAATAATAAAACCAGAGATAAAAATAAAAAGTCCTAAAAAATCTAATGTTAAATATGTCATAATTTATGAATATAATTATAGCATTTTATTTTTGTTTAGTGTGTGGCAGTGTTATAGCAAAAACCCTTCTTATTATTTTTTGCTATCTTAATGAAGGAGTCGTTATTTTAAAAAAGAAATCTCCTTAAGTGCTTGAAAAGCAAAATAATACTAGTCAACAAAAAATCTATTTAAGTTAAAACCCAAGCTTTACAAATATGTCTTGATTCTTCAAAGTTAGGATCTTTGGATTTACTGAAAGGTTTGTTTTCTTACTAATTTTAAAGGAAGTATTAAGCTGAATTAAGGCCTGATTATGATCTAGTACGTCTTTGTGATCCTTTAAATCAAAATAGATAGATTTGTTAATAATTTTACTTGCCCTAATAGAACCAATTCCTGTTATTCCTTTAATATTATCACCAGAATCTCCTATAAGAGATTTAAACAGAATATACTGTTTTGGTGTAATATTATATTTAACCTTCAATGAAGCTGGGGTAAAAATTGTGTTTAAACCTTTCTGTCCAAAATGTACTAATGAAATGTCTCTTGAAAGAAGTTGATAGAAATCGGAATCACTGGAAGCAATATAAACTTTTCTATTACTATTCTCTTTCAGATACGCAGTTGCAAGACTAGCGACAATATCATCCGCTTCAACTCCTTTCTTTTCAAAAGTCTTTATTTTAAGAAACCTTAATGCTTCTTTTATAAAAGGTAGATGCCTAAAGGGAGAATCTTCATCTTGAGAATAATCCACTTTTCTATTAGCTTTATATGTATCGCTAAGTAGATGGTTTGAAGTCTTACTGTCTGTATCAAAAACAACAGCGATATCGGTAAACTTAGCTACCTTTAGTGATCTACGGATCAACCCCAAAAAGGTTGTGACTACATGAAGTGGCGTTCCATTTTTTGAGTGAAATTTAAAAGGAACGCCGTACGCTTTGAAAAGAAAGTTGTGTCCATCGATAATAAGTAGGGATTTCCTCATAATTATTTTAATTCAAATAAAAACCCATTCCTACTCCAGAACCAAAGTGGCGGATGCATATCTATTGGATCAATACCGCTTCCTTGTAAGAGGATTCTCCATTTTTCTGAAATAGCATCCTTAGTAAGAGTCTCAGCTTCGTTCTGAGAAATAACTCTTAGCTTTACTGAGCACTGAGTAATATGTGTGTCAGGAGCAATTTCTATATGATCTCGATTCTTCAATTTTATTCCTCCGTAGATACTCATTATGAACGACCAGTAATTAAATATCTTTGGACCCGAAAGATACGGGAATCCTTTCTTGTACTCAACTTTTATTATATCCTTAAGTTTCAAGAAATCATTTTGAGTTGCTTCAAAAAGATTTTCAATCGAACCCCAATTTTCATAGATTGTTTTTGCAATTACTCGCCATGAATTCACATGTTTATTCGGCTGTAGAGCAACCTTGTATTTCATCAGTGCTATACGAACCTCATCTTCGCTTTTTTTTGAAACCTGTTTAATATCAAAAACAAACTTTGTCTCAGGATCATTATATGTCTTAAGTGCAGACTCCCAGAGTTTATAACTATCACGCTGATAGTTAAGTGCCATTGGCAGCGTGAAGTATGCTAGTCGTTCTTCCTGGTTAGTAAAATGAGGATGACTATCTTCGGGCATCACTGTTTGTCCAAGCTTTCCTGATTTAAAAGCTTTAATAAGCTGTTTACAGTCGTTGACTAATTTTATATCCATAAGGATGATTATATCAATAATGAGTTTCAGTCACCAATCTACTTAATTTTGGTTATTTTCCTTGTTTTGAATGTTATTTCGCAAAAACATTCTTAACATTTTTTATGATGTAGCAAGGATGTAGCAAGAACCGTTCTTGCTATCTTTATCCTTTCATAATTTAATTATATACCTATTTATGAATAATCCTATTTAAAAATCGCAGAACCATTTAGGATTAAAGACATTTATTAGTTTAAAGACATCACTTCTGCTTTTCTGTTCTTTAAATTTTTAATT
Source organism: uncultured Candidatus Saccharibacteria bacterium (assembly GCA_964439045.1). Classification (GTDB taxonomy): domain Bacteria; phylum Patescibacteriota; class Minisyncoccia; order Phycocordibacterales; family UBA9973; genus UBA9973. The sequence goes on from CAYTMO010000026.1 coordinate 3,261, forward strand.
TTTAAATACACATAATAAACTATTTGTAAAAATATTATTGTTAAAATAAAATATTTTAAGGTTTGCATCACAAACAAAGCTTCGTGATTACTATCTAAGATTTCTTTTTTAGCATACTTATTTAAAGAATATGATTGATAATTTAAAATCTTTTTTGCTAGAAAGTCTAATGATAATATTTGCATTAATACAGATAATAAAAGCAGGAAACCAAAATACTTAAATTTTTTATAGAAGAAAACAAAACCAAAAAACAAAAAAGTGACGCACAATAATACTAAACTAAAAAGCAAAAAACTATAGTTAAAAATCGAATCTAGAATATCTTTTGAAAAATATTGTAATTTGCTTTGAATGCTCAATAAAGGACCAATTATATCTTTTTTTGATTGATTATTTAAAACTTGCTCCTTTAATTGTTCTAAATTGTCTATGTCACCCTCCAGCTTACCATTATTCATACAACTTAATCCGTCTTCATCCCAGCAAATAACTTCATAAATACCACTATTTAATTGAGCCACATCTATATTACTGTTTTTAACAGCATTAAAAAACTTTTCTTTTGCTATTTCTATATTATCTAACTCAACAAAAGTTTCTTTTCCATTGGGACAAGAATCTGCGGTAAAAGCCTTTTCATAACTTATCTTACTTTTTAGTGCACCAATTACATTGTTGTTTTGATGCTCAATATAATATTTATGATCAATGAAGCCACAAGAAAGAGCATTGATTTCTTTAGTATTAAAAAATAAAAGGATTACAATTGCCAGAAACAAAAAACTTACTTTTTTTATTAACTTAATTTTACTACTCTTTTCTGTTTTCAACTTTATATACATAACTTATATTATACCTCAAAATGTCTAGATCGAACCATATTATATCAAGAACTTATAGCAAGGACTGTCCTTGCAATGCTAGTTTTTTATTTTTTTATCTAATACTGTAGAAAATTATCCAAAATGTTACCCAAACAATCATAAGTATCAATATAAACAAAAATCTTTTTTTGTTTTTCATATAATTTGTTACCCACTTTGAAATCAATGTCGTTATTATTAAAAGCGGTATTAAAGGTAATTTTTTTACAATATTCAAAATATATGATTTTTGTTCGCTAAGAAATGGGCCTATACTGGAAGTATGATAGAAAAATAATTCATATTGAAACAAAAAACCTATTATTACAAAAACAGTAAATAAAAAAAATAATGTGAAGTTTACAAAAAAAAAGTATAATAAATATTATATGAGGTATTGTAATTTTTTGTATGACATCTATCCTGTTCTGTTTATTCTTTTTTTGTATATATATAACACATAAAGCAAGGACGAGTAATACAATAGTTACAATTATAGTAATATTAATTTCTTTTTGAATATTGCTTTTAAAATTTGTATTTCGATTATTTATTTCTTCAAGAGTTGAGCCAGGAGGACAAACAATCCCCTCATTTGCACCAGGTATACAAGGGACAATCATTGCCTCAGTATTTTTTGGGTTAAAACTAAAAGTTAAAATAAGAATAATTATTAATACTAATTTTTTCATATATTAATTGTAGCACATTTACACATCAGTCTGTGTTATGGCATTATGGCAAGGATAGTCCCTGCTAATTCTTGGACGAGAGAAGTGCAAGTGACGCTCCCTAGTTAAAGACTTTAAACTCGTATTCAGGCAAATCCAATTCTTCTAAATCTTTTCCAACACCATCAAGTTTGCCTTTATATTCTTCAGTATAGTGAGGAATAATTTTGAACGGAAGAAAACCCAATCCTTCACCGACACTATCTGCATTCGGGCTGTAAAAATATTTTGCCCAAACATTTGCTCCAGCAGATTCACCAGCTACGATTTTTCCGTCAAGCAAATTTCTAAAATCTGGAAATTCTTTAAGGGCTTCAAGTAGTTTTAAAGTTCTACCACCATGAAAATAAATAACATCTGATGATTTTATCTGTGCAAAAAATGATTCCTTATTTGCAATTTCAAAAGCAATTTCTTTTTGCTGTTTATTCTTATTAAATTCAGCTATCACTCGTGATGTAGCATCTGGTATTCTGTCATCATCTTTAGCAAAACAAACCAAAAGCACCTTTACTTTTTCTGGAGCATCTTTCAAAATCTCAGTATAAAATTTACTGTTATCTTCGTCAGTTTTCCCTTTAGCAAAACCCCCATGTAAAATAAATTTTGTTTTCATATTTTTTGTTGTCACAATTGTAACTAGAACGGTTCTTACGAAGACAATGTTAGCAAATATTACTCTATTTTATCTGATTTTCTTAAATTGCATTTTGCACAAAGTAATCTAACATTACTTACTAATAAACTTGTCCCGCCTTTTGAGAAGGGTAAATCATGGTCAAAATGTAAATTTTTCGATTCACCACACAATACACATTTTCCTTGATCTCTTTTCCATACATCCTTTTTGACTTGCGATGGTATTAGTCTTGTATGATTTAATTTTAGATCTTCACTACTAAAATTTTCAATTCTATCTGACAATTTTAATATATATCTAAAAACATTACGCTTACCATCATTCACCGTCTTATAGTCTATAAGATCAAAAAAACCTTTTAATGACCAAACCCCTTCTTGAATTTTTTCATAAACTTTTACAATTTCTGGTTTAGACTTATTTTTCTTGTATTCATTTACTGCTTTTATAAAAAGACCATTTTGTGTTATTTTTCCACTAGGTAACTTTTCTGGTTGATCCTGTATCTTTGGGTTTTCAGTGTAATTTTTTGCTAAATCATGACCTTCGTATTCAATGGTTACACCATCATCATAAACCTTATCTGAGTAAGGGGCGTTTGATTTTTGAGACATAAGAAAAACTGAATACGAAGGATTCATACGAAAATTCATCCCGCGTTGCATTGTTTGAGCATTTTCAGCATCACACATCTCTCTGTAACTTAATATATCATCAAGAATTTTAACCACGATTGCAGCTTAACATAATCTGCAATTTTTTGCAGCAAAGTCAGATGCCGCAAAGACCATTCTTACAATATCCAATTCGCTCACCGGGCAAGCCCCGTGATGAGCGAGCTTTCGAGTGAATTTTATGGGGCTGGCCTCGTCGGTCTCGGATATTTTCATACCTTACCCCACAAGGGTTCCCGAAGATAGTTTATTATAACACTTCGAAGCTCCTCGGAATGTACAAAATTTAAATAATACAAGGTTCAAGAAAGTAAAAAGCAGGCTCGTTGTTTTTTAATACACCTCCGACCATAATATTAATTTTCTTACAATCTGTAGAAAAATATAGTAATCCATCATCCTCTGCGATGAATTTTTTTTCTGTATAGCGCCAATCATATTTAAATTTAAAAAATTGTATACGTGAAGCCCTATTTTCGATAGGGCCATTTATTTTAAATTTTTCTTCATCTTTCTCCCAAAATATACTTATAACGTTATCTGAAATACTAACTCTATATTCCAACTTGTTTTCGTCTTGCCATTTTTCTTGTGTAGAAATAACCATGCTGGAATTTGGAAAATAAGCATCGGTGAAACCGATTATAAATTTTTTCTGTCTTTCTGCTAATTTTAAAATATCTTCTTCTTTTTTTTCTTCTTCTTTTGTATTTTTTGATAAAGTAGCGAGTGCCTCTCCAACATTTGGGTGAACATCCTCTTTTATTTTAGCTTCATCGATAATTTTTTGCGCTTCATCTTGAAAGCCAGCGTTAATATATGAATACGCTAAATTAGCCCCCGCAAGGGTCTCGCCTTTTTCAAAGGCTGTTTTATATAATTTGATGGAATTTATTGGTAAATTAAGTCTTTCGTATGCAACCCCCATATTATTTAAAAGTGTTGCATCTTCTTTCCCTATATACCTTCCTAATTTATAGTGCAAAAGAGATAGAGCATCAAGTTTTTTCTGAGAATAAGCATAGCCAATAGAGAATAGTAGTTTTGCGTCATTAGGCCTAAGTTCTAACGATTTTTGTAGGCAATAGGCTCTATTCTCGAAATCTTTTTCTTCCTCATATAATTCTGCTAATTGTTGGTATAAATCAAAAGCTAAATCACGTTCTATAAAATTAGTAATGTTATCTCTTACAATGTTAATGGCATTTTCTTTTTCAAAATCTTTATAGTAAGCTTTACTTAATTTAATGATAATTTCAACTTTTTCCTCATTAGATGAAGAACAATCTAATGCTTTCTTGTAGAAATCTAAGGCTTTGGTATAGTCTTTGGAATCATCATAACATTGGCCTAATTTTTCATAAACAAAAGACTTTACCTCAGGATCGTCTATATATTTTTCTATATTACTTATTGATTCAGAATTACCCAGAAATATATGATTTAAATAGAAAAATTTAATCTCCTCTTTTTTATATTCTGTTCCACTTTCGGTTAACCCTTTTATTTTAGTCAACGCTTCTTTAGCTTTTGTTTCATCCTTATCGAAAAAAGCAAAGAACATTTCTTTTTGCCAATCTTCTAAAGTGACTGGTTCCTTGATTTCTTCGACATCCTTAGGTTTTTCTTTTGATTCAGGTTCTGGAACGGCTTGTTCACCAATCTTTTTTTCCTCTTTTGGAATATCATCTGATGTTACAACTAAACCCCTATTCCCACCGAGGCTAACCTTGTTAGCCTTATTTTTAATAAATTGAGTTATTTCTTTCAGTAGCTCTTTTAATTCTTTTCTTAAGTAGACGATCACAAGAATAGAAACTAAAAATATCAAAAAGGCTGGTGCTGTTATAACCTGAACCAAAATAGAAGATTGAGATATTTCTACTGGTTTTTCAACTGTTTGAAATTGTTGTATCCCTTGCGATTTAGGCATTTTTTTATAAAAGTCTTTTAATTCTAAGCTCCTCGGAACACCGAACCTATCTCAAAGTTGCTGGGGTACATGGATTCGAACCACGATTAAAGGCTTCAAAGGCCTCTGTCCTACCATTAGACGATACCCCAATGATTTTAATTTTAAAAATCTATAACAAAACACACTACTAAACACCCTTTTCCTACTATTACCTGCCTGCCGGCAGGCAGGGACGATACCCCAATACAAAGACAGATTATCATATTTTAAAAAATTTTGCACCCTATAGCATACATATGCTTTGATAAATCGACAGAATCCTTTAATATATAAATATGGAAAATAAATGGGAAAATAGAGAACGAGTACCTGTAGTAGAAACTGTCCGTGTGGCTTTGTTTCATAGGGGTAAGTTTTTGATTTTGCAAAAAACCACAGATTCGAAAAATCCTGATGCTTTAGAATTCCCCGGTGGTAAAATTGATGAAATAGCAAATAATACTTCTAATGAAGAAGAACAAGTTCATACCGCCTATAAAGAACTACAGGAAGAAACAGGTGTAGATGCTAAAAATATAAAAGGTGCAAAAATAGAAAAAGTGGAAAGTTTTGAAGTAAATTTCGAAGTACCAGACAAAAGTAATCCTTCGATAAATAAAAGGTATAAAAGAATTGTTCACTTATACTTAATTAGAATTCCAGATGAAGAAGAAATAAAAACTGAAATTAATAAAATAACAAACACAGAAGGTTTGTCTGAAGATAATCATAAAGATTCTAAATGGTTCAGCCCAGAAGAATTAATAACGAATGCGACAAAAATACCAGACAAAGAGACGAACCCCACTCGAACAATACCCCTAGCAAGAAACTCAAGACATATTAGAACTTTGCTAGAAAAAATTAATTATCTTGTCCCAAAATCTTAATCAATGCAAGCTCGAGGGGCAATTCGGAGACAAATGCATTGTCTATGTTTTGATACGCTTCTAAGAGAGTAGCTAAGGACTTGGACCTAAGCATTGCTTTCTGGTCTTCTTTTATAATGCTTTTCAAGAATTCCAAATCTTCCTCACTCAAGTCCCCTTTCATTTCATCTGCTAGCTTCGGCGCATATCTTAGAATTATAGCCATACGGAATTTTAATATTATAAGCTTCAAGAAAAGCTTCATATCTAAATTAAGCTCAGCAGACTTCTGGACAGTCATTAATGCCCCTTCCAAGTCTTCTTTTGCTATGGCTTCTAAAACACCATTTACTAATGTAGTCTTCGGAGCACCGGTTATCTGCTCTACATCTTCTTTGTTTATCTTTTTATTTTTTGAAAAGTTTAAAACTTTTTGAAGCACACCTAAGCCATCACGAAAAGACCCATCAGCCAATATAGAAAGTAATTCTGACACTCCAGCCCCTAGCTCGTAGCCCTCTTTCTTAGAAACATTTTCAAAAACTTTTTTCAAGGCTACATCGCTCGCTTTTTTGAAAACAAAAACTTGGCAACGAGAAATAATAGTCTCTGGTACTTTATGTAGCTCCGTCGTAGCCAAAATAAATATCACGTGTTTTGGAGGTTCTTCTAAAGTCTTAAGAAGTGCGCCCCAAGCATCCTTAGAAAGCATATGAACCTCATCAATAATGTAGATTTTATATTTTGAATCGAAAGGAAGCACTCGTACTCCATCACGCAATTCACGAATGTCGTCTATTCCTCTATTTGAAGCGGCGTCAATCTCGTATAAGTCATTAGCAGAAACATTTAGCTTATCGGCAAAAATCCTAGCCACACTCGTCTTGCCTGTACCTCGAGACCCGACGAAAAGGTAAGCGTGGGAAGCCTTGTTGTTATTTATAGAATCCTCCAAGACGCCAACTATATGGTCTTGTCCTAAAATTTCTTTAAAGTCTTTGGGTCTGTATTTGCGATATAAAGCTAAGTGATCCATTGTTTAAATATATCAAATTTTAGATAAAAAATCATTTACTGTGTCTTCTATCTGTTTTGCATTTTCTGCTTCCATCAATTTGACTCTGAGCTCTTTTGCCCCATCAAAGCCATTCACATAAGCTTTGTAGTGTTTTTTCATAATGGCAAAATTTTTATGACCTCCCAACATTTCTTCATAAAGTTTCGTATGTTCTATCATTACGCTTAGTTTATCTTTCACAGAAGGAAAAAGTTCTTGAGAAAAGCCTTGGGAGGAGTGTCGACGACGGACAGAGAAAATTTTTAGCAAAAAATTTTCGTGCTTTTTGAGAGAATCTTTTTCCTTCTGTCCAAACAAAAACGGATTACCAAAAATCGCCCTGCCGAGCATCACTCCATCGCAACCAGTTTCTTCACACTTTCGTCTTGCGTCATCAATATCTGTTGCATCACCATTACCAATGATTAATGTCTCTTTCCCTAATTCATTTCTCAAATTCACAATATCTTTCATCAATTCCCAATGCGCAGGCACATCGGACATTTCTTTCCTTGTACGCAGATGCACAGTAAGCACTGCTATGTCTTGCTCTAAAAGCATTCTAATCCAAGTATCTATTTCGTTTTTGTTGTAACCTATTCTTGTTTTTACAGATATCGGCAAATTTGGTGCTCCATCTTTCGCAGCTTGTATCACCTCTTTGGCTCTTTCAATATTTCTAATCATCCCCGCACCCGCTCCTTGCTTCTCAATACTTTTATCTGGACAACCCATATTAATATCTACTCCATCAAAACCAAGCTCATAGCACAAAGCTGAAGCAGTCTTAATATTTTCTGGATTAGAACCAAAGATTTGCGCAACTATTGGATGCTCGTTTTCTCCATATTTAAAATCAATCAAAAGCTTCTCTCTCGCTACTGGATGCGCGAGCCCGTCTGCAGATACAAATTCCGTCCAGAACACATCAGGCTTGCCATACTTGGCTATAATTTGCCTAAATGCACAGTCCGTCACATCTGCCATAGGAGCAAGGCAAAAGATTGGTTTAGATAATTTTCCCCAGAAGCCTTGTTTTATCATTTGAATTTGTAGTATATCTTATTACCAAAACGCAGGTCAATGTACAGAAAAGAAGAATATTTATCCTTCAATTCTGTTTTAAGTGGCTCTGTACTGATAGATGCTTGCAAGTTTTCTGCAACTTTTATCAAGTCTGCATCAAGTTTAAAAATAACTTTGGGTGCATTAGGTGGTGGTATCTCAGATGCTAAATAAAGCTCTACTTCATCATCTGGCATAATAACAAAAGAAGCAGGCTTCAATTTCATATTTTTAACATTATCCAAAAAGAAAACAATTTTATTAAATGTCTCTGGTAGGAAATACTTGCCTTTGGGGTCAAATTCTACAACCTCTTCTGAATCAACTACTTCATCTGTATTCTTCTCTTGTTTTTCAATACCACTAAGCGGTCCAAAAAATTTCAAATATACATCCCCTGAGAAGTAAGGAGCTTCACCAAATACATAGCCTTCTTCATTCATAAAATAACATTTTCTATCTTCAAGCATTTCATCCGTTGGCTCAACCTCCGCATAAGAAACAATATCTTCTCCACACCAAGTATAAGTGGCTTTTCTTTCTGTGACTACAAGCTCTAAAACTCTTTTATCTTTTATGGAAACTTTAATTTCTTCCAATCTCTCATATTCATCCGCTAGCCTGTCTTCTATTTTATTTTTTGGAAATAACAATACACTTGTTTTAGGTATAAAATATAAATAATATCCTGCCAACTCTTCTTGAATTACTTTTTCTAAAAATTCTGTATCTATTATTTTATTTCCTTTAATTTCAAAGTTTTCTGTATTAATATTTAATTCTGGAACCCTAAGAAGAAACACACTACCAGTCAAAATAGCAACTAACAAAAAAAGAATTACAAAAATCTTTATTTTTAAGGCTCTTCTTCTCTTTTTCTTTAGTTCTAAAACACGCAAAGAACTAAGCGTTGTCCTTTTTTCCATAAAAATAAATTTATCCCAAAAGAATTTTATTTAATAAATTCTTTACCTCCCATATATTTTCGGAGTACTTCCGGAATCAAAATAGAGCCATCTTCTTGTTGGAAATTTTCTACAAGAGCAGCAGGTAGTCTTGATGTAGCACAGGCAGTATTGTTCAAAGAGTGAGTGAAACGCAATTTTCCATCATCATCTTTATACCTTATTCCTAATCTGCGAGTTTGAAAATCGTGAAAGTATGAAGAAGAATGAGTTTCTCTGTATTTGTCTTGAGAAGGCATCCAAGCTTCGATGTCGTATTTCTTAACTTGCCCTAAGCCTAAGTCCCCACCGCAGTTCACAACTACGTGGTAAGGGATACCTAATTGTTGCATCAAGTACTCAACGTGAGCTGTGATTTCTTCGTGCCATTTTACAGATTCTTCGTGAGATGCTTCTGTTAATATTACTTGCTCTATTTTGAAAAATTCGTGTACTCGAATAATACCCTTTACATCCTTGCCGTGCTTACCAGCTTCTGCTCGGAAACAAGGTGAAAAACAAATATATTTTTTTGGTAAATCCTTCTTGTCTAAAACTTCATTCATATGGAATCCCATAGTAGCAACCTCTGCTGTACCAGCAAGATATTCGTTTTCACCAACTTTATACAAATCTTCTTCTGACTGTGGAAGCATACCTGTGCCTATTAAAGACTCTTTACGAACTAAAGAAGGCACAATCATTGGGGTATAACCCTTCTCTATAAAATAATTTAAAAAGTATTGCCATAGAGCAAAGAATAAAGTAACTCCTTCGTTTTTCATAAAGTATCCTCGAAAACCAGACACCTTTACCCCTCGTTCAAAGTCCACCATATCCAGATTTTCCATAAGTTCAATATGACTCTTTGGTGTGAAATTAAATACAGGTTTTTCTCCCCAGGTCCTTATTTCTAAATTTTGCTCATCACTCTCACCTTCTGGTACAGACATATCTGGAACATTTGGTACATACAACATCAACTTCTGCCATTCTTCCATAATTATTTTCAATTTTTCTTCTTTACCTTTTATGTCATCCTTAACAAGACGCATTTCTTCGATGAGCTGAATTTTAAGAGCTGGGTCTTGATCACGAGCAATATCGTTGGAAACTCTGTTTACTTCACTTCTCAAGTCTTCTACTTCTTTTAGAATTTTCAACCGTTCATCATCAAGAGTAATGAGCCTATCAATATCGATATCTACGTGCTTTTTCTTGGCACCGGCCTTTATTACATCTTTATTTTCTTTTATGAATTTTATATCTAGCATTTATTTAGTATATAATATTATTAATAAAATTCAAACAATATATGTACAACATCAAGCCTCTAGAAAAAGAATATTGGCCCGAAGGATTAAATGAAATTCCAGAGCCTCCAAAGAAACTATGGATTGTAGGCGACTTCCCAGATGGAGAAGATCTGGTTTATCTCTCTGTTGTTGGCTCCCGCAAATTCACCACTTATGGTAAAGAAGTTTGCGAGAAACTTATCGCAGGGCTCAAGGGCTATCCTGTGGTAATAGTCTCTGGGCTCGCTATGGGCATAGATGCAATAGCTCACAAAAAGGCATTAGAGGTGGGGCTCCGTACTGTAGTATTTCCTGGCTCAGGATTGTCACTCTCGGCAATGTATCCAAGGACCAATGTAAAGCTCGCCGAAGAAATTGTAAAAAGTGGCGGATGCCTTATTTCAGAATTTGAACCAGATTTCAAAGCCACGCTTTGGAGCTTTGGAAGAAGAAATAGGCTTATGGCTGGGATTTCAAAAGCAGTGCTTATAATAGAAGCAGCGGAGAAATCTGGCACACTCATAACAGCAAGACTGGCTACTGAATACAATAGAGATGTGTTGGTTGTTCCAGGATCAATATTTTCTCCAAATGCAAAAGGCACCAATATGCTCTTGCGCCTTGGTGCTACACCTATCACCTCTACCGAGAATTTATTAGAGGCATTAGGATTTAAAGAAGAAAGTGATATAGAAAAGCAACAAAAGCTCTTTGCAGATTTGTCTCCCGAAGAAAAGAAAGTTATAGATCTACTACTAGAACCTATGCCTCGCGATGAATTAACTAGATTAATGAAAGTAAGTACAGCGGAAGCAAATGTGCTCCTGTCTGTAATGGAAATAAAAGGTCTGATAAAAGAAGAAATGGGGGAAATTAGAATTTATTAGTCTTTTTCAAATTCATATTCTTCTTCGTACTCATCTTCGTCATCACCTTTTTGCTTTAAATTCAAATTAGGATTATTTGTATTTTGAGTATTTAAGTTATTAATACTTTGTGTATTAATAGTTTGTCCTACATCTCCAATATAATAATCTTTGAGCAAATTCCAAGCGAAGTTAGAGTGTATAGCTGAGAAAACAGCAGTCGCTTCCCCGCCACACATATCAGTGATTTTCTTAACTCCTCCAGGATGCTGATCAATAAAAGAAGACACACTGTATACAGCACCTTTAATGGTTATATAGCAATCATTTTTTGTAGAATGTTTTTTGATTTCTTCAGTAGTTAAAGTGACAGATGGTAGACTAGCATCCAAATTAACTAAAGCATCATTTGTATTTGAATTTTGTATTTGCCCTTCATTTGATAAATTTTTATTGAAAGTATCCGTAGGCAAAAAAGCTAAAGCTGTGATAAAGCCAACGAAAACAACGAAAGAAATAAGTGTAATGTATTTTAATTTCATAATTGAATTTATTATTTGAATTATTGTA
>CAYTMO010000027.1:0-14618 GCA_964439045.1 uncultured Candidatus Saccharibacteria bacterium
GGTTGAGCAGTAATAGCCGTAACAGTTAAACCTGCATTTAACAACGAAAGCCCATTATCATAAATAGATGTTCCGTTTTCATTAAATTGAAGAGTCTCTTTAAGTTCGGCAATGTCTTTTTCTAAATTAAAATATTTTAGAATCATTTGAACGCAAGTGGGTCCGCAATCCAGGCTATCAGGCTCTTGAAATATTAGTTGAATATCAATTTTTTTCATATTTTTATTTAACTCTTCAAAAAAGTATTACAGCAAGCGATTATTTAGTAAAATCATTATCAAAAACAAATCTTACATCTAACTATTTATTATAAATTTCAAAAATATCCCTAGCGGTATTTTCTCCAGAAATTACAGAAAAAGCCATACCATATCCAGGCTGAGAATGCTGTCCAGCAAAGAATAGATTTTTTACTTTTTTGCTTTTATTTTGAGAAAAATCATTTTTCTTCAAGCTTAAATTTATACCTAAAGCAGTACCTTTGTAATCATTATAATCTTTTTCAAAGTCAGACTGAGAATATATTCTCTCGAAAACAATATTTTCTTCTATTTTTTGGCGCAAAAGAAGCTCTAAATCTTTAATCATTTTGTCTCTGTACCCTTTGCGCAAATCCTGATCATCAACCAAGTCTGGAGCAGTCGGCATCACAAAGAATAAGCTCTCGTGGTCTAAAGGCGCCACAGACGCGTCTGAAATAGAAGGTACACCTAAATAATAATACTGTTTTTCTTCCAAAGTTGGCACACTAATATGTGAATCTAAATCATTTATCAAATTCTTTCTGAAGAAATAATTATGATGTCTGACATTTTTTAACTTTTTATTTAATCCGAGATAAATAATAAATGCAGACGGAGAAATCTGTTTAGTCTTCCAAGTGTTTTCATCGTAAGTTCTCCACTCTTTATCAAGCAATACAGTATCGGTAAAATGGTAATCAGCATTAGAAACAACAATGTCCGCTTCATAAAAAACATCTCCAGCGTATACACCCGAGGCTTGACCTTTTTCTACTTTAATTTTAGTTACACTGTTATCAAAGATTATTTTTACTCCTTCTTTTTCTGCAATTTTTACAAAAGCATCTACTATTCTACCAACACCTCCGAACGGGTACGATACTTGGCCTACAAAATCTGCATAATTCATAAATGCATAAGCTGCTGGTAATTGTTTTGGATTACCTCCTAAAAACAAAGCCGTATATTCGATTATCTCGACAAGCCTTTCGTCTTTAAAAAACTTCCTAACATAAGAATCAAAATCTTTAAACGAATTTAACCCCAATATGTTACGCAATAGATCGAAAGAAAGTAAATCAGAAAATTTGTTTTCTTTTTTCTGAACAACCTGTTTTGTAGATATCTTGTATTTTCTTTCAACTTCTTTTAAATATTTTCTTAAATTTTGCCCGGCACCTTTTTCAATTCTTTCAAAGAAAGCTACATTCTTTTCTAAATCAGAGGAAATCTCAACAACCCTACCATCCTCATAATTTATTCGATAAGAAGGGTCTATTGATATAGTTTTATAAAAGTCCTCTGCTTTGTATCCGTGTTTTTGAAAAAACTTTTCACAATATTCCAACATCAAACACCAAGAAGTCCCCATATCAAAAGTAAATCCAGAATCTTGGAATACACGAGCGTGTCCTCCAGCCATTTCATTTTTTTCTAAAATTAATACATTGAAACCTTTTTGAGCCAAGTCAGCTGCTGTTGCCAACCCACCAAACCCCGCCCCAATAACTATTACTTTTTTAGTTTCCATTAAAATATTTTAACATAAAATACTTTAAAACAAATTTAGATCCCCTCTTTTTGTAAAGCTTCTATGAGTTCGCGAGCTTTGCGAGAGATTTTTGATGGGAGTTTTATGTTTAATTTTATTAGCAAGTCTCCACGCTTGGTGCGCGTATTTGGTACACCTTTGCCTTTGACACGCAATATTTCATTTATACCTACGCCTTCTGGAATAGTCACTTCTATGTCTCCATCTAAAGTTTTAATAGGATATTTTGCACCAAGCAATGCGTCTGAGAGTTTCAAATTCAAATCCATTACCAAGTCATTACCGTCGCGCTTGAATATTGGGTGTGGAGCTACATTTATTTTTATATACAAATCCCCTGTAGTACCCTTTGCAACAGCCTCACCCATTCCAGTCATACGGATCATTTCTCCATTTCGGATACCAGCTGGCACTGCGATTGATATTTCTTCTTCTTTGCGTAGCACTCCTTTACCTTTACATTTTTCGCACACCTCTCTTGGCACCTCGCCTGACCCTAGGCAAGTCTCACACATTTTTGTACTTGAGATAGTTCCTAAAATAGTTCTCTTTGCTTCGTGGATTTTGCCTTGACCGTTGCAAGGTTTGCAAGTGTCCATCTTGGTGCCAGCTTTCGCACCCTTACCACCACAAGTAGAACAAGTAGAAGTCTTGGTTAATAGTACCTTTCTTGTAATTCCAAAAATTGAATCAGAAAAAGAAATTTGTATTTCTGTAGAAATATCTCGTCCGCGACGAGCCTGAGTTCTGCTTCCCCCTCCTCCGAAGAAATCACTAAATATATCATTTAGGTCAAATTCCATTCCACCGTTTTGAAAGCCAGAAAAGTCAAAACCTTCAAAACCACCGAAGCCTCCTTGTTGCCCTTGTCCATAGCCTCCTGCGCCCCCACCCATATTTGCATACTGAGAGCCGAATTGATCGTACTGAGCGCGTTTTTGGTCGTCTGAGAGGGTCTGGTAAGCCTCATTTACCTCTTTGAATTTCTTCTCATCGCCTTCTTTCTTGTCGGGGTGATACTTGTGAGCCAACTTGTAAAAAGCCTTTTTAATTTCATCTTTTGAGGCGTTTTTTGCCACGCCTAGTGTTGCGTAAAAGTCTTTATTCATATGGCTATTATATCATTTTTTTCAAAATGTCAAAATCTTCGCGAGCACGAAAAAAATGTTGCAAAATAAATAATCTTATATCATAGGTTCAGCTTCTTGAGATTCTTCTTTGTCTTCTTTTTTAGAATTACCGGTAATAGCTTCTTTTTCTTCTTTGCTTCTTATTATGGTTGCTTCTTCTTCTGCAATAAGCTTCGCTGCGTCATCTTTGTGTATTGAATACTTCCTACGAGAAGCAGCAATTATTTCCTCTTTATAAGAAGGATGCGTAGGAGGTAATACTCGCAAAGTCTCTGCAGAAAATGGGTCATAAGACTCCCCATCTATTGTCATCTTTATATATATTTCCCCTACTGCGAGGTTTATCATATCTTTCACACCGAAAAGTGGGTCGAATTCTGGCTTGAGGCGCACCGCATCTTCTCCACCAACTCTGAAAGAAATGATGCTTCCAGTATTACCAAGTACTGCCTGATAGATCTTCGGATTTATCTGACCTACGTACTGGTGTGCCATAGTGAGGTTGAGTCCGTACTTGCGCGCTTCAGAAAGAATGTTTTCAAAAGTTTGAGTTACGATATTTTGAAACTCGTCCACATAAATATAAAAATCGTTTCTATCTTTTTCCAAGATATTAGCACGCTCCATACCTGCTTGTTTTATTTTAGTCAAAAACATAGAACCGAAGAAGCTAGAATTTTCTTCTCCTATCTTACCTTTCGAAAGATTAATGAAAATTATTTTTTTCGTATTCATCAAATCGCTAATGTCTATCTTGTTTTCTTTTTGTCCGAAGATATTGCGAAGAAGTGGATCAGATAGGAATTGTCCGAGTTTGTTTACAAGTGGGATAATAGCGTCCGTGTCGAACTTCTCAGACCAATCCGCGAATTCGATAGCAAAGAATCTCTTTACCATATCATCTTGAATATACTCCACTACTTTCTGCCTATAGTTTCTATCAGTAAGCATCGATATCATTCCTCGCATCGTGGCATATGGATAGTCGAGCAATGCCAAGCAAGTAAAACGAAAAACGTGCTCAAGGCGTGGACCCCAATTGGAGCCGAATTGCTTTTGCAAAACTTCAATAAGACCTTGAGTAAGCTGAAATTTAAATTGCGGATCGACATTTGCAAGAGGATTGAAGGATACAGGGAAATCTCTGTCCGATGGATCAATAATACACACATCTTCAATACGCTCTTTGGGTATATAGTCTAACATTGCATCTATCACATCTCCGTGTGGATCAATAAGGCAAAGTCCGTGCCCATAGGTGATGTCTTGCCGAAGCATAAGCTCAAGGAGCTTGGTCTTACCTACTCCAGACTTGCCTATGATATACAAGTGGCGTCTGCGGTCTACACGCTTAATACCAAAGATAAACTTTTTCTCTTCAAGAGAAGCAACATAATTTGTTCGCCCAATAAAAGAAACCTCTTCAGGTTTTACTTTGCCGAATACTGGTAGCTCTGGCGGTGGTGGGCCGTATTTGATTATCTGGACTCTATTAGGCTTGGACATATATGAATTCTACTACTAATTTGCTTGTTTTAAAAGCTTGTGTATGATGTACATATGAAGATACATAGATTTATTGAGGACTTCGATTTCTCAAAAAAAGAACTAGAGATAAATAATATTGAGATTGTTAAACAAATAAGAAATGTTTTAAAACTTGAAATTGGCAAGAAAATAACACTTTCAGATGGCAAAGGTACTGAGGCAGATACAATTATAACTTTTATATATTCAGATAAAATTTCTTGTGAAGTAGTAGAGGTTAGAAAAGCAAGTGAGACGACAAGAAAAGTGAGATTATATTTAGCAATATTAAAAAAGGATAACTTTGAACTTGCTATTCAAAAGTCAGTAGAATGCGGAGTAAGTAGTATTATTCCCATCATTACAGAAAGAACCATAAAGACAGGACTCAATAAAGAAAGATTAGAAAAAATAATAAAAGAAGCGAGCGAGCAATCCGGCAGAAGTGTTGTGCCAGAATTGTTGGAAACTATGACTTACAAGGAGGCGCTAGAACACGGAAGTGAAAACAAAGAAAGAGTTATTTTTGATTTAGGTGAAGAGAATTACAAGCCGGACGGAAGCAAAGCTTCCTTCCGGCACACAGTAAGTATTTTCATTGGGCCCGAAGGCGGATTTACTGAGAAAGAAATTTCTCTTGCTAAAGAATCAAACTATCAAATCGCCTCTTTAGGAGATATGACATTGCGAGGCGAAACTGCCGCTATTGTAGCTACATACCGAGCTGTACAAGGAATTTAAAAATCATTTAGTACACTTCCTGCTGATAACACTTTTCACAATATACTATCTCTGGTCTGTCGGGAGCGTAGCTTGTTTCAAATTCTGTATTACAGCCTTCTTTCATACATTTACGGTAATAAAGACTATTATTGTTGCGAAAGCTTAATCTTTTATCCGCTCTACAGTCTACACAACTTTCAGGTAAGGCTATTTTTAATAATTGCAATAATTGAAGCTCTTTTTCCATAACACGGAAAGGTTTAGCACATTCAATACATTCAATAATATCCTTTAATACATTTGCATCTATATGATTAATATCATTAGGTAAATTATTTTTAGAAATTGTAATATCGTATAATTTACGATATGGCTCAACCCACAATAAACCAAAATTTTCTACTTCTTCTTTTTTTAAAGGAATATAATCATAGGCTAAAGTATTATTATAACCATATAAAGAAAATTGCATAGGAAAAAATTCTCCATATTTATATATCTTCCCCTTTTTATCCAAAAAAGGCACATTGTCCATATGATTTTTAATTTTTTCTACCGTATCAAAATACTCTTTTTTAGAATATTGCTTATTTAAGATACAATATTGTTTGTTTCTTAAGCCAACACAACCAAATAAATCAGAAGACCCACCACATCTCATTGAATATTCTAAATCCTTTGCATCACCCCAACAAGAAAAACAAAACTTTAAATTTGAAGTATTATAACCAATTACGCAACTCTCATAACATAAAGAATTATTATCTCCCCAAACGGATATATCATAACAATCTTCATTTTTAGGCACCTGTAAAAACTGACAATATTTTAAATCTTTACCTTCTCTAATTAAATAAGATTTAATAACATTTTTTGAATTCGTAATATATTCACCTGAAACTTTATCATTTTTAAATCCTTGTATGTATTTTTTAGGAAATTTATTCCAGAAATTATAAATTCTCTCTTTAACACTTTTTAATCCTGATATTGTATTTAACTTTAAATCTTCTAATCTTTGTTTATATTCTTCTTCTGTTAATTGTTCATTCAAAAAACAAAACCTGCTATTTACTAAATTTACACAACCGAAACAATCACTACAATTTTTGCAATCACTGCAAAACCAAACATCCCTACACTCTATACTTCTAATCGAAAAATTTGTTCTATAGCATTTAGAAAGCCAGAATGATTCATAGCATTGTTCAGAATTATTAATATAAGAATTATCTATACAATTTCTACAATTATCGACAGAATTACCATACAAACTATCTTCAGAGTAATTAGAATTAAATAAAAGATAACAATTTTTTAAATATCCAGCATTAGCCGAATAATCACTATTTATCAAATTTGTAATATCTCGACTCCAGACAGGTACCTCTTTCATTAATTCAAAAAACTGCTCAAAAAATGGTCGAGAAAAATCATAATTACGCCCATATTCTAAAGCATCCCAATCATCCGACCACCACTCAGGCTCGTCATAAACTCTTAAACCTGATTCTGGAGGTATTAAGGTAATAATATCTTTCCCTGATTTTGCGCTTTTATTTCTAAATAAAACATCTTGATTTCTAAAAGCAAAACGCCTCTGCATTCTACACTCCGGACAAAAAGTCGGTGGTGGAACTTTTATCTTTTCATAGAAAGAAAAGTCTTCTGGCTCTATTGTGAAATCATTTTTGCAATTCTGGCAATTTTTAGTTTCTTGTTGGTAATCCATAAGCTATTCTTCTAAAATCTTTCTTAATACATCTTCTGGAACTTCTTTTTTAGCTTCTTCTTGCTTTGTTTGTTCTATCTTGGGTTCTTCTTTTTTGGGTTCTTGTTGTTTTACTTCTTCTTTTTTAACTTCTTCAACAACTTTAAAAGATTCAGATTTTGTTTCTTGCTTTACTTCTGGTTGTGTTTCTGGGACTTTTGGTGGAGTAAATACTGGTTTTGGTTTTTCTTCTATCACTACATCTTTTACTAAACTTTTCAAACTATTCATCGCATCAGTACTTGCAGAACGATCAGTCGGAGTACTAATATTTGGCTTTATTACAGGTTTTAATGCACTAAGCGAAATAGGTGCTGGTTCTACTTTCTTTTCTTCCCCGCCTGCCGATTTGTAGGTAGGTGCTACTTTTTCAGAAATTGCATTTTCTGCAAGTGCTTTGTTTAAAATATCTTTGAGCCCACTATTATTAACTGGTTTCTTCCCTGCACCATTCGGAACCGAATTATTTCTTGTCGGAGCAAAAACATTTTTTATCGCTCCAAAAACGTTATGATTCTTGGGTTTAGCTTGATAATCATTGTTTTTTTCTATAAACGGCTTTTTAATATCTACAGACTTACTTCCATTTTCTGCGTTAGTTTTATTTAAATCTTTTTGCTCTTTTATTTCTTTTGGATCATAGTCAGGTGATGAGAATTCTATCCCAAGATCAGATAGAGGTTTGAAAAACTTTGTCTCATCAAATTTTACTTGTCCTGGGGAGCTTTTTACTGGTTTTACTTCACCAGACTTTATCTTCGCAATACAATCTTTACAATACACAGGCCTACCTGGCTCTGGCTTGAAGGGTACTTCAGTCTCCATGCCACAAATAGAACACACAGCCTTAAACCTTTCGCCACCTGGCCCTGTACTAAAATTATTTTTAACACTTCCATTATTGCTTAGACCGATATCACCAAGTGACATACCGCTCCAATCATTTATTTCTTTTTCGGCTTCTTCTTTTGATTTACAATATAGTGCGCGAGAAGATTGAATAACTTCTTCTTCTATTTGCTTGTCCCCTCCTTTTACTAGCGGTGGCATCGTCTTAGAAGAAAACGGTCTGGAAGTTATACCGTCTATCATAAGCTTGAGATATATTTTATAGTTTGGCAAATTCACAATATCTTCAGGAGTAAATTCTGGCATAAATTCCTTTTCCAAGAAATCTGCATCGTCTGCTCCTACTCTAAAAACTATCATTGTTCCTACGTTACCAAAGATAGAGTCACGCATAGCGGAGCTTTCTTTGGTCACAAGCTGGGCAGTATATTGATGGGCTACTGTCAGATTGAGTCTGTACTTTCGAGCTTCAGAAAGAATACTAGCAAAAGAGTCTGTAACAAAGTTTTGAAATTCGTCCACATATAGATAAAAGTCTCGTCTTTCGTCCTCAGGAATACGCACGCGTTCCATAGCGGCGAGCTGAATCTTGGTAATTATCATACCTCCTAAAAGCTTAGAATTGTCTTCACCAATACGACCTTTAGATACATTTACTAAAAATATTTTACCCTCATTCATCATATCAAAAATATTTATAGTACTCTTTGACTGTCCTACTATATTTCGAATTACAGAGGTAGAGAGGAATTGCCCAACTTTGTTTTGAATCGGAGCGATGGCTTCGTTTCTAAATTTGTCCTGCCACGCTTCATATTCGTGAATCCAGAAAGACTTGATTACAGGATCTTTTAAATTTCCAATTATCTTCTGACGATAATCCTTATCTACGAGCAATCTAGGAATACCAAGTAGTGTTGTGCCAGGAGTATCAAGTAATGCCAAAATACAATTATTTAAAATATATTCCATACGAGCCGACCAAGCATTGGCCCATATCTTAGTAAAAATTCCCATAAGTCCTGAAGCTACAAGGTGCTTGTATTTAGGATCTACTAATTCTAAAACATTAAATCCTATTTGATAATCTGTATCTGCAGGGTTGAAATATACCACATCTTTTATTCGGTGTGGTGGTATGGCACCAAGCACGCCTTCTACAAGCTCTCCGTGCGGGTCAACTACGCAGACACCCTCACCGTTTAAGATGTTCTGCATAATCATATTGGACATCAGCACCGACTTACCTGTACCGGACTTTCCAAGAATATAAATATGCTGGCGCCTGTCTTTGCGCTTGATACCAAAAAGCTGATTTTTGTCTCGATAAGTACTGTAGCCTATATAAGTGAGGTCTTTGTTGATTGGGATATTCGGTAAATCCATAAAGGAATTATAACACTCAGTAACAAAACAAAAAAGCCCTTTTTGTTATAAAGGGTTTTTGATTTTACAGGAACTGTATTTTGTAAGGACTGTCCTACGATTTTCTAGCGATTTTGATATTTTATTTCATTAAAATACTTAAAAAGTTTCGGAAAATATTCTCTAAACTTTTCCTTGGAATATGCCCTATTTTTTCTAATTTCGAAAAGAATATCTGATATAACCTTATTATTTGGATAAGATGTATTTATTAGAGTATCGTCAAATAATTTATCTGAATCTTTTTTTGATATATCATGACAGTGCATAAACATAGACAAGGCTTTCACAAAATCCTTTCTGCTGGCATCTGGGTGCCGACTTGGGTCTGGGGTATCAATTTCTGAAAGTGCTCTCTGTGCTTCAGCTATATTATGATTCATCATCTCCTGAACATTAAAATCTGACACGGAAAAATCCTCTCTTCTATACCTTTCACCACATACAAATTTCCATTCATTAAAACTCTTGAGCAAATATTCAGGATTATGAAGTCTAACTAAAAGACTCTTTTTTTCTCCCCCATTTAATTCACTTATAAAAACGCATTGCAAACCGAATGTACTTATTTCCGGAGTATTTTCTTCTAGTTCTTTTTTCATGGTCAAACCATCCCTTAAATTAAAACTTTCATCGACGATAACCAACACATCGACATCACTATAATGAGGATTATAATCATCTCTAGTTACAGAACCCCACAGACAAATACTAACAACTCCCTTATCGTTGTACTTAATAAAAAGTTTTTCTAGGGATTTGGTTACAACCTTTATTGCGTCTTCTTTTTCTAAAAGAGGACTAACATTATTTTTTGAGTTCTCTAGGTTAAATCCCATAATTCAAATAATAATAACACAATTATTCTCTGTTAAGAGATAACTACTATATATAAATCTTTAATTCTCTTCATCCTTTTTGTATATTAACCAAAACTATGCAATGTCCTAGCAAGAACGGTTCTTGCTAGTTACCTTCCGCCTGCAACAATGCATATTCGCCAAACATCGCGCGTACTGTAAATTTGCTCGACTCTCCTAGTTTCTCCAATATAAATTCAAACTTTCTTTTTGGGTGGACATCTAACTAATTGTATTATTCTTATTATTTATTTGATTCTTTATCTTTTTTTGTTGGATGGCTAACATAGCTTCTTTGCATATTCTTCTCCATTTTCTCTTGATACATAAAAGAAAACTCTTCGCTAGTAAAATGAAAACGGTTTAAAATATCAGCTAGGTACATATAGCAGTCGGCTATTTCTTCTAACATTTCTAGCCTAACTTCTGGATTACTAACAATTTGTTCTGTTTTTTTCTTTTTTATAATATCGATAACTTCACCAACCTCCGCCACTAAATAAGCTACCCAGGCTAATCCTGTTTCTGGGTCCATGGCTGGCCACTTATCTTTATTTTTCTCGTAAAGTTCTTTTGATAAAGAGAGCATTTTGCTAATGCTAATATTATTTTCCATGTTTTGATTATATAACAAATTAATAAACAAAACCCCCTTGCGGGGGCTTTTGTTTTATGCTTTTGGTTCTTCGCCTTCTGGGTTTGGTTGGTGTTCGTGGTCATTCACTTCGGCTGGTTGCTCTTCTGCTCCAGTGCCAGGGTTTGAAGCTTCGGCTCCAGCTTTTGCCATCGCTTCACCTATCTTCTGCATTTCATTTGATAGTTCTTCTGTTGCTTTCTTTATCGCCTCACCATCTGTGCCATCTTTGAGTCCACGAAGTGCTGTGATTTTACCATTTACTCCATCTTTGATATCTTGTGGAATCTTTTCTTCATTTTCTTTCAAAGCCTTCTCAGCTGTGTAGATAACCATTTCCGCTGTATTCTTGATATCCACGACTTCCCTTTTCTTTTTATCTTCTTCGGCGTGAAGCTCGGCATCTGCTTGCATCTTCTTTATATCTTCATCTTTTAGTCCTGAGCTTGCTTCTATTTTAATAGAGTTTGCCTTGCCGGATGCTTTGTCCTTTGCTGTTACATTCAATATTCCATTCACATCCACATCAAAAGAAACTTCTACTTGCGGTATGCCTCTTGGTGCTGGTGGTACTCCGTCTAGGATAAAGCGTCCGAGAGACTTGTTGTCAGATGCCATTGGGCGCTCTCCTTGAACTATATGAATTTCTACAGAAGTTTGATTGTCCGCTGCAGTAGAGAATACTTGAGATTTATTCGCTGGGATTGTGGTATTCCTTTCAATAAGCTTTGTAGCTACACCTCCTAATGTTTCGATACCAAGAGAAAGCGGGATAACATCAAGAAGTAACACATCTCGCACATCTCCTTGCAATACTCCAGCTTGCACAGCTGCTCCAAGCGCTACGACTTCATCTGGATTAATAGATAGGTTTGGAGTCTTGCCGAATACCTTCTTTACCTCTTCTAAAATTTTTGGCATTCTAGTCTGCCCTCCAACCATTATTATTTCGTTTATATCTTCCATTTTAAAACCAGAAGCTTCCATTGCTCTCTTTGTAATCTCGATAGACCTTGAAATGTATTCATCTGCAATAGCTTCTAATTGAGCACGAGACATTTTAAGAAGCAAGTGCTGTGGACCTTCAGCTGTTGAGGTAATAAAAGGAATATTTATTTCTGTTTCTATAGAAGTTGAGAGTTCTATCTTTGCTTTTTCTGCTGCTTCGTCTAGTCTCTGCAATGCGAGCTTATCATTACGAACATCAATACCAGAAGTCTTTTTGAATTCGTCCGCAATCCAAGCAATAATCTTGTGGTCAATGTCTCGTCCTCCAAGATGAGAGTCTCCGTCTGTAGACTTTACTTCTATTACATCATCTCCTATCTCAAGCACAGACACATCGAATGTTCCTCCACCGAAGTCATACACAACTACTTTCTCATTCTTCTTTTTATTGAATCCATATGCAAGTGCTGCAGCTGTAGGTTCATTGATAATTCTCTTAACGTCAAGTCCCGCGATAGCTCCTGCATCTTTTGTAGCTTTTCTTTGAGCATCGTTGAAGTACGCCGGCACTGTAATAACTGCTTCAGTGATTTTTTCTCCAAGTTTTGCCTCAACGTCTGCCTTAATCTTTGACAAAATCATTGCAGATATTTCCTCTGGACGCATCCATTTGTCTCCAATTTTTACTTCCACCCCACCTGTTGCACCTTTTTGGATTTTGAAAGACATATTTTTCAAATCTTTCTGTACTTCTGGATCTTCAAAATTGTGACCCATAAAACGCTTGATACCATAAACTGTATTTTCTGGATTTGTAACTGCCTGACGCTTCGCCAGGAGCCCTACAAGCCGATCTATTAAATTTTTTGCAATCGACACCACAGAAGGAGTTGTTCTAGCACCTTCGCTATTCTCAATAATTTTTGGCACACCTCCTTCAATAAAAGCTACTGCTGAGTTTGTAGTACCCAAGTCTATTCCTATTATTTTTGACATAATTTTTATATATTAATTAACTTATAATGCTTAATAATTTGTTTAAAACAGTTTTTTCGCGACCGCGAAATACTTGTTAAATCTAGTATATATGATAGGATATATCTATGTCAACCCCGTCGCTCGCGAGCGACGGGGCAAAGCAAAAAAATATGAAAAATAAAGACTTTTCTAAGAAAATATTGAAAGTACTAGGCGAAAAACCAGCTATTTCTATCACAGAGTTAAATGATTTAGGAAATGAAATCCCAAGTACTAAGTACGCTATCACCCGTTCTCTTAAGGGCTTGCAAGAAGCAGGGCTTATAGAACACATTGCCTCTCCTCAAAACAGCTACGCTCGCCTTACTAAAGAAGGACGCAAGAAAGTAAATAGCCTAAAACTTGAAAATGAGAACACCCTGGTCAATACTTCTTGGGACGGATACTGGAGAATTATAATTTTAGACTTACCAGAAAGTAGAAAGAACGAACGCGAAGCATTGCGCTACTTATTAAAAAAGGCAAACTTCGTTTGTATCAAGAACACCGTCTGGATATCCCCTCACCCGTACGAATATCTTTTTACTAATATCAAAAAAGATTTAAATCTTTCCACGGAACTTATGATTATAGTTACAAACAAAATAGACGAGGATACGAGTCTCGCATTTATGAAGGTAATGAAAGAAAATTAATTAGCGTAAGTTGGTCTTTTTATCAAAACGAAAAATACCAATTAAAAGGGAGCTACCGATAACTATTTGCGTAACAACACCAGAAAAAGAATGAACTAAAATAGAGTAGGCCAACCAGGCAAACACTGTTAAAAACATAAAAAATCTTACTTCTTTGGGATTATTTTTCCAAACACCAATAGTACCAAAAATCAAACCTACGACTGGTAGTAAACTTATAAACCCTTGCCAAAAATAAAGTAAACAAAGCAAAGAAATACAGATAAAAAAATACAGCCAATAAATGCTTTCTGCCCATTTACTTTTGTTTTTTCTTTCAAAAACTAAATTTCTAAAAACACCAATAAGATTCATTAAAGCACCAGAGTAAGCAGCCAAAAACCAAAAATGAATGAAAAATAAAAACAAACTTATACTCTGTAATATTAAAATACTTTTTCTATCTTTTTTTTGAAAAGCTAAAACAGAAAAGAATAAAGCGGCGAAACCAAATAATTCATTTAAAATTAACAGGTTCATATATTAATACACCTCCTGCTGATAACACTTTTTGCAATATATTACAGGTGCTCGTTCTTTGGAATAATGTGTTTTAAAACTAACTTTACGCTGGTCGCAAACCCGAGTTTTCAAAGACATATTATCCACCCACAAATTTATTTTTTCTTTAATTCGGCAAAAAGGACAAATTCTAGGAAGTGGTAATTTAATTTTTTTCAAAAAAGATAACTCAATTTCTGTAATGCGAAAACCTTTGCTACAATCCCGACACTCAAAAACTTCTTTTAGGACTAAATCAGTTGCATCTTTTATATTATCCGGTAAATCTAACCAACTTTTTGTTATTGGATGCTGACTTTTTTCCTCTTCTTGCCACCAAAGCTTCTTAGCTTCAACTTCTTCTTTAGATAACGGGTAAAAGAATTGCGCCATTGTTTTATTGTATGGGAAAGGTGATATTTCTAGTGGGAAAAACTCGCCGTATTTGTACAAAGAACCAGTAGTACTTTCGTAAGGCAACTGGCTCATTTGTTCAATAATTTTCTCACGGAGTTTCAAGTATTCTTCCTTAGAATATTGTTTATTTAAAATAACATACTCACCTTTTTTCACAGACACTCCTCCAAAAACATATGAAGAATTAAAAGCCAACTTTGAATATTCTATATTCATACTATTCGTTCCTGTTTCTTGAGAAAAAAGAATACTGGAAGCTTTTTCACCTACATTGTTACCTAAATAAGAAAGAGAAAAAATAACTCCACAGCTAGAAAAATCATAACA
>CAYTMO010000028.1:0-13859 GCA_964439045.1 uncultured Candidatus Saccharibacteria bacterium
ATACCCAACTTTAAAATGAGCGAGAAAATACTACATATAATACTTAACACTTTAAATAAAACAAAAAATAACCTAATAATTGAAACTAAAAATATAAATGATTCTGGAATCAATGCTATAACAAATGGTAACTATTTAGAATATATACAAGAAGAATTAGAAGATAGGAAGAAATTGGGATACCCACCATACAAAAGATTTATCAAGGTAACATACACAGGGAATAAAGAAGACACACTTAAAACTAGAGAATATTTAAAAGAATTATTTAAAGACTACAATCCAAGCATTTTTGGAGGGTTCCTTACAAAAAGCAAAAATACATATATCACAAATGCTTTAATAAAAATAGACACATTAGATTGGCCTGTATTTGAAAACAATTTAAAATCAAAGATAAATCAAGATATATACTCTAGGTTAAACTCACTTCCATTTTCGTTTTACAAAAAGATAGATCCAGAGGATTTATTGTAATTTATCTCTCTTTTTCAAGAACTGATTAATCTTATATTTCATTTTTAATGTTCGAGTAGAACCCAATAAAAAAGTAAAAAATCCAAATAATGCAAAAAAAACAGCAATGTATTGCAATGTTTCATTATTTGGAGATAAGTGAAATAATGTGACTCCAACAACTATAATAGTAAGGCTAGTACGTACATAAGCCAAAAAAGTTGCTTCGTTTGTAAGCACAGTGCGCTCTATTGCTAAGTAATCTCTCAAAATTAATTGTTCTGCTAGAAGTTTTTTATAAACACCCTCGTCTAATTCTTCATTATTTTTAAAAACTTCTTTATAAAGACCCATATTGAGATTCATATTCATAAATATATATTTTGATTAAACGGCTATTAATACAACAAACTCCCCTCTTACTTTTTCTTTATTTTCGTTAAAATACTTTAACAATTCTTCTGGCGTACCGATCTTAAATTCTTCGTATATTTTGGTCAACTCACGAGCTATACACACTCTTCTATCAGGGACATATTTTACTAAAGAATTTAATGTCTTCAAAATCCTATGGGGTGATTCATAAAAAACCACCGTTCTTTTAGATATTGCGATCTCTTTAAATAGAGTTTCTCTTCCTTTTTTATGAGGCAAAAAACCAAAAAAAGTAAATTCGTGAGTAGGTAAACCACAAGCCGACAATGCTGTTATCACAGCAGATGCTCCTGGTATTGGAATGACTTTTACGTCATCCTTTCGCAAGGACTGTCCTTGCGAAAATCTTTCTTTTATTTGAGATACAAGCACTGCCCCAGGGTCCGATATACCAGGTGTACCAGCATCGGAAACCAATGCCAAGTTTTTACCTTCCTCTAATAACTCAAAAATTTTATCAGTCTTTGAAAGCTTGCTTTGTGAGTGGTAGCTCATCATAGGCCTATTAATCTCATATCTATCTAAAAGATTTTTTGTTACCCTAGTATCCTCACACAAAATTATATCTACATTTTTTAATGTATCTATGGCTCTATAGGTTATATCTCCCATGTTGCCTATAGGAGTAGCAATTACATAAAAATTAGACATAACTAGACTTTTTTCTTTTCTTGATAAGTATGTAAATTTGAAAAGATGAATAGACCAGCAGAAATTAATAAAATGTTTTTTATTATATATTGTCCTTCAAGTGTAGGAACCATAAATCCAGTCCATACAAATGCAGGCAATAAAACAAGAGGCATTATGGTGGTGATTAGGTGAAGCGCTAAAGCAAATAAAGCCAAGCGTTCAAATCTCGGAACAAGGAACAAAACAGCTATTATTATTTCTATTAGACCGAAAGCTATTAGAAAAGAATCGGCAGGGATGAAAGACATAGTTCTTCCCAATAACGCCACAACAAGTGGACTTGCAGGACTAACTTCTAAAACTTTCAAAAATCCAAACCAAAAATAAATCAGAAAAATGCTAAACTTTGCAAATGGCAAAGCAACTCTCCTTGCCCAATTTATATATTTTTCATCAAAAGCTTCAAATTTTTCATTAAACTTTTGCATAAAATCATTATAGCACTTTAGAAAATTTATTTCCTGTATTTCTTACTTCTCCATTTATCCGCAATTTTAATGCGAGTGATGGAGCGTTCGAGTTCGGTTTCGAAATGTTCGAAGTCTACTATTTCTTTATTTTCCATTTGCTTCTTGAGTTCTTCGGCGCGAATCTTTGCTTTTGCTATAGCTTCTTCTGTTATCTCGCCTACGTGCTCGGCAAAGTCTGCAAGAATGGTTACTTCTGTAGTATTATCAACTTTTTTCACTTCAAGAAACCCACCAACTACTGCAATAGGCACATTGTCTCCATTTACCACACCTACTACATCGCCAGATTTGAGCCCTGCAATGATAGGAATATGGTCTGGCAATACTGCAATCTCCCCTTCGGTTGTGGGAATAATAACCTCATCAACCAATTCTTCAAGAATAAGTCTTTCGGGTGTAACTACTTTTAGTTTTATTTGTTTTGACATAGATTAGGTTCTAGGTTCTAGGTTCTAGGTTCTAGGTATGTAAAGCACCTAGTCACTAGCAACTAGCCCCTAATTAGATTGCTCCTTTCATATAAAACTCCTGTTCGGATTTATCGTCGTGTTTACCTTCCAAAATTTCTTTGAAAGAACGGATAGTCTCTGCAAGAGGCACATATACTCCTGGTGTACCGGTGAATTGTTCAGCCACGAAGAATGGTTGAGAAAGAAATTTCTGAACTTTACGCGCGCGCGACACAAGCTCTTTGTCAGCTTCTGATAATTCTTCCATACCCAAGATTGCAATAATATCTTGAAGGTCTTTATATCTTTGTAGAACTCTTTGTACTTCACGAGCAACGAAATAATGATCTTCCCCTACAATGTTTGGATCCAAGATTGTAGAAGACGAATCAAGAGGATCAACTGCAGGATAAATACCAAGCTCAGAAAGTGAACGGTTCAATACTACAGTAGAGTCAAGGTGAGAGAATGTAGTAGCTGGCGCTGGATCAGTAAGGTCATCTGCTGGTACATAGACCGCCTGCACAGAAGTTACAGAACCTTTATCTGTGGAAGTAATACGTTCTTGTAAATTTCCCATTTCTGTCGCTAAAGTCGGCTGGTAACCAACAGCAGAAGGAATACGCCCCAAGAGCGCTGATACCTCAGACCCTGCTTGAGTAAAACGGAAAATATTGTCTATGAAGAAAAGCACATCTTTGCCCTCTGCATCACGAAAGTGTTCTGCCATAGTAAGCCCAGAGAGAGCTACGCGCATACGAGCTCCTGGTGGTTCATTCATTTGACCGAAGACCATCGCAACTTTGTCGAGAACTTTTGAATCTTTCATTTCGTGATATAAGTCATTTCCTTCACGAGTTCTTTCTCCAACTCCTGCAAATACAGAGTAGCCTCCGTGGTTCGATGCAATGTTGTGTATAAGCTCTTGGATGACCACAGTCTTGCCCACTCCCGCACCTCCGAAGAGTCCAACTTTTCCACCCTTGAGTACAGGACAAATAAGGTCTATAACTTTTATTCCAGTTTCGAGGATTTCTACTTTAGTAGCTTGAGAAAGATATGAAGGAGCTTTGCGATGGATAGGAGAACTCTTTTGGGTATTTACCCCACCTGCATCGTCTATGGCAACGCCTAGTACATTAAAAATTCTTCCCAATGTGCCTTTACCCACTGGTACAGAAATAGGAGCTCCAGTGTCCTCTACATCCATATCACGAGAAAGACCGTCTGTAGTATCCATAGCGACAGTACGCACTACGCCACCACCGATATGTTGTTCTACTTCGAGCACAAGGTTCTTGTCACCATTTTTTATTATGAGTGCATTGTAGACTTCTGGCATATCGCCTTGAAATTCTACGTCTACCACTGGCCCAATTATTCTTTTTATTTTTCCTATTTTGTTCATAAAATTTTTAATAATAATTATAATATATTTTATTCTTTTAACTTACACTTGCCATACCGGCACTTATCTCACTTATTTCTCTGGTAATATTTGCTTGTCTTGCTTTGTTGAATACTAGAGTTAAATCATCTATCATTTCTCCTGCGGCATCTCCTGCGTTTTTCATCGAAAGCATTCTGGCAGATTGTTCAGAGGCATTAGATTCGAGCATCATCTGGTATATCTGCATTTTTACTAATTTTTCTGCAAGTGACTTAATTAATTTATTGGTATCTCCTTCAAATAAATATTGCTGACTATCAGATTGAATTTGTGTGGCTTGCGATTCTAAGTTATCTTTATTATCTAAACTTTCTATAACTTCTTTTAATTCGTTTTTTGAAACTGGTAAGAGTCTTTTTATTTGTGGTTTTTGAGATAAGGCAGAAACGAAATCTGTATATGCCACATAAACATTTTTGTAATAGCCGACTTCGTATTCGCTAGTGAGTAAACGAGAAATAGCAGTAATATCCGAAAGAGTAATATTGTCTGGTAGCTCTGTGAAAGAAGCTGTAATATTTTGATCGATTCTACGCATTGCGGTATCACCCTTTTTACCAATAGTGATAAAGTCTGTCTGAGCAGAACCAATCACACTATCAACATTTGCCAGAGACTTTAGCATAGTGACAGTTTTCTTTATAACTTGAGAATTGTAAGCGCCACAGAGACCACGATTTGAAGTAACTAAAACTATAAGTGTCTTGCCTTCATTTCTTTCTACAAAAAACGGGTGAGTAATTTCTTCTAACTTAGAAGATAAAGAAGTCAAAAGTTCCCAAGAATAATTTGCATACAAGCGAGATGCCAAAGTCTTTGAAACTGCACGCTTCATCTTCGAAGCGGCCACAAGCTCCATCGCTTTGGTTATCTTCTTGGTGTTCTTAACACTCTTTATTCTTCTTTTGATTTCTTTTGTTCCTGCCATTTTATTTTTATATTTGTAAAACTATTTATTGAAAGATATTTTGAAATCTTCTATTGCTTTCTTGATCTGTGCTTCACCTTCGTCAGTCCACATATTTTTTTCTAACACTTCTTTAATGAAAGCTTTTGCATTTTGTGATACATATTCGATAAGACCCTCTTCGAAAGATTTAATTTTTTCTACTGGTACATCATCCATATAGCCCTTGACCAATGCATACAATACTACAACTTGATGTTCTGTGACTACGGGTGCGTATTGAGGTTGCTTGAGTAATTCAACTGCTCTTTTGCCTCTCTCTAATTGTCTTTTTGTAGCATCATCCAAATCAGAACCGAATTGAGCAAAAGCTTCTAGCTCACGGAATTGAGCAAGATCAAGCTTTAAGGTTCCTGCAACTTTCTTCATAGCTTTTATTTGAGCGGAAGATCCAACACGAGACACAGAGAATCCAACATTCACAGCTGGACGTATACCTTTATAAAACAAATCCGTTTCCAAGAAAATCTGTCCGTCAGTAATAGAAATAACATTTGTAGGAATATATGCAGACAAGTCTCCTGCTTGAGTCTCAATAATTGGAAGCGCTGTAATAGACCCTCCACCGTATTCTTTATTTCTTCGGCAAGCACGTTCTAGAAGTCTTGAGTGTAAATAGAAAACATCTCCTGGATACGCTTCACGTCCTGGTGGACGGCGAAGAAGAAGAGAAATTTCGCGATATGCTACTGCGTGTTTAGAAAGATCGTCATAAATAATCAAAACATCTTTGCCTTGATCCATAAAATATTCAGCAATGGAGACACCTGCATAAGGAGCGATATATGAGAGTGCTGCAGGCTCTGATGAACCGGCAGATACAATTATGGTGTAAGCCATAGCGCCACCTTCTTCGAGTCTGGTTTGTAATTTACGAAGTTTGGAATCTTTCTGACCAATTGAGACATATACGCAAATCATATTTTGACCTTTTTGGTTCAAGATAGTATCAATAGCAATAGCAGTCTTACCAGTCTGTCTGTCTCCAATAATAAGCTCGCGTTGTCCGCGACCAATAGGTATAAGAGCATCAATAGCTTTAATACCAGTAGAAACTGGCTGGTCGACACTTTGACGAGTAACCACTCCAGGAGCCACCTTTTCTATCGGGTAAGTCTTTGTAGCTTTGATTTCTCCTTTCCCGTCAATCGGATTTCCAAGAGCATTTAACACGCGTCCTATTTGAGCATCTCCTACGGGCACTTCCAAAATGCGTCCAGTAGGATTAACCACATCTCCTTCTTTGATATTTGAAAATTCTCCTAAGATGATTATACCTACGGTGTCTTCTTCTAAGTTAAGCACCACGCCTACTTCTCCCCCAGAAAATGTAACCATCTCAGAAGACTTTACATCTGAAAGACCAGAAACTTTGGCTATACCATCGAACACTTCGATAACATGTCCAACTTTTTCTGCCTTAATCTTGAAAGAAAAGTTTTCGATTTCTTTTTTTAAATTTTCTACTATATGATTATTGCTCATAATTATCTTGTTAAATGTTCTTGTAACTTTTTTAATTTATTCAAAATCGTAAGGTCTATAACTTCATCATCTACTTCTATTTTTATTCCTCCTAAAAGCTTTTCGTTTATGACTTCTACGAATACTACTTTTTTGGCTTTATATCTTCTTAGAATTTCAGTATTTATTTGACTCTTAGTTTGCTCATCTAACTTTTTAATAGTTGATATCTTTGCTACTACTACACCCGCTTCAGTATTTGCTATAGCCTCAAGCTTTTTTAATATATCAGATGTTTTGGAAATTAATTTTTTGCGAGATAAAAATTTTATTGTACCACTGCACACATCTGACAAGTCCTTCCCCTCTTTGCCTTTTAAAGCCAAGTATATAGCCTGTGCTATGTCGTTGTGGGTTAGGGTTGCCATTTTATAAATTATTCAATTCTTTTGCTACTTTTTGATCAAAGTCTGCTGTGACCTTGCTACCAATTAATTTTTCTGTTGTTTGGATTACCATTGCAGCAACCTCTTTTTTAATATCATTCATCATTTTTGCTTTTTCGGCTTCTAGGGTCTTCTTGCCGTTTTCTATCATTGTAGCTACATCAGACTTTGCTTGTTCTAGCATTTCAGTTTTTTTAGCTAACGCTTCTTTTTTACCATCTTGAAAGATTACATTTGCTTCATTGCGAGCACTAGCTAAAACACTTTCGTATTCTTTTTTGGTATTTTCCAAAACTTCTTTATTTTTCTTGCCGTTTAAGATACCTGTTGTAATCTCTTCAGTTCGCTCTTCTATTAACTTTTTTAAAGGCTTAGCTGCAAGTAAATATAAAGCAAGAAAAACCAAAATAAAATTAATGATTTGTGCAATCATCAATTTCCAATCTATGTGAAATGTTGAAATTAAGGCTTCCATTATTTATTTTTATTTAATTGAAAATGCGATAACCAAACCATAAATCGCAACTGCTTCTGCGAATGCTGAAGCCAAAAGCATAGGAACCAATATTTTTCCTGCTGCTTCTGGATTTCTACCTATAGCTTCCAT
Organism: uncultured Candidatus Saccharibacteria bacterium; assembly: GCA_964439045.1. Taxonomy (GTDB): domain Bacteria; phylum Patescibacteriota; class Minisyncoccia; order Phycocordibacterales; family UBA9973; genus UBA9973. The sequence goes on from CAYTMO010000028.1 coordinate 7,438, forward strand.
AGCTTTACTACCTATCATACCAATACCTACAGCTGCTCCGATAGCAGGAAGACTTATAGCCAAAGACTTTGCTAATGGTGCTAAATTCACAACTCCACTTATTACTTCTGTTTCCATAATTTTATTTTTTCCCTATATTCGGGATATACTTAATTTTAATAATTTTTCGACTAATTTTAATAATTTAATAAACTAAACTTGTGCCAACTCTAACTCTTTATCTTTGTGGTGTTTACTGTCTTCTTCGCCCGAATGTTCTTCGTGTTCGGAATGATCTTGAGCTGCAATTGTGAAATACACTGCAGACAAAAGACTAAATATCAAAGCTTGTATGAGACCGATGAACACTTCTAAGAATAGAAATGGTGTCGGTAATATAAAAGCAAATATTGTCGCCATAGAAGAAAGCAATACTTCCCCAGCAAAAATATTTCCAAAAAGACGAAAAGATAATGAGGCTACTTTAGCCATTTCACCAACTAATTCAATAATTCCAACAAAGAACGATATAGGAGCTACAACCAAAATACTAGGATCTTTTCTAACTTTTCTAAAAATTGAACCTAGTTCTTCTAATTTAACATATTTATTTAAAGTTTTCCAGGCACCGAGAGTAATGATGCCAAACACATTTGCACCAATAACAGATACCAAACCGAGTGTAAGCGTAGTATTTATATCAGCTGTACCTCCACGAAATAGTGGTACAAAAACTTGATGACCATCGTGAAGAGCATAGAAACCAACTGACCCAATAAAAGGCAATATCCCAAGCCAATTGTTTATCAAAATGAAAACAAAAATAGTAAAAACCAGGGGAAATATCTTTTCTGAAATCTTTCTATCATTTGTCACTTGGTCACACAAAGATAATGCTCCGTTCAATACTATTTCGAAGACGTGCTGTAGCTTACCTGGAACCTTTTTTAAATTCAAACGGATAGCTAAAGCAAAAATAAATATTACCAAAACCGCAAGCCAAGAATTAAGTAATGAATTTGTAACTTGAAAATTACCAATATTAAAAACAGGTTCTGCATATATTGTAACTTCGTGTGGTACTTGTTCTGTTGTATTTTCTGTATGATTACTTGTTGCCATCTTCTTTATTTATATTTTTTTGATAAATTTTTATTTCTTTGTATATGCCAAAACAGGTAATACCAAAACCAATAATTATTAAAACAAAAAATAATATCTGGTTATTTCTATCAACATATTTGGATAAAAATACTGCAACTAAAATAGGTAGAATTATCCAAGAAGTAACCTTTGCATAAAAAAACATTGCGGGTCTCCACCAATCCTCTCTTTTATTATTTAACTGTTTTTCTTCTTCTATCACAAAAATAAAAGCCAAAAAGCTTTATTTCCTAATAATATAAGAAAAGGCAGTTTAATGCAAATTTCACTTATTGTGTATTTATTTAACAAATTTCACCAATGCTCTATCCTCAAATAAAGATGTATCGATAACATCATTTTTAATTAATCAATAAAACGAATAGGTATAGAAAGTTGCTTAATCTCATCTAAGTGATAATCAAGAATCTTTTTACCAGCAAAAATGGTTGCTACAGGGCTATGCTTTTGTTCTGATATGAAGTTAATGTTGTCTTGGAGCAGACCTTTTCGACTAATAAATTGAAATTTAATTTCAGTTCTACCTTCTTTTGTTAAACGCTTATTTTCTTTTCTGAAAGCTTCAAAAGCGGCTTCTCTAATTGATCTTTCTAATTCTTCTGTATATTTTTGTTCAAGACACAAAAGCAATACCACTTTATTCATATTATTATTTGATGCATAGTCACACACTTCGGTTAATCTTTTGATAAATCCATACCCTCTAGATACTATCATCACGCAAGGATTAGTTGGAAGCACGATATCTTCTTCATCTTTCATTTCTTCAGCTACACCAAGTCTTTTTGCTATAATTGGTGTAAGCGGTGGTTCTATTATCAAAGTAGCCAAAATGACCCACATACCAATTTCAATCAATCCTTTAACATCAGGAAGCCCTAAGCTAGCGATTGTGACTAAAAGCACAGCCGGAATAGCTCCAGTTTCTCTAACAAAAGAAATAAAAAGCATATCTTTTGTAGTCATTCTTTCTTTCCCAAAATATTTAAACACAGTAAGAGAAATAAAAACTGAAATTGGTCTAATTACAAACATAAACAAGAGAGCTACTCCAATTCCTATCGGTGCATATTCAATAAGCTTCCTTGTGTCAACTAGAGCACCTAATAATATAAATATAGTTGGTTTAAAGAAACCTTCTACTAGATTGTTAAAGAAATGTTCAGTTTCTTTCAAGTGAGTGGTTAAATGAAACATAAGTCCGGCTATAAAAGCAGCCAAATACCCACTACCTTCAAACACAAGAGCAAACACAAAAATCATTATTGGTACAAAAAGGAAAAAAGGTAAATCCGCCTCGTGTCCATAGTTCTTTCTTTTCTTTAAATGCAATAATCCTTGTAAAAGCCAATAACCCACAAGTCCAAGCAAAACACCAAAAAATAACTGTTTTAAAAGAATCAAACCACTTTCTTTAGAAAAAACAGCACCGTACCATTCAGCAATAGTGTTAAAATTAGCGGTACCAGCGATAAGCGCCAGAAATACGATAGTCAAGAGTGTGCCAGTTACATCAGTTACCGCGCTTTCTGAAACTACTATATCTTTAACAGATCTATTTTTAAATTTTAATCTTTTTAAGATTGGTATGATCGCTGCTGGGTCAGTAGAAGCTAGCACTGCTCCCAACAAAACAGCTGTAACAATAGAAAGTCCTAATCCAAACCATTCGCCTACTTGATAAATAGTAATTGACGTTAAAAATGCTGTAATTAAAAGACCTGGAAATGAAAGTGACAAAATTTTTGCTACTAATTTCTTGAAATTACTAAAAGGTGTTTCTAGTCCACCTGAAAAAAGTATCAAAGTAGCACCAAGTCCCACTAATACAGCTAAGGATTCTTTATTTATGATAATAAGCTCCAAAAGTGGCTTAGCAGCCATACCAAAAAAGATAGCTACTACGAAAGATGGTAAATTTGTTAAACGTGATACATGAGAAATAATCGTACTTAAAACAAAAAGCATCGCTGTCAGAAAGAAAACAATCAGAATTCCATGCTCTGGACTTTCTTCTATAGCATGAAATATATATTTACTGTAAAAAGATACAGCTAGCACTGCTAACAAACTAAGAACCCCAATACCGTAGTTTATCAATTTCTGTTTCATAAAATAATATTAATTCTTTCTTCCATTAATTTTTTAAAAAAATAAACCATAAAAATGGTTTATCACGGGCTATTATATTACTATGTTATAAAATAAGCAAACAGACCACTAACAGTGAGCGTGGATGGAATCGGACCATCGACCTCTGTCTTATCAGGACAGCGTTCTACCACTGAACTACACGCTCAAAATATTTATTTGTAAAACTAAACAAATCTAAACAACTTAAAAAATATAACAGAAATAACTATATTAAGCAAACCGCTTATAGCGCAAGACAGACAAAAAATCACCCCTAAGGGTGATTTTTTGTTTTGAGATTTAATTTAAGATATAAATCTACTTAATGTAGATTAGTATTCTCGGCGACCACCTGAGCGGCCTCCTCCATAACCACCTCCATTTCCTCCTCCGTATCCACCACCATTACCACCTGTTCGTGGAGGGCGAGCTTCCATAGGTCGAGCTTCGTTAACTGTGAGTTTGCGTCCTTCGAATTCTTGATCGTTGAACATAGAGATAGCTTTTTGTGCATCTGCATCATTAGCCATTTCTACGAATCCAAAACCTTTAGAACGACCAGACATCTTGTCCATTATAATAACAGCTGAAGTAACTTCACCTGCTTGAGAAAAATACTCTCTAAGAGCATCTTCTTGTGTACTGTAAGGGAGTCCCCCTACATATAGCTTTGTAGCCATATTATTATTTCTCCCGTTTTTACAAAACTCGGGCAAAAACTAATTATAATATGTAGAAACGCGACAAGCTAAGTGATTTACTTGATGCAAACCTGCCTGCCGGTAGGCGGGCAAAACCACAACTCACAAATGAAAACTTAAAGCTATCGTATATACTACACTAGAAGTATCTCATAATGAAAAGTAAAAAGCAATTTTATTCCTCCTCATCATCCCCCACTGTACCAGAGTTTATGGCTTCTATCACTTCTCCTATACCTCCCTCCATAATCTTAGGCAAGTTGTGCCAAGACTTTTTAATTCTATGATCTGTTACACGATCTTGTGGAAAGTTATAGGTACGAATCTTCTCACTCCTGTCTCCTGTTCCTATTTGATCTTTTCGTACACCGGCGTATTTCTTGGCTTCATCCTCTTCTTTAAGTTGCTGTAATTTTGCAGTTAAAATCATCATAGCCTTCTCTCTGTTTGCTTGTTGACTGCGCTCATTGGTAGAGCGTACATCAAGCCCTGTCGGTATGTGGATTATTCTTACAGCAGTTTCTACTTTATTGACATTCTGTCCACCCTTACCTCCAGAGCGAGAGTATTCCATTTCAAATTCCGCAGGATTGATTTCAAAGGTTACTTTTTTCTTGATTGGAAGCACAGCAACTGATGCAGTAGAAGTATGCACTCGGCCATTCTTTTCTGTTGCAGGAATTCTCTGTACTCGATGCACACCTGTCTCATATCGCATTTTTTTATAAACATCTTTTCCTTTTATTTCAAAGCTAGCTTCCTTGTAACCACTCAAGTCACTCTTAGATTCATAGTTCGTCTTCCATTGCCAATTTTCATTTTCTGCAAATCTCTCATACATATGAGCAAGCTCCCAAGCAAAAAGTGATGCTTCGTCTCCTCCTGCTCCAGCACGAACTTCTAATACTATTTCATTAGGAAATTCTTCTTCAGCTTTCTCTTTATCTAAGATATCTTGTATTTGCTTTTCAGTGTTTTCTTGTTGTTCTTGAATTAAGAGTAATTCTTTTGTAGCTAATTCGTGCAAGCTATCATCTCCTCCCATCATTTCTCGTACTTCAGCTTCTTCGCGAGCTAAACGCTCTAAAACACTAGCCAAGTAGCTGGTGTTATGATTCTTCTTTAATTCTTCAAGATCTAGCATATGAAATATATTGAAAATTTGTTTTTTAGAGACTTATACAGGCTGTCGAGCCGAGCTCGAAGAATTTTTTAGCAAAAAAATATCTGTGCTCTAAAAAGCAAATTTTATAAGAAAGTTACGCTTTAGCTTTTACAGTTGCTGCCTTACGCTTGTTGAATCTATCTACGCGTCCTGCTGTATCCATTATTTTTTCATTTCCAGTATAAAAAGGATGGCATTGACTACAGATTTCCATTCTTATTTCTGTCATTGTAGCACCAAATTGGAAAATGGCTCCGCAAGCACAGATAGCTTGTGTGTTTGTATTATATTTTGGGTGAATTCCTTTTTTCATAGTGTTATGACTTTATCACAAGTCTAGTTTGAAAGCAAATCTATATCATCTTGAATCTTTGCCTTAAGCGCAGCTACACTTCTACTATAAGCACAAGAAGACCCTCCAGAACCATAATATTTACAAGCAGCGATATTTTGCTTACTCGCACTATCACCTACTGCACCTAAATCGGTCAAGTAAAGAGAGGAAGCCATAAATGCATCTTTTGGTTCCCAAGGATTTGGATAATAACCTAATGCTTTTTCTAAGCGAGGAATAAACAATTTCCAAGTAGAAGGTATAAATTGAGCAGGACCCATAGCTCCACCCCAACCAAAAGGTACTCCATTACGATAATCCTTTATCCAACAAGACACTCTAGTAGAAGAATAACTAATCCCCAATTTTTCTGTAATTTCTAAAAATGGAGGTACATCACGAGTAGGGCTCATCACTCTAATTTGTTCACTTCCAGTGTTAGCCCCTTTACCATTTCCATTTGAAGTATCAGTTAAAAAACACTGCCCGACATTCAAGCCTAAATTGCTTTCTTTTGTAAAAATAGCAAGCAAGAAAGCTGGATCTATGCCTGTTTCTTTTTGAGCATTATTTGCATATGCTAACGCTGTACCAAAAGGAATACCTTTAGATACTCCAGCAAGAGAAAATAGCGCACTACGGATTTTATCTGCTTTTGCTTTTTTCTCTGCAGCAAGCTTTTGATATTCGGTTTCTTTTTGTTTACTCAAAGATAGTAGCTTCTTTTTTTCTGCTTCTGTTTGACTAACTTTTTTCTGAGCAGATTCAAGTTCTACTTTTGCATCTGTTTCTGCATTTCTTTTGTCTTCTAAGTCTTTCTTCTCAATTTCTGTTTCTGTTTTTATGCCCCTTATTTGATCCACTGAGTCTTTAACAGCTTGCTTGATAGAAGAATAAGATTCTAAATCACTATAGAAATCTGACAAATTCTTGTCAGATAAGAGAA
>CAYTMO010000029.1:0-12631 GCA_964439045.1 uncultured Candidatus Saccharibacteria bacterium
TTGAATTACTTAAAAAATAAAGAAGTAAAATTAGATAAAAATCCTAAATGGAGTGAAGATTATATAGATAAAGAACTAGGTAAGACTTTTCAGATAATTAAACCTCGTTTTCCTTTGGCAGATAATTCAAAATATAGAGATTGGAAAATTTGGTTTGAAAAGTATATTCCTTTATTAAACAATGACTGTATTTTGATAGGGAATTCATTGGGCTCTATTTTCCTTGCTAAATACTTATCTGAAAATAAGTTCCCGAAAAAAATATTATCTACATATTTAATTTGTCCCCCATATGATAATACTTTATCAGGTGAAGATTTGGTGGGAGGTTTTAAACTTAAAGCAGATCTTTCACTGCTAGAAAAAAGTTCTAAAAATCTATATTTAATGTTTTCAGAAGATGATGATGTTGTACCTATATCTCATGCTGAAAAGTATAGAAAGAAACTAAAAAATTCAAACATTATTATTTATAAAAGTAAGAATGGACATTTTAAAATATCAAAGTTTCCAGAAATTATTAAGATGATTAAGAAAGATGTTAGAAACATTAAGGTGAGTATTTAAAATATGGAAAAATTAGAATTTGGAAAAGCGAATAATACGATACCTGAAAAAATAAGTAATATGTATCAAATCCCTGGAGTTGAAAATTTTTCTTATTTAAAATACTTAAAAAGTAATGATACATTTGAAACAAGTAACCAGAGTCCTACTGAGAATTATGATTTAGTATCAAAAACAAAAAATAAGATTCTTGCTAGCTCTGGCGAAGAGATGGTGTTTTTGATTCAAAAAGCATTAGAAAATGACGACATTGAATTACAAAGAATGGGATCTTCTCTGATACAAAATGCACCAGAGGATAGACAAGAATATTTAAGAGAAATAACCTCTCAGAAAATAATTGAAATACTTAACGGCTCAAATATACAAACCCAGAGGATAGCCATGAATATGATTCAGTTTGCTTCTGCAAAAGATAAAGAAATGCTTAATGAATTAGTGATTAAAGTTATAAATGATGGGCTTTCGAATAATGACATAGAGATACAAAGAGTTGTGGCAAAAAAGATTTCTTTGGTTCCAATGAAAGATCAAGAGGTTCTGCGTGATACTTTGTATAAAAACATAATAAATTTTTTAAATACAGATAATGTTACTGTGCAAAGATTAGCATCAACTATAATTAAACACGCCCCGAAAGACAAGCAAGAAGAATTGAAGAAACTTGTTACTAAAAAGTTTGAGTTAGCAAAAACTCAAGGGAAAAGTGGTGAAGTTGTTGAATCCTTGTTGTACTTAAAAAACAAAGACAGAATAAGCACTTCAGTTTTTTCTAGAGAAATATTTTCAAAAACAGGGTCTGGCATGACACTGTTGCTTGGGGAGCAGTTTAAAAATAATTTAGTTGTTCGACATATTGAGGAATCTTGTTTCATTGCTTGGAAAAATGCTTATGAAAATCACCAAGTTTGGTCTCAGGCTGGTTTTGATTATGTTCCCATCGAGCCAATATTCTCATTTAATAGTGATAAGGTTAGTAATTTAATGAATGTTGCTTCAGGTGTGTTGGATTTGAATTTAGAAGAATGGTACGCCTTCTCGGGGAATTCTTTCAAAGAATCATTAGATGAGCAGAAAAATAAAATTGTCTCCGTACTTATCAAAATGGGTATTAATCATGGTCATCCAAATGATGCAAATTTTTGTTTACGTTTTCATAGAGACAAAGATGGTAATCCAGATTTAAACAAAACTCCCAAGATATATCTTATTGATTTTGATAAAGCCACAAATTATTGAGATGTACTAAGAATTATGTTATAAAATCAATATGACAAAATACATTTTTGACTTCGACGATGTTCTGTTCTTTAATACTGAAAAGTTTAAAAAGCATATGTACCAATGTTTTCAAGAAGTTGGTGTGGATTATGATACGGTAAAAAAGTACTACAAGATCGAAAAAGAAAAGGGCTGGGTTCTTCAAAATCTAGTTGAATCAGTCTTGAAAGGTGAAAATATCAACACAATTAGTAAGGAAGGTTTATCAGAAAAGATCATGAAGGAATGTGAAAATTTCGTAAACAACGAACTTGTAGACAAAATAAAACTTTTAAACAAAGAAAACTGTTACATGGTGACTCACGGAGTAAAAGAATATCAACTTGAAAAAGTTAATAGAACTGGGGTAGGTACTCTTTTTACTGAGATATATACTGTACTTGATACAAAAAAGGGTCCAGTTGAAATGATTTGTGAACAATTTCAAGATGAAGAAGTCGTTTTTGTTGATGATAAAGAAAAGCGTTTTGCTGACCTTGATTTTGAAAAGTATCCGAACTTAAGAAAAGTATTGTATGTCGGACCAGAAAGCATTACTGAAATATTCAACAAATGAATATCAACGACTTAAAAAAATTCATACCTCAAGACAAATCTTGGCTCACGAGAGTAGGGGTTTTGGATATTATAAACGGTTATAGTGATATTGAGAAGTTTATCGAACAACAAAAAGACACCAATGAAGATATTCTTGCAATAAGAAACGCAAGCCAAGATTGGCGAAGTAATCGCAAAATACGTGTAGGTGAATCAGCTACTCTATATAGGCTTTTAAAGTTTGCGTCTTGGAAGGGTAATTTGCATAAAACTTTTATAAAAGAGGGTAGTTTGAATGATAGAAAAATTACTAATGATCCAAAGATAGTAAGGTTTAGTCAAAATCAACTACTTAGACTAGATAACGAAACCACACAATGGGCTACAGCTGCAGTAATTTGTGGAGACAAAGAAAGATTATCTAATCCACCACTGAAGCTCAAGGAAACATACGATGCTGTTGAGCACTGGTATATGCGAAGAAAAATGGGTAAGTGCTGGGAACCCAAATATGACGTGACAATCGAAAGGCAAGTGAATGCATTTTTAAGTTTAATAGAAAATAAAGAAACTGACTATAGACCTCTATGTTCAGATGACTACTGTTTTGCTAGAGTGTTCAATTTTATTAATAAAGAGAATGGAGCCAAATTTTGGCCAAGTTTGATTGGACATGAAACGAATCGAATAGAAGAAATGGAGAAGGCTATTAAGGAAGCTGAGGAGTCTAATCATGTTAGCTCGAAAGATCACCGAGTAATTCAAGCATTAGCAATGTGGGGTGTGGTTAATAATAGAAAGATTGTCTTTTTGAATCCAAATGGTGTAAATAAATCATGGCCACAGTTCTGGGACTTCTTAGTTTTAGTTAAAAGAAACGGAAAAAATAGAAAAAACTCTAAGAAATTTGATAAATATCAAAACTTAAATAATCAAGAAATTTTAAATCTAATTTCTGATGAAGTTGAGCATGAAAGAAACACGATTACTCTTATTCCTTCTGAGAATGTAATGAGTAAGCTGGCTTCAAGTGCTTACACCTTGAATAGCAATAATCGTTACGTGATAAAATCAAAAATAGATTCAAGATACTTCATGCCTGGAAGGGAAAACCTTGGTAACATAATCGCTATTTTAGAACATAAGCTCTGTTCTATATACGGGGTTGAGTTTTCAATAACAAAAGGACTTTCTGGTATACACAACATGGATATCGTGATGTCAGCTATTGGTAAGATTTCAGATAAAATTATAATTATAGACACACTGAGCGGAGGGCACAGTAAAACTAAAGGAATTGCCGTTAAGAATGGTTTTGAGGTTGAAATAATTAGTCTTGATTTCAATACATGGGACTTGGACTATAAAGGATTGAATAGGATTCTTAAAAAGTGGAAGCAAGAGAAAGTTTTCATTTATATTGACCATACCGTCTCAGTCAATCCGCTGGATATAAATAAGCTAATGAAAACTGTTCCTAAAAATTGGATTGTTTATTATGATATTTCTCATTTGCAATTGTTTTATTTTACTCATATTTTTGAATTTCCTAAAACAAAAAATTTCTTTTTCGGCGGTAGTACTCATAAAACTTTTCCAGGACCTCAGAAGTCAATTGTTTTACTCAACAACAAGGCATTATACGATCTAGTTGACGCGGAATTTGTTAAAAACACATCTAGTGTTCATACAGGTAGTTTACTGGCTCTGCTGATTACTGTGCTTGAAATGGAAAAGTTTGGTAAAAAGTACGCGGAAGACATATTGTTGAAAACAAAAATGTTTGCCAAGCTGCTAAGCAAGGAACTGAGTGTTATTGGTCCATTACCTGATTTTTCTAATACACATCAGATATGTATTGATGTAGCTAATGTGGCTGAGATTATACAGAAATTGGCTTCAGTTGGCATTATTACTATGCCAATGCGAACTCCTTCTAAGAGCCGAAGTGGGCTTAGATTGGGCGTTCAAGAGCTATGTAGGTTAGGTTTAAAAAATGAAGATCTTGAGTTATTAGCAGATGTTATAGTCGCATGTGTAAAGGAAAAGGAAGTTAATAAAAACTTGCGACAGAAGGTAGAGAAATTGGCGAAAAGGTTGAATGATATAAAGTATACCTTGTCGTATAAAAAGCATTTTTAATCGGAAAGGTTGCGGGGGTACTTACTGCTTTATTCTTCTTTTCTTCTATTATAGACTTACGGACGTTGTTCCAAGTTCGGAGCAATTATATACATATATTGTTCTATTCTTGTTCTATAAATTTATAGGTAATAACTTCTTTAGTCTTTTGCTTAAAAACTGGCGTAAACTAATGCTAGTTTACTAGTTTAATTTACAAGATTAAAACCCCTGAAAACACTGTTCCATTTTAGGACCATATTTTCTATAGTGTTCCAGTCCAGGATTTGATAGCCCGCAAAAGTGAAACTTTTGCGAAGATAGCAGAAAAACTGCTTTTTCTGCGTGAGAAATCGAAAGGCTTTTCCGTACGAGTAAAACGAGGTGGAAAAGCACCTGGCTATGTAGTAGCCGATTCTCTCATCGCCCGCACATCATAAAACCTATATAGTTATAGGTCTAAGTTTGTACACCGTAGTGTAATTCCGAATGATGTGTTTTTGTTGTGAGTTGTGTTGACAGTTTTGTGAATAAGTTAGCTTGACAAATCAAGATATAGAGAGTACTATTTTAATGGAAATTTGTAAGGGGACCATATTAATGGTCTTTTTTCTTTGACATTACCTTAGAGTAGTTTAGTGAATTGTCATAAGCTTATTAAGGTTGTAATTACTCACTAAATTCACTCATCACTTTTTAAAATCAACGAAAAATGCAAGCAACAAACTTTATTCCGCCTAGTGTTATCCCCGCGTTCAATGCCTGGGGTAATCATCCCGAAAACATGCGTATTTGGATCCGAGAAAATATGTACCCTGCATTCAACCGACTAAGTCTTGATGGTTATGAAACAGCGGAACAAATTCTTTTTTCTGCTCTTGATGACATTGCCGCTCGTCTTGTCGAATTTGCTGGCTACTACGAACCCACACCAGCGATGGAAAGAGTTTTGTACGAATTTCTCATGGGTAATTTTATCAAGCCTGATAAGTGTAACTTTTACGGCATAGCGAATTATCGCGCAGCCATGGAATTAATTGAGCAAGGCAAAAACGTGCTCATCGTGCAAAATCATACATCACCGCTTGATGCGCTTGTGCCGTTTACACTGATTCGTCGTAACTTTCCTGGAGCACAACTCCCGGCAATAATTATGAGTCAAGTATTTGAGTACTCTCGAATTGCTGGCATAGTAACATCAGGCGTGCGCAAGTTTCCGGTATACCAACCGAAACATATGCGCAAATTCGCGGAAACAGAAAACGGCGCAAATACTGTCATTGAAATGAAGCGAAAAAATTCAGTGGCACTCAAACAGTTGTTGCTGAAAGCAAGAACTGGTGGCCAAACGGTATTTCTTTATCCAGAGCGTGATCGCAATAGTTTTGTAATGGGAGTTCCTGAACCAAAAGCAATGAAAATCGTTAGGCTGCTGGCTTCTGCTGGTCCAGAGTTGTATATAATGCCGACATTTATAACCGGATTACAGACAATTTTCCCTAACTGTCCGGGAACAAACGAACTTGATGACTTTTTTAAACTCATTCAAGTTGGACAAGGTGATTTTTATTGTGGTAAGCCAATTTGTATTACTGATGTGCTTGAAAAAGCAATCGCGCTCGGTAATTCTGCTTTCGAGAAAGTTTTTGAGCAATTACCTGACGATATCAGTGACGCTGGGTTGTCTATAACCATACTTAAAATGATTGCTTCTCTTGCTCCTGATAAAGAAATGACCGGTGTGTATGCGGATTTAATCGCTTAAAATAATTACCCACTTCGTGGACAGTTGACCTGCTCGCGTAGTGGGTTTTCTGTTTTTAGTGGTTATTTGTTACCGATAAATTCTAAATTATTAAAGTCAATAAAACTTGTTTTAATTAAAGCGTGGCTTTTTAAAAGTTCTGAAATCCAAACATCAAGCCCGCAAAAGTGAAACTTTTGCGAAGATAGCAGAAAAACTGCTTTTTCTGCGTGAGAAATCGAAAGGCTTTTCCGTACGAGTAAAACGAGGTGGAAAAGCACCTGGCTATGTAGTAGCCGATTCTCTCATCGCCCGCACATCATAAAACCTATATAGTTATAGGTCTAAGTTTGTACACCGTAGTGTAATTCCGAACTTTTTGAAAAATTTTCAAACAAAAAAGCCCATGGGTCAGACTTTTTTGTCCTTGCCATAGGCATTGATTTCCAGCGTTATTCTATTCTCTTTTAGAGAATGAATAATACTAGGGAAGAAAAAAATAAGAGTACCTAAAACTGCAAATGGGAAGTCAGGCATATCATTTTTTTCTAAATTATAAAAAATTAAGTTTACAGCAAGAATAGACAATAGACGATTAAAGAAGTCAGATTTGGGAGAAATCTGGTCTAAAATAAACAAAAAGATAAAACACAGACCACCTGAGTTGTTAATGTTCCCTGTGTTGTATAACAGAAAATATAACACATCTCCTTCTTGGCAATCTGAACACCATGTGGATCTGGCTTCAACAGCAGTCATCTCCCAAACTGCTTGCAGGAAAAATACCACTACCAATAGTGGATGGACACTTCTAAGCTTAATTTTCATAGAAAACTATTTTAGTGACGAAGAATATAACAACCCTAACGATAACATAGATTTATCAGAAAGTCAATATTGCGTAATGGTTCAATACCTTTGTATCACTTACTTAAATCAATAAGGCTCAATTTAATAAATTCATGAGCTCTCAAAAGTTCTGAAATCCACACCTCAAGCCCGCATATTATAAAACATTTATAGGTCTAAGTTTCTACACCCTGTCTGCCTACCGGCAGGCAGACATAGTTTAATTCTGAACTGTGATATAATTTTTGTATGGAAAATGTAACAGAAACTAACTTAGAAAATAATATAAACAATGTGGCTGAGATGCAAAATAATATTCTCAGAAAGAAACACAGAAAAACAAAGTATGCATTACTGATTATTTTTGTCTTTAGCCTTATTTTGGTGTTTACAAGACCTACTTTAGTTATTGATAGTAAAACACTTTTGCCTGTTAGTGGTGCCAATGTGAAATACAAATCAAGTGGATGGAATGGGTGTCGTGACAAGAGTGAAAGTAAAACTATTTTAGGAGTAGCTTTTTATTTAGGACTTTTTTCTCCCTGTCAACTTAATGTTAGTAAAGAGGGCTACCATATAAATGGCGCAAATAAATTTAAAACCTTACCTGGTTTTTTAGGTTTGCGCATTGTCAAATTGAATGAAATAGATAATCCTCAAGAATTCGTTGTATTCAATAGACATTTTACATCAAAAAAACCAAGTATGAATATTGCTACTTACCTTTATAACCTAAATCCGAATCTGGACCCTATAAATTTTAAAGATGAGGAGGAAGATTATGATTTTATCTTTAGCGAGATAGGCAATGAAGCTAAAGATAAAAACACTATTGGCCCAGCAATACTGAAAATTGAATTTTCTGGAGATGGTGGTGTGCAAGCAATAAGTGCAGATGACATCGGCCATAGTGCTGTTTCGCAATATTTCGACTTGGAGAATTTATTAGAAGCTCCTGTTGATGGTTATCAAAAAAGTCTTTTTATAGAATCAGGAAAATCATACGTCGCTCGATTAAAAGACGGGGCTCATTATATGAAGTTTCATGTTTTTAGCAGCAAAAACATAGAAAGAGATGAAGAAGGGAAAGAGATAGGAGTTTCGTATGCTTGTATGACCGGATATATTCAACCTGAAAAAACAACAAATTTAAACTTCGTGGGTGTTTATGATAATATTTTTTGTTCAGAGGATTCAAATCCTAAAGATTCTGCCTATGATTTAAAAAACAAATATGTAGTTTTTAAAAAAGAATTAACAGGGAAACATATTATTGAAAGCACGACTTGGTATAGAAATCGTTTTGACACTTTGTATTTAAAGGATTATATGGGTAAGTACTATTTTGACTTAGCTCCTAATAATAATCGTTTTTCTGACACTTACGGCCCAATTTCTATCAAAGCGTTGGATCGTTTAGAGGTTGAAGTAAAATTACCCCCTTTTGAAATTTTTAATTCAAATCACGATCCTTCTTCGACTAAAATACCAATAGATATATTTATTAATGGTAAATATGTTGATCGTTCGCAGATATTTTCTGATCAATAATCCACACTTAAAGTCCGCCACATTTATGAGCTATTATGCAGATACAGGAAATAAATATAAACAACTTCCAGAAGCTATTTTTGACTTTCACGGGTACACTACTTTTGAATGCGAAGAAGCATTGGATGAAATAATCAGAGAAGACGAGTATAAGCATATTAGAATCATAGTAGGTAAAGGCAAAAACAGCATAAATGGACCGATATTACCAAATTTTGTAAAGAATTATTTAAACTCAAACAACATAAGATTTAATCAATCTAAATTTCAAGATGGAGGAGAAGGCTCTCTGGAAGTTTTTTTATAGTGCTATAATGCATTTTATATGACTCAAGACCAAGCTTTGATGATAATGAAAACTGGAGCGAATGTTTTCCTGACTGGTGAGCCGGGGGCTGGGAAGACTTTTACTATAAACATATATGTAGAATATTTGCGTAAGCATAAAATAGAGCATTCCATTACCGCGTCTACCGGTATAGCAGCAACACATATAGGAGGTATGACTATTCATTCTTGGAGCGGTATAGGAATAAAGGAAACATTGACCAAGTATGACTTGGACAAAATAGCCACTAGTGAATACATAAGTCGTAGGGTGCGAAAAACAAAAGTTTTAATTATTGACGAAATATCAATGCTTCGCGCAGATACATTGTCTATGGTAGATGCTATTTGTAGAGAAATAAGGCAAAACAGCGAACCATTCGGAGGGATGCAAGTCATACTCGTTGGGGACTTTTTCCAGCTTCCACCAATACAAAAAAGAATGACAGAACAAAAGCAAATGAGTCTAGTGGAAGAAAAGTCTTTGCTCTTTGCATATGAATCGCCAGTCTGGGAAAAGTTGAATTTGGTAATTTGTTATATTACAGAACAACACAGACAAGAAGACGAAAGCTTTCTAGACTTGTTGCTTGCAATACGAAACAATGTACTCGAAGAAGAGCATTATGAATGTTTAAATGCGCGCATTGTAGCCCCTGTAGACTCCCCAGAGAATATCACTAAGCTTTATTCGCATAACTTGGATGTAGATAGAGTGAACGAAAAGATGCTAGATGAGATAGAAGGTGAGATAGCGAAATTTGAAATGTCTTCAAGCGGGAGTGCAAACTTAGTAACGACTTTGAAAAAAGGTTGCCTTTCGCCTGAGACTTTGTTTTTAAAAAAGGGGGCAATAGTAATGTGTACAAAAAACAATCCAAAAGAAAGATTTGTAAACGGTACATTAGGCACGGTGATAGACTTCGATTCTTTTTATAACTATCCAATTATTAAAACGAAGAATGGTAGAGTCATCACTGTTACTCCGATGGATTGGGTAGTAGAAGAAAACGGAAAAATAAAAGCACAAATAACTCAAGTGCCCTTGCGCCTAGCGTGGGCGATGACAGTGCATAAAAGCCAAGGAATGAGTATGGATGGGGCTCTTATAGACTTATCTAGTGTCTTTGAATATGGGCAAGGATATGTGGCACTTTCTAGAGTGCGGACGCTCGATGGACTTTATTTGCTTGGTTGCAATGAAAAGGCTTTAAAGGTGCATCCAGAAGTTTTAAAGCAAGATAGTGTGTTTAAAGAAAATGGAGAAGAAGCAGAAGAATTTTTTGCTAAAATTGATACAAAAGAAATATCAAAAATGCATAAAAATTTTGTGCTTTCGATGGGTGGTGAATTGTAATATAAAATATATTTATGAAAAGTTTTAAAGAAAAAGTGTTGGATGTTGTACGTAAGATTCCAAAAGGGAAAACGATGACTTATAAAGAAGTAGCAGAATGCGCGGGAAGCCCAGGGGCTTCCCGCGCCGTAGGTTCTATAATGAAAGCCAATTATGATGAGACTGTGCCGTGCCACAGAGTTGTGCGAAGCGATGGAAAGACAGGGGATTATAATCGAGGAGGCGAAAAAGCTAAAGTAGATTTACTTAGAAAAGAAGGCGTAAAAATGGTATAATATGGGTATGGTAGACAAAGTATTATTGAACGATAAAGAATTCTTTTTCAAAGAAGAATATTTGCCCTGCTTGGCTCATTATGGCGAAAAGATGGGAGGCTCGCACCTATCAATTGTTTTCGTGGCTCAATTGTTTTTGCAAGGTTCGAAGATTTTATTCTTAACTGCGTACCCTATGGCAAAAGAAAAGTTTTTAGAACAGATAGGTGATGACCATTCGAATGTAGCTTTCATTAACAAAATCGAGGACTTGGCAGACAATGCTAATGCGCAAGCTTTAATGGTAGAAAGTGGTAATGAATCTTTGTTTTTAGAAGTTATAAATAATTTGTCAGATTTGAATGAGAGAGTAATTTTGGTAAAAAATATAGAAAAGTTTTCTTCAAAAGTTTTTGACACTTGTTTGTCATTAGAAAAAGTTGTTTTGTCTGGGCATCTAGATGAATGCATAGACAAAGACCGAATAAGTCACAAGAAATACAATACCATCATTGCTTTTTCGGAGCCTCCTTTATCCCTACCTATTCAATTACCTCATCTCGAAAAATGGACTGGATATTGTGTTTGTCCTGCTGATACAGGAATTATTAAAATTTTAAAAGATTAATTTATGAATTCATACAATTGGTATTCGACATTAGTGAAGCCCACTTGGGCGCCACCGAGCTTTCTTTTTGGTCCGGTGTGGACTGTGCTTTATGCAATTATATTTTTTACTTTCGGGACAGTATTTTTAAGATTTTATAAAGGGCAACTTCCTTTTATTGTAGTATTACCTTTTATTTTAAATTTGATTTTCAATTTTTCTTTTACATATTTTCAATTCGGACTCAAGAACAATCTCTTGGCTTCCATAGACATTCTCCTTGTCTTAGGTACACTCATATGGGCAATGTTCGCTATTTGGCCGCATTTACGATTTGTGGTTTATGCCAATATTCCGTATTTACTATGGGTATCCTTCGCCACGGTTTTACAACTTACAATTACATATTTGAATAAATAATTTTTAAGAAAAATTAAGGCGCCCTTCTTCCATTAATTTTAAAAGACCAGACATATTGAAACGGAATTTAAAGCTGTCTCTATTGTTATGTACTTGGAATTCACCTATTGTGACACCATCGTATTTTAGTGTTGTGCTTTCATTCCAATCAGCAACAGCTTCTTTTGTAAATTTTATTTTTACCGGATCCCAAATAGGGTTAATGATTTTGTTTTTGCTTATTACTATATATTTAGGAGCACCAGTAGGTACATCATTAGGATCAACTACATTAAAAATATGAATCAAAAAATCACAATCAAACATATATTCCCAGTAAATACCAAGTAGCTTTTCAATCTGGGTTAGTGCAGTTAATTTAAAAAGTTCTGCCCTTTCAATATAGGTAGTCGGGCTTACTATTCCTAAACGTTCGGCTAAAATTGTGAACCAAGTATTTGATGAGGCTTGTCCAATTTTTTGGGGTGCTACTTTGCCTAAATTCCGTTTGTTAGTTTTTACCGACAAGGTTTTGTTTCCTGTGAGGATAAAATCAATTTCACTTTGCTTTTCAGCCACGTGTCTTATTGGTAATGGAATGTTATTTGTTCTAAAAATATCAGCAATAATAGGCTTGATGCTATCTGTGATTTCTTGTACTGCACGATTACGATATGTGTCACTGATAGGAATATTGAAAATATCTGCAATTGAAACTTCAGCGGATATCCCAATTTGTTCATTATTTAACATAGGTAGATCTTACCACAAAGGTTTGTATTCCAACACATACTTTGTTGTAAATATGTTATTATAAAAGGGTGAATTACATCGGCAGCAAGTTATCATTATTAGATTTTATAGAGAAATCTATTCATAGTATTGTACCAAAAGGCAATCCGGTGTTTTGTGATTTGTTTGCTGGGACGGGTGCTGTGGGGTTACATTTCAAGAAGTTGGGTTACAAAATTATTGCTAATGATATTCAGTATTATAGTTTTGTATTAAACAGGCATTATGTAGGAAATCATAAAGAT
>CAYTMO010000030.1:0-12472 GCA_964439045.1 uncultured Candidatus Saccharibacteria bacterium
TTGGTAAGTAACCCAACTGTATTTACTCTTACTTGTACTGGTCCTGGTGGATCTGCATCTGACAGTGTATCTGTATCAGTTGGTGCTCAACCTCAACCTCTTCCTACTGTAAGCTTGTCTGCGAATCCAACTTTTGTAAACTACAATGGAACAAGTACACTTTCTTGGAACTCTACCAACGCAACTTCTTGTAATGCAACTGGTGGCTCAAACGGCTGGGCAGGCTTCAAAAACACTTCTGGATCTTTCAATACTGGAAACTTAACAAACACAACTACTTACACAATTACTTGTACAGGTCTAGGCGGAAGTGCAACAGATACTGTAACTGTATCTGTTGGATCTCAACCACAACCTCTTCCAACTGTAAGCTTAACTGCAAACCCTTCTTTTGTTTCTTACAACGGAGGAACTGTACTTACTTGGAATACAACAAATGCAACATCTTGTACTGCAACTGGTGGATGGAGTGGATCAAAGAACCCAAACGGTGGAACACAATCTGTAAATAATTTAACAAATACAACTACCTTTACTTTAAACTGTAGTGGAGCTGGTGGATCTGCATCTGACTCTGTAACCGTATCAGTAGGCGCTCAACCTCAAAATCCTCCTGTAATAACTCTTAGC
Source organism: uncultured Candidatus Saccharibacteria bacterium (assembly GCA_964439045.1). GTDB lineage: Bacteria > Patescibacteriota > Minisyncoccia > Phycocordibacterales > UBA9973 > UBA9973. The sequence continues at coordinate 631 of CAYTMO010000030.1, forward strand.
GCCTCACCTTCTTCTGTATCTTACAATGGTTCTACTACTCTTACTTGGTCTGTAACTAATGCTACATATTGTGCAGCAAACAGTACTCCAGCTACTTCTTGGAGTGGTACACAAAATGCAAACAGTGGTTCAAAAGTTGTAAACAACTTAACTGCGAATCCTACTTACTTTAACTTGTACTGTACAGGTCCTGGAGGAAGCGACTCTCAAACTGTGTCTGTAACAGTCGGGTCACAACCTCAAAACCCACCAACAGTAAACTTGACTGCATCCCCTTCTTCTATAGCTTATGGTGCTGACACTACTATTGCTTGGAATGTTACTAACGCAACTAGCTGTACTGCGACAAACGGAAGCCTAGGATGGAGCGGCAGCAAGAATCCAAATGGTGGAACATTTTTTGTAAATAATTTAACTAATACAACAACTTACAATATTACTTGTACTGGTCTTGGAGGAAGTGCTTCTGACTCTGTAACTGTATTTGTCGGTTCTGCCCCAATACCAGCTCCGAAAGTAACTCTAACTGCATCCCCTATGTCTGTAGCATATAATGGAGTTACTACTCTTTCTTGGAATGTAACTGACGCTACATCTTGTACTGCAGGCGGTTACTGGAGTGGATCAAAAAATCCAAACGGCGGCTCACAAGCTATCGCAGCATTGGTAAGTAACCCAACTGTATTTACTCTTACTTGTACTGGTCCTGGTGGATCTGCATCTGACAGTGTATCTGTATCAGTTGGTGCTCAACCTCAACCTCTTCCTACTGTAAGCTTGTCTGCGAATCCAACATCTGTAGCTTACAATGGAAGCTCTGTATTATCTTGGTCTGCAACAAACGCTACTTCTTGTGTAGCTAGTGGTGGATGGAGTGGAGCAAAAAGTGTAAATGGTGGAAACTCAACAATATCTAACCTTACAAATACAACAACTTATGTAATAACTTGTACAAATAGTACAGGCTCTGCATCTGACTCTGTGACTGTCTTTGTAGGGAATCCCCCACCATCTGTACCAACAGTAAACATATCAGCAAATCCAATCAATGTTTCTTACAACGGTGCAAGTACTATTTCTTGGACATCTACAAATGCAACTACTTGTAATGCAACTGGCGGAGCAAGTGGCTGGGCTGGAAGTAAAAACACTTCCGGAAGTTTTGCAGCACAAAACTTGACCAATACTGTAACATTCAACATTACTTGTACTGGAGCTGGAGGATCTGCATCTGATAGTGTAACCGTACTCGTAGGATCCCAACCAATCCCATCTCCAACTGTAAACATAACTGCAAATCCTGCATCTGTAGCTTACAATGGCGCAAGTACTCTTACTTGGACATCTACAAACGCAACTTCTTGTAATGCAACTGGCGGCTCAAATAGCTGGACAGGAGGCAAAAACACAAGTGGAAGCTTTGCAACAGGAAATCTAACTTCTACTACAACTTACACAATAACTTGTACAAATAGCACAGGAAGTGCAACTGACTCTGTGACTGTAAATGTGGGATCAGAACCTGTCTCCCTCCCTACTGTAAACACAAATGCAGCGAATAATATTGGTACAACTTATGCAACATTAAATGGTCTTGTAAATTCAAACGGTAGTACAAATGTAAGTGCTTGGTTTGAATGGGGTATTAACTCAACCTACGGTAATCAAACTCCAAAGAACTTTTATGGAAATACAAGTAGTACAAATTTCAATTACGCACTTGGAGGACTTCAACCAAATACTACATACTACTTCCGTGCAGCAGCTCAAAGTAACAATGGTCAAATAGTATATGGAAGTCAAATGGCATTTACTACAACTGGCAACATAATAGACACAGGCACATTGCCAAATGTTACTACTTACTCTGCATCTGAAATAGGTGCTAACTATGCAACACTTAATGGTTATGTAAATCCAAATGGTTATGCTACTACACGATGGTTTGAATGGAGTACTACAAATGCTTTCCTTTCTAACTCTACTGTAGTAATCAGCCAAGGAACACAGCCAGGAAACATAAGTCAATACTTGCCCAACCTTAGCCCAAACACTATCTACTACTTCCGTGCAGCAGCAAGAAATAGTTATGGAATAGTTTATGGAAATGTATTGTCTTTTGTAACTATCAACAATACAATAATTAACCCTTGTCTCATAAGTAGCTGTACACCTACTGCTATCACAACTTTGGCTACAAATGTTGGTTTCAACTCTGCAAGACTAAACGGTCTAGGATTGGTAAACGGAACAAATGTTTCTACTACTGGATACTTCGAATGGGGTACAACACAAGCATTGGGCAATACTACTAACAGCGCATTTATAGGTAGTGGACAATCAAATCCTTTCTCTCAAAGCTTAATAAATGTACTTCAAACTAATACTACATACTTCTACAGAGCAGTAGTAAGTAATCAGTACGGAATTTCAAGAGGAGATATTGTAACTTTCAGAACAAATGGCTTCATTCCTACTACACCGAATACTCCAAATCCAAGTATTACTTACCGAGAAACAACTCTTGTAACAAACACAAGTACAAATACAAATAACAACAACTTTACTGGTGGCATATCTAGACCTTCTCTTATATTCCTTACTATCAGTGGAAATAATGAAATATCAGGAATCGGAGGAACAAAACAATATATCGTAAACTACAAAAATGTTTCTGGAGAATATTTAGGCAATGTAGTAGTAACGGTATCTATGCCAAACGAATTACAATTTGTACAAACAACAAGAGGAGACTACTCAGAATTGAACAATACTGTAGTTGCAAACATTGGAAATCTTGCACCACAAGAAGAAGGATCTATTATGGTAGAAGCAAGGACAATAGCAACTGCAGAAATAGGCAAAATCATAGTAGTTACTGCACACGCTGTATACACTATTCTTAGAGAAAATGCACAAGAAGAAGTATTCGCTTACTCAAAAAACACCATCGGAAACAACATAGGAGGTAGTATTGCTGGAGCTGCTGTATTCGGAGGAGACTTCTTGCCAGACACATTGGCTGGATGGTTACTAATGTTGCTCTTAATCCTCTTAGTGGTACTCGCAGCAAAGATGGCTTATAATAGCACAAGACCTAAAACTATAGTCGTGGGTCCGAGTGATACAATTACACATTCTCACTCATAATTAATAGATTTGACATTAAAGTCATACTATGATATAATAAACCCAATGAAAAAATATATACAAAACTTAATAGTTCTAGGAAGCTTAGCAATCTTTACAGTGTCCCCTGTTTCAGCTTTTGCACAAAATTACTCAAACAACGCTATAATATCTAGCCCTACTTCTGTAATTCTAAATGCATCTATCGATCCAAATGGAACTAACACTTCTGGATGGTTCGAATACGGAACAGATGCAAACCTTTATACTTGGACTGAGACACCTCGTATTTATGTAGGGTCTGGATATGCTGAAATGCCTTTTACTCAAACAATAAACAACCTGGCTCCTAATACAGTTTATTATTACCGAGCAGTGGCAAACAGTACTACAACAGTAAAAGGAAGTATTTTATCTTTTGTAACAAATACAAATAATGTATATACCAATACAAATGTTTCAAACACATCATATGGTACAAATGCTTACAATACGAACTACACTAGTAGCACTTACACAAACACAAATTACAATGATGGTATAAGTATTAGTAATATAACTGCAACTGGTGCAATCTTAAATGCAGTATTTACAAATCCTTACAGAACAAATGCGCAAGGATACTTCGAATGGGGTCCTACAAAGACTTTTGGAAATATGACAGAAATGATGCCACTCGGTGCAAACTACACTGAACCATTTTCTGGAGCATTAACCAACCTAACCCCAAACACTACTTATTACTTCCGAGCAATAGTGGTACAAAATGGACAAACTTACAGAGGTGGAACTAGAAGCTTTCAGACATACAGCTCTACTGTTTCAAGTCCTGTAATAAACCAAAACCCAACAGTCACTACAAACCAAAGCCAAATATACAACAATAATCCTGTAGTTAATCCACAAATAATGACTCCTTCTGTCACTACTACAAACAGCAATACATTACTTGAAGCGAATGCTGTGTTTGGTGCGAACTTTTTACCAAACAACATATTCGGGTGGATACTATTACTTCTAATCATACTAGCAATCGTGTGGGCATTTAGAAAAATATCCCATACGACTTATGTAAAACAAGTAAATCACTAATTACTAAATCAAAAAACAAAAAACGCAAGCGGAGGCTTGCGTTTTTTGTTTTTTGATTACTTCATTAATTAAGTCTAAAAGTATCCCCTACTTTTAAATCATTTTTTTGAGAAAAACCAGCAACGACCTCAAGCACATATTTTGTTTCCTCATCCGGGCCAAAAAGCTTTGGATAAGACTCTGGTAATAAGTTTTGCTCTATGTGTACAATCTTTTGATTTCCATCAAACCAGATTATATCTATAGGGAAATTCATATCTTTCATCCAAAACTTATATATACCCAAGGTTTCGAATATAAAAAGCATTCCTTGATCATCTTTTAAACTTTTTCTCCCAGAGAGCCCTTGTGCCCGAGCAACATTGTCTTCTGCTACATCTACGAATATTACTATATCTTTTATATTCAGAGTTCTATCAGAGTATGAAGAGTCTTCTAAATAGACACTTTTAGTTTCTGATATATCTTTATTTTGAGAGTAATTAAAAACAAAAAAAATAACAAGAAAAATTAAAAGCCCAAAAATTATAAAATACTTAATAAGTCTTATCATAATATATTTTTATTTATAACCATCATTCCAACCCAAAGATTCACCTATTTCATCTGGTGTGCTTCTCTTGCGAGCAACAACTATATGCCCATTTTCAGCTATTATTCTCTGTGGGCGAGATATCAGACAATGATTCATAGACAAAGCATCTTGGTATGCCCCTGTGTCAAAAACAACCAAATACATAGGCTCAGTACTGTCTTCCATATTATAATTCGGCAATGTCACATAGTTATTTATTCCTCTGTATACATCGTCAGAATCGCAAGTAGAACCAGCAAGCCATACATCTATTAAGTCTCCATCTCCATTATTATTGAGCGGTGCGATAGCCCATTTTTGATCAATAGCCCAAGTATCACATAAATCGTTCATAAAGCTACCATCTACTACATACCACTTTTTAGCATCATTTTTCTTTTTATTTATTGTTTTAGTTTCTATGACTTTAAAAATCGTAATCTGAGCAGGTGCCACTACATAGCGACCCCATTCACAGACTAAGTTAGGATGTGGCATATTGTGCTTTTCTGCTTCGGTTTTCAATAACTCAAAAATCTTCTCCATTAATTTGTCGATAGTATAACCTTTAACTCTTGTGTAAGGTATTGGCATACCACCACCAATGTCTAATGTGTCTAAGGATGGATTTGTTTTCTTTAGTTTGAAATAAACATCTAATGCGTATTTTATTGGTGCCAAAATATCCATTGGCTTCTCAATCTGAGAACCTATATGGTAGTGGAGTATTTTTAGATTTTTAAAAGGACCCATCGCGTATATCTCCTTTGCAGAAAAACCAAAACGGTCTAATTGCTTGTTCCAATGAGAACTAGCTTTAACGGGCATATCTAAGCGTATGCCGACATTGTATTTTGAGTGTTGTAGTGTTTTGAGCTCACTTGGACCTTCTATAAGAGGGAAAATTTTAACACCTTTGTGTTGTAAGTCATCTATCAAATTTATATATGCATCGTTCTTAGGACCACTACAGAGTATGCGCAAATCAGAATTAAACTTTTCTTGTTCTAGCATTCTTTTGATAAGCCAGAGATCATTATAAGAAGAAGTCTCTAAGTGCGCACCTTCACCTACGATAGACATTACAACTTCGCGGTTCTGGTTTACTTTCATTGGATAATGATAAAAAAACTTGCCTTGATAACCAACCTTTTTTATCATACTGTCTGCCAAATCCATCAAGTCTTCTAATCTTTCTTCAATAACAAATGGCATTAAAATTTGCAAAGAAGTACCAAATTTTTCTACCAAATAACGAACATTGTATATATTGTGTCCTTCTTTTATCTGTAAGTCTCCGTCTTTATTAAAATCAAAATACTGAGTATTGAATTCCTTCATACCCAGTTTCCATAGCTTTTTTGAGGCCGAAGCCCGGTTTTTTGTACCCATTTCTTTAAAAAAACTAAGCCGACAAAGATACAGCAGGCTTAGCTCAAAAAAATAATAATATCGTTATAATAACAGAAATATACAGAATGTAAACCCTAATTATCCTCGCTTATAATTCGCCAAGAATTCTTTTTTAAATTCAAAGAAGTTATCATCAATAATAGACTGCCTGATTCTTTTGACTAAATTAACAATGAAATACAAATTGTGAGTAGAAGCAAGTGTCCCAGCAAGCATCTCCTTGCCGTGAAATAAATGTGCAATATAAGCCCTAGTATAATTTTGGCAAGTGTAACATTCGCAATCTTCTTCTATCTTTGAATGGTCAGTTCTGTACTTTGTATTCATAATTATGAATTTGCCATTTTTGGTATAAATTGTACCGTTGCGCCCTAACCTCGTAGGTAATACACAGTCAAACAAATCTACTCCGTTTTCTATCCCCATAAACAAATCTTCTGGCTCACCTATCCCTAGTAAGTGTCTAGGCTTTTCTTCGGGTAAAACTTCGTTAACCCACTTCACCGCTGTAGACATATCTTCTTTGGCAAAGCTTCCCCCAATACCAAAACCGTCGAACCCCGTAAAACGAGCTTCGCCTGTCACGGGGTCCACCCCATTCTCCACCTTCATTTCAGAAATAACTTTTGCAGACATCTTCCTTAAAGCCTCTTCCCTTCCACCTTGCACAATACCAAATAATGCAATTTTGTTTTCTATGTTTAATTTCAAATGTTCTGCCAGACATCTCTTTGCCCACATATGAGTCCGCTCCAATGCTTCAGTTTGATATTTCAAATCTTCTGCCGGAGAAGTGCATTCATCAAATGCAAAAATTATATCAGCACCCAAGTTGTGCTGAATCTGAATAGACTTTTCTGGAGTAATATAATGAATACTACCATCCAAGTGAGACTTGAAAGAAACTCCGTCTTGCCCAATCTTCGCAAGCCTAGGTGCATCAGAATCATCAAATCTCTCTGGTATCATAAGCGATGGGTCTGTGATTTTTACAACTTTAGAAATATCTTTACCATACGCAGCGCCTAATGAAAAAACCTGGAACCCTCCTGAATCTGTCATTGTAGGACCCTTCCAATTCATAAACTTGCCTATTCCACCCGCATCTCGGACTATTTCATCCCCCGGCTGTAAAAACAAATGGTAAGTGTTGCCAAGTACTACCTGAGCACCCGCTTCGCGTACTTGATCCGAATTTAGAGACTTCACCGTAGCCTTAGTACCCACAGTCACAAAAGCTGGAGTCTCAATTACCCCGTGCGGAGTCTCGAGAACCCCTACTCTTCCCAAACTATCTTTTAACTTTTTTTGTATTTTGAAATTCATAATTTTATATATTTAAATGTGTGGATAACTTTGACTTAATGGTGTTATGTATGCTATAATACTTACATAAGAAGTAAATCCCCTTGCGTTGAGTTACCGAACGGCGACTCGTCAAAGCAAGGGGTTTTCTTTTGCTTAAATTATTTACTTATTGTTAAAGCTCTTGGAGCTCCTTGTAAAACATACACCAACAAATTAAGAGCTGACTCAACATCTTTTAAATCACAATTTTTCATACGAGGTTTACTAAAATGAAAAGTATTTCTAATATCATTTAACTCTAAAATATCCTTGGCCGTTTTATCTTTTATTCTTTTTTTATCACGGAAAAGAACCACCAAATCATACAATCCAATCTGGTGCTCTTTCCTTTCCACTTTTTCCTGCACAGCTACTACAACAGGTAGTCCTCCTTTTTTCTTGTGATTGTAATCATTTGATAAAGCTTCGACAAATTTGTATTCAATATATTCTATTTTTTCTCCTCTCTCTTTATAAAAATACAACAATACCGCTTCTATTGCCGATATAACATATAGAATTATAACCCTATGGGTTTCTTCTTTATACAACTGTTTCTGTTCCCCTTTCTTAGATTCTTCAAAAAGAGCATAAATATACTCTATTGAATTTTCAAGTGTTGTTCGAAGTTCTTTGTCTTTTATAAAGTCGAAATCGTTCATGAATTAACTAGCTTTCTTTTGAGTCATTTTTAAAAGTTTTGAAAGAGAAGGGAGGCCTTCTTTCTGTAATACAGTATGGAGTTGTGCATCAGAGCGATAGCCCAAATCAACACCATATTTCTTTTCTATGGTTTTAACAAGGGTGTCGCTTCTTTTTTGATGAATTTGTTTACTCATATATACATTATATCATACAGCATACTTCTTATACAACTCAAATAAAAATTCTATTCTTTCTTCTTTGTTTTTAAACTTCCTGCCATAACAAGTATCCACTGCCCTGTCTAAATCATCGTGAGCTTTTACTAAATCTGGGGGCATAGTATTTGGGTCATATAAATCAGCAAGTGAACTATCTGGAAACTGCACTCTTGTATCCAAAACTTTTTGAGCACATTCTTCAACTTTTTCCTTTTGTTCACCTGTTATATTTTCCGGCCAAGGGAAATTATTGTAAACAATATCTTTTGAATATCGATAATCACTCTTTAACCTACCACAAGTATAATTAACCCAAGTCATATGCATTTCTGATTCAAGAACACCAAAGTGGTATAAATTAGCATCAACTACCGCTTGGCAAGTATCACTAACAATATTATCTTTTGTTAGAAAAGCCATAGGTATGTATTTTCTATTTTCAGATGTAGTTCTTGGTATTAAAATATAATCAGATTTTGGCTGAGTTACCTGCCTAAACAATGTATTATATTTGTAATCTCGTGTTGATTTGGCCTTACTTCCTGATCTAAATTTTTTAACAGCCTCAATCCTTTCTACAACTTTTGGTAAATTTTTTAACTCGGAAGGATTTGCATCAACTAGCCAAAGCACCCAGCGTTTTTCCTTATTTAAAAATTCTTTTGCTGAAATAAAAGGTTTAATATACTTTTCTGCATTAGGTTCTTCTAATAAGAACTGTATTTTTTCTTCATCCGTAAAAATAAAATTACCTCCATCTGTGGGTTTGTTTCCGTACATCATATTAGGAACATCACAAATCGGTTTATTCCTATTCTCGACAAAGACATCTTCTCCTGCTACCAAGTAAGCATTTATATGTTCAACTTCTTTTTCTTTTGGTTCTGATTTTATATTTTCATATTCATATAAATATTTTTTTGGTATATCAAAACATCCAAATCCTACTATAATACAATATACTGCAGCCACACCAGGTGCATCATTATTCCATTTGAAAGTCTGGTGAGCAAAATGAATTACTAAATTTCTTTTTTCCACAAGATATTTCCATAAAATACCTACTTGTTCTCCCTGACAAATAGAATTTGTCGAGACAAAAGCGACTTTTATTTTAGTGTTTTGTACGTATTCACTTGCTTTTCCATACCAGGCTGTCACAAAATCAAGAATACCCGATGATGAAATTTCTGGAAATGTTAATTCAAGATTATGTTTCTGCTCTTCAGTTTGAAGATGATGTCCTAAAAATGGTGGATTACCTAAAATGTACGAAAGCTTATCTTTAGAAATTATACTTTCCCAGTCTGTGGTTAGTGCGTCACCGTGAAGTATTGTTGCAGGTTCACGAAGTGGAATACGGGCATACACTTGCCCGAATGTTTTTGATAATTCTAAGTTCATTTGATGGTCTACAAGATACATAGCTGTGCGTGCAACAAGAGAGGGAAATTCTTCTATCTCTATACCATAAAATTGATTTACATTAATAATGGATAAATCTTGTGCACCTATTAGCATCATCTGTCCTGCTTTTTCTTTCCATTTCAATAATTCTAATTCCAATTTACGAATTTCTCTATATGCTACAACCAAAAAGTTACCACAACCACAAGCAGGGTCTAAAAATCTAAGTTCTGATAATTTTTTATGAAATATTTCTATTTTTTTCTTATCATATTTTACATTATCAAATTCAATATAAAGTTCGTCTAGAAATAAAGGCTGTATCACTTTCATAATATTTTTCTCTGATGTGTAGTGGGCTCCGAGCTGTCTTCTTTCAGTCTCATCCATAACTCCTTGAAAAAGAGAACCAAAAATTGATGCAGAAATTTCTGACCAATCAGCGTTACAACAAATAAAAAGTTTTAATCTAGCTTGAGCATCAAGCGACACCGGACGGATAGTTTCTTTAAATATTCCTCCGTTTATATATGGAAATTTATTTAATTGCTCATCTAGATTAGTTTGTCTTTCTGCTCGTGGAGTATTTAACACATCAAATATTTGCATTAAATGAATACCTAAATCAGAGCCGTCTATGCTAGTTCTGTCTTCTATGTAACTTTTAAATAAATTCTTTTCAAAGATTTCAGTATCATCTGCAAATAAACAAAATAAAATTCTAATAAGAAAAACTTCTAGGTCTTTTTTATTGTACCCAGTTTTTGCAATTTCATTATGAAAATCTGCCATCAAGCGAGCGACTTCTATGCTAGCAAATTCTTCTTTTGCATAATCTTTATTTGAATTGTAACCAGAGATAAAATCAAACAAATCTATATTTTTATGTAAATCACAAATTTCAATTTCTTTTTCAGAATCCTTGTCTAAATCATAGACTCTAATCTTTTCAAAATCAGAAACTACGACATATCTAGGCAATTCAGCTTCTTTTAAACCAGGAAAATAATCCTTTGCTTGAGTAAAGGCCTTGTCCAAACTTTTCCCGCGAGACTTATGCTCAGCAAGCATCACACCTTTCCAAAATACATCAATAAAACCTTGAGAACCGTCTCTTTTTTTGACCTGATGTTCAAATGAAGCAACGCGTCTACGAGAAATACCAAAAACTCCAAAAAACCCATCCCAAAAACTTTTTGCTTCTGCATCTTCACTATATTCTCTAGCCCATTCTTTAGAAAAAGCTAATGCTCGATTTCGGATTTCATTTGGACTTAGCAACATATATTCATTCTACTACTTTTACCTTATTTCTCCACACTTCGTATTGCCATACTCAGTGTCTTCGTCACTTTACTTCTCGACTTGCACAAATCTTAGATTTTGGATATTTACTGGAGAGGTTAGTAGCGCTTTTTGGTATGAATCACGAGGGTCGGAAATGATTGTTTCTACTTTAGCAATGACAGAAGAGTCCAGACCTGGCAAGGATACTGTTGCATCTTTTAATATTTCAAAATCTCTTGGCAAAATCATTTCAAAATTTCCACCACCGCGACCGATGATTTCCATAAATACATCTCCGCCGGTTATTACTATTTCAGTCTTTTCTCCACTTGTAGAAAATAAAACAACCTTAGAAGAATCTAGAAATACTTCTGCAACTCTACCGATAGGGATATACCCCAATGCAAAGACAGTATTCCCTACTTCTATATTATCTTTCTCTCCTGCATCTATAATCAAAATATCAAAAAGTGATCTGTTGGGCTTGGATAAGATGGCGGATAAAATGAGCTCACCATCTCCCGACTTTCTAGCTAAAATTTGTTTTAATTTATTATTTTCCTCTTCTAAAGTATTGAAATTATAAATCTGCGCGGACATCTCGTTTAATTCTTTTTTTAAACTTTCATTTTCTAAATAAATAGATTTTTTAGACTTTAAAAGATAACTAGTGTCTTCTAAATTTGAGCCTATATTATTACCCACTACCAAAACTGGTTTAAAAATCTTA
>CAYTMO010000031.1:0-2466 GCA_964439045.1 uncultured Candidatus Saccharibacteria bacterium
TGAACTTCGGGTTGGCCTTGACGTCGATGACCGAGCCGAACTGCCGCTGGTTGGTAGCCGAGATCGGCGACCGGCTCTTGCGCTCGATCGTCGCCCCGATTCCCTCGAGCGCGTTCGGCCCGAGCGCGTACCAGGTCGGCGAACCCGGGAGGACGCCGGCCGACGCCTCGACGGCAACGGCCTGGGCGGTACGGTTGGTCTGGCTGGTGCTGGACATGGGCGGCTCCTCAGAAGGTCGCGGGGTAGGTGCAGGTCAGCGTCACGTTGACCTGGTAGTGGGCGCCGTACTGCCCGATCGGGGTGGTGACGGCGTCGATGAAGGTGACGGCCTCGGCGCCCGGCGTGTCCGGGAGGTTCAAGCCGTCGAACAGCGCACGGAAGCGCGCGGCGCGATCGAGCGCCGGCAACGCGCTGTCGCCGTCGCTGTCCGGGTCGGTGGGCTCGTAGACCTGGGCGATCACGAGCGCGCGGCGGTGCACCTGGCGCTCGCCGGGGCGACCGTGGGTGCTGCCGCCGTTGGCGAGGCCGCGCCACGCCACGATCACGTACGGGTCGGAGTCCGGCGGCGTGCTGGTCTGCGCCGGGAAGATCACTAGCGACTCGGACCAGCCGGCCTCGACCGCATCCGCGATCGCACGAAGTGCATCGCCCTCGGTCATGGCTTGTTGACCCCACGGTCGACCGCCGCGTCGACGAACCCGGCGTGCTTGCCGCGGGCGTTGACCGCGGCGATGTAGCTGGTGTTGTTCGTGACGAAGATGCTGCCGTCGCCGAGCTTGTAGGCGGCGATGTCGGCGACGCTGGCGCCGATCGGCACCGTGCCCTCGGCGGGGACACCCACCGAGAGCTGGAAGTTGTCGCGCAGGAATCCCGTGTCGACCGGGGCGTCCTCGGCCAGCGCGGCCTGGACGTCCAGGGCCTTCTCGACTAGGGCGGACTCGACCTCCGCGGTGAGCGCGGCCATGGCCGCCTCGAGCCCGGCCACGTCACGCCCCCGAACGGCGGCGCCGCGAGCGCGGCGCGTCGACCGCCGTGTCGCGGTCGTCGGTGGCGGCGGGCGACTCCGCCGCCGGCGGGCTGACGTCGGCCGCGAGCTCGACCGCCGGGGCGCTGGCCGCGTCGGCCGCGGGCTCCTGGTCGCCGTCCGGTGGCGGAGCGACGGGGGCGGCGGGTGGCGCGTCGACGCACCGGATCTTGTTCGCGACCCAGAGCTGCCGGCGCTCCATCTCGCCCAGCCCCAGCTCGTGCGCCGGGAACGCCTCGCCCTCCGAGAAGTGACGGTCATTCCACGAGAACGGCGTCACCACCTCGAAGTGCTCAGCGTCCCGGCGGTAGCGCGAGAGGGCCATGGCGGTTCACTCGACGATGTCGTTGAAGAAGGTGCCGAGGGCGTTCGAGACCTGCTTCTGCACGTCGTCGTGGATGACCTCGATGATCCACGACCGGTACTCGTCGCTCCACCGGCGGTAGACGCGCACGCCCTGGTCGTTGCCGGCGAGCTTGCGCCAGGTGATGGTCGCGCACGCGGTGAGCGTGTACTTGGTCATCCGCGGCGCGATGTAGCCGAGCCAGGCGCTCTTGCTGCCGAGGATGAACGACTTGCTCGCGGTCGCGCCCTGCTTGGCGCTGTTGTAGACCGCGTCGCCGACCAGCACGCGCTGGACCTTGAACATCTTGGCGAGGTCGGCCAGCGACGCCTCGGCGGGGCCGCCGGGGGTCTGGCCGTTGTTCAGGCGGCCGATCACCTGGTCGGTGGTCAGCAGCTTGGCCGCGGCCTCGGCGCCGAGCGCCAGCGTGTTCGGGCGCCGCCAGCCGACCCGCTTCATGCGGATCGACTCGGCGCTGATGTCGTCGATCGGCTTCGCGGTCGACCGGTTCCAGTAGATGTAGCTGGTGTCGGCGACGGTACTGGCCGCGCCGGCGAGGTCGCGCCAGCCCTTGCCGGTGCCCCAGAACGCGTTCGCGAAACGGACCTCCATCGACACCATCGCGCGCTCGTTGGCGATGGCGTTGGCCGCCTCCTCGACGTTCAGCGCGCCGTACGACTTCGCGTTGTACTCCTCGGGCAGCTTCTGCCCGATCGCGTACTGCTTGGTCATGTACGACGCGTCGCCGACCTTCCAGTCGACGGTGTCGATCTTGGACCCGGGCGCGCGCTCCTTCATCTCGTCGCGCATCACGTCGTCCATGTCGATCTCGTGGTACTTGCCGGCGTCGTCCTCGACGGGCAAGAGCGAGGGCAGGACGCGCGCGAGGAAGCCGGTGGCGCCATCGCCGTTGTCGCCGGTCGAGAACGCCGCGGTCGAGAAGTTCTCGAGGTAGCGGTTGCGGTTGAGCTCGGAGGGGCTGGGCATGGCGATGGTCTCCTGGGGAGGTCGTGGCGGTGACGAGAGGGGCGAGCCCCAGCGCGGGGCTCAGCGGGGTGGTGCGATCAGGTGGTGATGGTCGCGCTGACGAGGGAGGTCG
>CAYTMO010000031.1:2476-11700 GCA_964439045.1 uncultured Candidatus Saccharibacteria bacterium
CAGGGAGGTCGCCAGCCAGCGGGAGCCGGCCCACTCGAGGACGGCCAGGTCGCCGGCGGCGTCGAGGTTGACGTCGATGCCGTCGGCCGACGCGTCCTCGTCGTAGAACAGGCCCGAGACCGTGCTCGCGGTCGTGCCGGCGGTGGCCATCCAGCGCGACTTCTGCCCGGCGATGACGCCGGCGCCCTGGATGTAGTCGTTCGCGCCGTTGAGGTTGACGAAGTGGACGAGGCAGAGCGGGTTGGCGGTCTGGCCCGTGGTCAGCGACTCGGTGCCGACCTGCCCGATCGCGATGAGCTTCCAGCCCGTCGCGGTCATGCGGAGCGTGACCTTCTGGCCGACGTTGTTGAACACCCACGCGGTCGGCTCGGAGCCGTACGCGGCCTGGGCGCCGTTCAGCGTGACCGTTCCGACCGGCGTGTTCGCCGCGGCGACGCACTCGATGGTCAGCTCGTGGCCCTCGGCGCCGTCGTCGAGGGTGAAGGCGTCGGTGCCATCGACCGACAGCAGCACCAGGTCGGCGGTGGTCGGGATCGCGCCGGGCGCGGACACCGAGGCGACGCTCTCGACGCTGAGCGACGGCGCGAACGCCATCACGGTGTACGCGTCGACCTCGTCGCCGTCGGCGGTGGCGGCCTCGGCCGCGACGAACGCGACGTGGTGGCCGGTCGACGCGGTGACGAACTTGCCGAGCGCGTTGACGGTGAGGTTGGCGCCGCGGGCGAAGGCGGCGCCGGCCTTGAGGCGGACCTTGGGGCCGCGCTCGAGCGAGACGCAGCCGGTGTTGCCGACCCCGATCACGCCGTCACAGCGCTCGCCGAGCGTCGCGCACAGGGCGAGGCCGCTCGAGGTCTCCTTCGCGCCGTAGTAGCGCTTCGCGGTGAGGTCCGCGGCGGTGGTCGCGGAGAGGGTGAGGCTGGACTGTCCCATGGCGATAGCTCCTGACGGTGGTGGGCGAGCGAGTGGCGGCGGTGGCGGCGATCAGGTGGTCGGGTACGCCGCGGCGTAGAGCCGCTGGCCTTCCTCGGTGCGGCCGAACTCGCGGCGCGCCTCGATGGCGCTGAGGGTCGGGTTCGACTTGGCGAAGGCCTGCGCGGCCTTCTCGAGCACGACCTTGGGGTCGGCCTCGTTCTCGGGCACGTTGTCGCCGCCGCTCGAGCCGACGTGCTTGGTGACCAGCGCCAGGCTGGCGTCGACGGTGGCCAGCGCGGCCAGCGCCTCGGCGCGCTCGGCCTCGGGCAGCTGGTAGACCGCCTTGGTGATCAGCGCCGCGCCCTTGACGTGCGGGATGGCCGCGGCCGACTTGGCGATCACGCCGGCCTGCTCGGCGCCGCGGGCCTTGGCCAGCTCGGCGTGGGTGGTGTCGGCGTCCTTGGCGAACTCGACCAGCGCCTCGTCGCCCTTGAAGAACAGGCGGCCGGTGCGCTCCGACTTGTGGATGGGCGCCGCGACGGTGGCGCGCTCGGCCTCGGTGCCGTCGAGGAACGCGTCGAGCTGGGTGCCGCTGAGGCGCTTGGCGTAGGCGGCCTGGTCGGCGGGCAGCGCGACGGCGGTCGCGATGCGGCTGCGGAACTTGGCGAGCTGGGCGGCGGCATCGCCCTGGGTGTCGGCGGTCGGGGTCGGCGGCATCTTGTTCTCCACGGTGGCGGTGGTGGTGGCGAGCGCGTGCGAGTGGCCCAGGGCGGGCACGATCTCGATCGAGCCGTCGGGCGTGCGGATCCAGCTGTGCGAGTGGCCGTAGCCGGACCCGTTCGCGGACTGCTCCCAGGTGGTGCAGCCCTGCTTGATGTCGAGGTCGCTCACGTCGGAGATGACGTGGGCGTGGCCGTCGGCGACGGTGGTCATCGCCGGCTGGTACTTGGCGATCTGGGCGACGACGACGCGGCGAGCGGCGTCGGTGGCGGTCTTGATGATCGCCACGGCTGCGCCCTCGTGCGCGCCGAGCTTGCACACCGCGAGCTTGGTCAGGTCGACCTTGCGCATCGTGCGCTTGTGCTCGGCCTTCGCGACGTCGGCCGCGTCGGCGCTCTTGGCGATCGTCTCGACGTCGTGGGCCATGCCCTCGATCGACAGGCAGAACATCTCGCCGGCCTGGATCGACTTGAGCAGCTCGGCGTCGGGCCGGAAGCTGCCGACGATGCCGTAGTCGCCGCCGGTGTCCCAGCCGTGCGCCTTGGCGATCTCCTCGGTCACGGCGTAGGCGGTGCAGATGACGCCGCGGGCGCCGCCGGCGTGGTCGACGTTGATCTCGCGGTCAGCCGCCGGCCGCGCCATCAGCGCGTCGACCGCCTTGACGAACTCGTCCTCGGGGAAGTGGTCGCCGTGGGCGTCGATGTACGGCTCGCCGCCCTTCGTCGAGAACGCGAACCACCCGAAGCACAGGCCGAGGCCCTTGTCGAAGGACAGCGGCGCGGAGCGCTTGGCGAAGGGCGTGGGCACGAGGGCACCTTGCGCGCCACCGCTCGAGCGCCCCAACTTGGGCCGCCAAGCCCAGGCACGTTAGGGACAAGCGTGGACGACGCTGCGTGGGCCGCACTGCCGGAGCATCTCGACGAGGTGCGCCTGGCCGACGTGCTCACCGCGATGGGCATGACCACGAAGCCGGGGACGCTGCGCAAGTGGCGCCAGCGCGGCGGCGGCCCGCCGTGGTGGCGGGTGATGGGTCGCACCTACTACCGGCGCGACTCGGTGCGCGGGTGGCTCGAGGCGCAGGAGCGCAAGGCCGCGACCACGCGCCCGCGGCGCGACAACGACACCGCCGGCGCCGCCGGCGAGAAGGGCTGAACGATGAACGACGCCAGCTTCCCCGGCCTGCTCGGCCGCCGCGTGCGCACGATCGGCGACGAGTCCGACGCCTGGCGCGGCGTCGTTGTCGGATGGGACGACGGGTACATCGTCGTCGAGAAGCCCGACGGTGCGCTCGAGCAGTTCGGCTGGCGCGGCCTGGTCGTCGAGGGGCGCCAGGCCGCTCTGGATGCCGGCTGGCGACCGGAGATGGCGGACGACCTCTAGGCGGCCTGCTTCGCGTCGGAGTCGTCGGCGTCGACCGCGACCTGACCAGGCGGCAGCACGCGCACGGCGCGGCCGCAGTTGCACTGCGCGGTCTCGCTGGCCGGGGCGTCGCGGTCACCGGGGCGCCTCAACGGGTTGCCCTGGCCACTGCGGAAGGGCGAGCGCCACTTGCGGAGCTGGCCGTGCATCGAGTTGTGCCACGGGCGCGGCCGGGCTCCCTTGAGCCACTTCTGCTGGATGCGCTCGGCGTCGACGTGGCCGTTCTCGATCGTCTGCTCGTAGGCCTCGTCGTGGGCCTCGTTGGCGTTGCGGTGTGCCTCGGTGCGGGCGATCACCTCAGACCGGTACTTGAGCGCCCGCTCGGCGTAGCGGTCCACCAGCTTGTCGATCCGCTCCGGCGACAGCGGCTTGCCGGCCTTGATCGCGCCCTCCACGGCGCGGTCGGCGCGCGCGTCGCGCAGCTCGTAGGCCAAGGCCTTGCGGCTGCCGCGCTCGAGCGCCCGGCGGTAGTTGGCCACCCACTGCGTCTGCTCGACGGTCAGACCGATCGAGTCGCGGATCGCGATCGCGGTCTGCCGCGGGTTCAGCCCGAGCTCGTGGCCGATCCGCAGCGCCTCGCCGATCGCCTGCCGCTGCTCCTCGACGAGCCCCTGGATCAGCTCGTAGCGGTTGCGTGCCGCCGCGGCGACCACGCGCGGGTTCGAGCCGTCGAAGCTCACCAGCTTGTCGAGCTTGGTGGCCAGGTAGTCGGCGACCTCGCCACCCACCAGCGCCTGCACCGCGGCCGTCTGCCCGGCCACCGACGCCGCGGCGGCCTCGATGTCGTCGAGCACCGTGCTGATCACCTGGCCGGTCGCACCGCTGTCGATGGCGGCCTCGATCTGCGCGAGCGTCCGCCGCGACTTCACGCGCGCCATCACCGCCCGGAACCGCTTGGCGATCCGCGGCTCCATCCTGGCGATAAGCTCGTCGAGGCGCTTCTTGGTCATCGGGAACTCGGGATGCCGGCCGACGGGATCATCGTCGGCGCCGGCCGGCCGTCGGGGTTGGCGCGCCAGCGCTCCATCGCGGCGTGGTACTCGGCCTCCCGCCGCAGCTCGTCGGAGCGCCAGGCGTCAGGCACGAGCGCGCGCGGACGCCGCCGCCAGCGCACCGCGATGGATCGTACGACCCAGGCTGCGACCAGGCCGGCGACGGCCGGGGCCAGGAGGTTCACGGCGTCGCTGCCTCGACGTGATCGGCGACCAGGTCGAGCGCCTGCTGCAGCGCCAGCGTCGCCGACGTCAGCGCCTGCGACGCGCCGGCCGCCTCGACCGCGGCGAGCGCCTCGCGGATCGCGAGCTCGGCCGGCGTGGCGAGGTCGACGCGCTGCCGCCGCTGCGTGCTGCCGACCCACACCGGCGGCCGCGCCGGCGTGCGTCCCTCGATCAGATCGATCCGGCCGCCGCCGGCGTGCATGGTCGCGTGCATGACCGTGCCGACGCGCGCCAGCGACGCGACAGCCGCGCCGGCGATGCTCTCGGCGTCGACCAGCGGGAGGTTGTTGTGGTGCGGGCCGACGCCCTCGATCACGATGCTGTAGTTGCCCATGGCCTTCACGGATCGCACCCGCGCCACCGCCCCCCCAACATCCGGCCGCCGCGCTACATCCGCTCGATCACCACGCCGCGCGCCACCAGCTCGGGCTCGATCTCCGCGAACACCGTGTCGCAGCCGCGGGCCATCGCGAGCTGGCGCGTGGTGAGCTCGACCGACGGGTCAGCGCGCCGCACGGCGGCGTAGCTGGTGGAGGTGAGCCGCTCGCCGAGGTGGCGCATCGCGATCACCCGGTCGCACGGCGCGCCGTCGGTCTGGTCGAGGGCCTTGCGCAGGGCGCGCCACGCGGCGACGCCCTCGACGATCATGTCCCGGCGCGCGGTGAGGATGCGGGCGGCGACCACCCGCGAGCACTCCGACCAGCGCTCGCGGTCGGGGATGTGGCCCAGGGCCCGGGTCACGTCGTCGGTGCGCAGCAGCTCGGTGCCCGAGCGGAGCGCCATCTCCTCGCCCAGCCGGCTCTTGCCGGCGCGCGGGCCGCCACCGATGACGAGGATCACCGCGGCCCCGTGCCCACCGTGGTGGTCGTGCATCGGTAGACCGCGGCGGCCGGGTCGTCCTTCACCGCCTCGATCTGGAAGGTCTCACCGCGGATCGTCACCGCGTCGCCCGGCACCGGCACGATCCGGTCGGATCCGATCAGGATCGACGCGCCGAACAGACTGACCGTGACGACGCGCTGGCCGTTCTTCATCACCTCCTTGCGGAGTCCGCGGCACGGGATCTGCGTCTCCTTGACGCGGGTCTTGCCGGCGATGTTGCCCGTCTCGGGGACGCGCGACGTCCGCTTGAGCAGCGTCGCCGCCTCGCCGACCTTGGCCGCCTTCATGCCGGAGGCGATCTGGCCGGCCATGTCGTTCCCGCCGATCCGCGTGCTGGCCGCGGTGGTCTTGCGCATGGCGGCGATCGTGCGGCGCTCGCGAGCACCGCCCCATGTTCGCGGTCAGCCCGGCGGGTCGCTGACCAGCCAGTCGCCGGTCGCGATCGTGCGCCGGATCGCCGCGGTGGCCATGTCGAGGATCATCGAGTACTCGGCCTCGCCGATGGCGCGCGCGGTGGCGACGGTGACCGCGGTCGGCGTGGCCGTGATCACCGACGAGCTAGCGCTGGGAGCGATGGACGCCGTGATCGTGTCGATCACGGTGCCGTCGGCCAGCGCCACCACGAGGTGCGCGGTGTGGCCCGTCAGGTCGGCGCCGGCCGTGACCTCGACGTCGGGGTAGACCTCACCCCGGATGCGGACGATGTCCTTGGTGATGGGCAGGCTCATTCGGTGACCTCGACGGTGAAGTCGCTGACGGCCGGGACGCCGACGGCGACGGTGAAGGTGCGGGGCAGGGCCGCCACCGATCCGGCGCCGGCCGCGGTGACAGTTGCGGTTCCGGCCGAGGTGCCAGCGGCAGTGGACGTGGCGGCACCCGCCGCGGCGGCGGTCGACGCGCCGGCGGCGGTCCCGGTGCTGGCCATGTCCGAGGTCGCGGCCGCGGTTGACGTTCCAGTCGATGTCCCCGCGCTGGCTGCCTGCGCTGCGCCCGCGCCGGCGACCGACGCGACGCCAGCGCCAGCGCCGACGGACGGCGCGATCGCTCCGCCGGTGGCTGCGGCTGCCCCGGCCCCGGAGGATGCGCCAGCCGCCGCCGCCGAACTGGCGCCGGTGCCTGCCACCGAAGCCGCGCCTGCGGAGCTACCAACCGCGGTGCCCGTCGCCAGGCCATCGCCGACCGCAGCTGCCGTGGCCGCGCCGGCCGACGATCCGACTCCGGCGGCGATGGCGGCACCCGTAGCCGCGGCGGCGCCGGCGGCGACCGACGCCCCCACGCTGGCCGACGACGCCTGACCGGCGGCGGCCGCATTTGCGACACCGGCAACAGTGCCACCAGCCGCCGCCAGGTGCGTCGTGGTGCCCGCGACGGTGGCCGCGCCCGATGCCGCGCCGGCGCTCTGGGCAATCTCCTGGCCGACAGCAGCCGCAGTGGCGGCCCCGATCGACGACGCGGCAGCGGCGACAAGCGATGCGCCGGCGGCGGCGACAGTCGCAGCGCCTGCGGAGGTGGCAGGACTGGCGGCCGAGCTTGAGCCGACGCCCGCGGCGGTGGCGATGCCTCCCGCCGCGCCCGGCGATGCGGCCGACGACTGCGCGGCTGCGCTGGCCGTCGCGGCGCCAGCCGCGGCGCCGGCGCCGGCGAACAGCGCCTGGCCGACCGCCGACGCCGTAGCAGACCCCGCCGACGTGCCCACCGATCCGCCCTCGGTGGCGGTGTCGGAGACCGCGAAGATGATGTTGGCCTGCTTGGTCGCGCCCGACGCCCATGTGTGGCTGAACGTGCCGCACGCGCCGGCGGTGACCTTGGAGCCGACGCCGCCCATGTACCCGCCGCCGGTGCCGTTGTTGGTGCAGTACTGCCCGCCGAACCCGACGCTGGTCAGCGACGCGTTCGCCCAGCCGCTGCCACCAGGTGAAGTCGTTTGATCGAACCCGCACCCGGCGAGGCAAAACACGAGGCAGTTGCCCACCGTCGTGGACGGTGCCGCGAACGAGATCGACGCCGTCGCCGTCGCGACGGTCTGCGTCGCGTACATGTTGATCGGGTTGCCGCTGGCAACCACGTTCTGGAGCATGAACATCTTGGCCGACGTGTGATCGCCGGCGTCGGGGACCGTCACGTTCGACATCGAGCCGCTGGTCGCGCGGCACCAGTACGCGGCGATCTGGATGGAGCCGGCGCCCGTGCCCTCGGAGCACGACGCGATCAGCGTCCATGTTCCATCCGCGCCTGACTGCGTGGGCGTTCCAAGCGTGTCCCCGCCGGCGCAGGTGACTACCAGCACGCCGGTGAACGTGTCGTTGTGCGTGCCCCACGGAACGCTCAGCGCCCCGACGCCATGGGTCGCGCTGGTGTCCTCGTAGATGTTGGGTACCGGCATCGGTCACCACCCTCGGAAAAGGAACGGGCCGCGTCGGCGGTCACGCCTGCGGCCCGTCGAAGCGCCCGCCGCCTGGGGCCCGGTCGCGGGTGGATCAGTCCTCGGTGATGGCCGTGGCGGTGGTGAGCTGCGGCGTGATGCCGTTGCCGCACACGATGGTCGGCGAGATCGCGCCCTTGTAGAGCAGGACGCCGGCGCCGCTCGACGAGGTGCCGACGCCGAAGTGCGTCGCGGTGCCCGAGCCGCCGGTGCCGGCCGGGAACGAGATCGTAGCCGCGGGACTGACCGAGTTGCCCGTCACGGTCCAGCCCGCACCCGAGCGCGCGACGGCCACGCGGGCGTAGCTGGTGTAGGCGATCTCGTTGGTGCTCTGGTCGCCAGCCTCGCCGGGATCGGCGGTGTGCAGCGACACGTAGAGCGAGCCGGCGGTGGCGCTGTTCTGCAGCCCGGCCGCGTCACCGATCAAGGCGAAGTCGGTGTTGTTGAAGATCAGCAGCAGCAGCGAGTTCTCACACGCGTTGGTCTTGGACATTGGGGCGCTCCTGGGGCGGTGGCTGGCGAGCCGAGCGGCCCGCGGGTCAGTCGCCACCCTGCGCCGCCGGCGACCACCACCCCAACATCGCGCCCCGCGCCGAAACGACCGACGCCGCGCGGGTCAGGCGCGGCGCATCGCGAGCGGCCGGCCCAACATCACGTCGCGCTGGTCAGCCCGTAGCGATCGGCGTCGTCGAAGTCGCTGCACGTGCTCGTGCCCGCGACGAACGAGCCGCCGGTGATCGTGCTGGCGTCGCCGGACGCCTCCGCGCCATCGAGCCGTAAGCTGAGCAGCGCCATCACGCGCGCAGGGAACCGCGACCCGGCGACGGGCGCGAAGTTCTCGATCGACACGCCGCCGGCGTCGAGCTTCTTGACGTTGCTCCCCGTACTGTCCTGTGCGAGCACGGCCGGGTCGACCAGCGCGGCCAGCACGAGCTCGTAGCAGGCGGTGATCACCTTGGCGTCGGCGGTCGACGGCACCGCGTCGGCGTCGTCGGCAAACGGCATCTCGGCGATCTGCCGCGTCGCCTCGACGTGGACGCGCGCCACGTTGTCGGCGTCGTCGGCCACCGCCGCGGTGTACGCGGCGTAGTAGGTGCTCGAGCCGTTGGCGCGCGACGCGAGGCCGGCGGCGTCGCCGTAGACGTCGAAGGTGTCGGTGCCGATCGTGCGGGTGCCCATCGCTCAGCCCTTGGCCTTTCCCCGGCGCGGCGCGGGCGCCGGCGGATCTTCCTCGTCGTCCTCGAGATCGTCGACGGGCATCGGGTCCTCCGGCACGTTGCGCGCGCCGGCGCCGGCGCGGCCGAGCGCGGCCTCACGGGCCAGGGCGGCGTCCTCGGGGTCCATCTCCTCGAGCGACGGCAGCCCGTAGTTGGCGAGGATCGCGTTGATGATCTTGAGGACGCGCTCGGGGTCGACGATGCCGGCCGCGGTCAGGAGCGCGCTCACCGACTGGACGACGGAGGCAGTGTCGACGAACTCGAGCGCGTTCCAGTCGAGCGTGGGCAGGTTCTGCGGGTCGCCCGGGCTCGCCGGGTCAAAGCCGTTGAGGATCCACAGCGGCTTCACCAGGTCGCGCCGCGCGGTCTCGGCGAAGCCGTTGAGGCACGAGCTGACGACGCGCAGCCGCCCCGACTCCTTGGACTGGTGGAGCG
>CAYTMO010000032.1:0-11646 GCA_964439045.1 uncultured Candidatus Saccharibacteria bacterium
AAAAACCATCAAATAGAGAGAACCCAAAATTTCAAATATTTGAAGGATCGAAAGAAATTAGGAACTTAGCAAAAGACTTTTTACTTTACCGAAATACAGAAACCTATTCTTACTGGCCAATCAAATCAATGCTAGAAATTTTGGGTGAAGACTTTTTTAGAGACTTTAACATTGAAAGAATAAAAAGAAATATATATGTAAACGCAGTCTGGCCAGAAAATCAAAAAATAGATATGAATAAATATCCTTTTATGGGAGCTGGAGAGGAATTCTTAAGAGAAATAAGAATAGCTCCAAAAGGTATAGACTTTACAATGGGATATTGGATTTATGAAAACAAAGTCGCGTTTGTTTCTTCTAAAAAAAGTAACTACGGTTTTATATTAGAAAATGAAGAATTTACAGAAATGTTAAGATCTCAATTTAAAATGATCTGGAAGCTTTCAAAAAAACTAAATCTATCAGAGAAGGAATCTAAGAACCTTTTCAAAAAGATTAGCCAATAATACTTACTTTAATGCTTTAACCCCTGGTAATGTGCCAGCAGAGAGGAAGTCTAGGGTTGCTCCACCGCCGGTCGAAACGAAAGAAAAATTCTTTTCTAGCTTCATTTCTGATATAAGAGATACGGTGTCGCCTCCTCCAATGATGCTTGTTGCTTTACTCTTCGCGATAATTTTTAAAACACTTTTTGTGGAATTTCCTCCACCTGTTTCGTATTTACCAAGTGGGCCATTCCATAGAATTAATTTTGATTTTTGAATATATTCTTGCAAAGATTTTACAGACATCATACCGATATCTAAAATAGTTTCATCTTTCAACACTTCGTGAGCGTTCTTGGAGACTAATCCATTTTTTGTTTTTACAATTACATCTATAGGTAGTAATAATTTCTTATTATTCAAAAGTTTCCCAATATTATAATTCTCTTTATCTACCAACGAATCCCCCACTTCAAAGCCTTTGGCTTTCAGAAAGTCATTTGCGAGTGCGCCACCAATAAACACATAGTCAGCTATTTTTAAATACTTTTTAATCAAAGGCATTTTAGTAGAAAACTTTGCTCCACCAAGTATAAAAAGGAAGGGATGCTTGGGCTTGTCAAAAACTTGAGATAAATTTTTAACCTCTTCTTCTAACTGAAATCCTGCATAACTTGGCAATAACTTTGGTAAACCAACAACAGATGTATGTGCTCTATGTGAAACAGAAAAGGCATCATTTACATAAATATCCCCCAACTTTGCTAACTCTTTTGCAAAATTCTTGTCATTTGTTTCTTCACCTTTGAATTTGCGAATATTAGGATAAAACTCCACAGACTTCTTTGCAATTTTTGAAAGTCTAAAAAATTCTTTTATTACAGGAGTGATATCATCACTACCGTCCTTGCCTAAATGCATAATGATTAAAACGCTTGCCCCCTTGTCTACTAAATATTTAATAGTTGGTATGCCTTTTTTAATTCTAAAGTTATCATCGATAACTCCATTCTTTACCGGTACATTAAAGTCCACTCTTACTATTACTCTTTTACCTTTTAAACTTTTTAAAGATTTTATGCTTTTCATTTTAATAATTAATTTCTGTAATTTTTATAATATTTAGAAACTTTTTAGGATTCAGACTATCTCTACCTACCAAGAATCCATCGGAATGTCCTTCTTTTAAGAAAGAAAGTGTGTTTTCTGGATGCACAGAACCGCCGTATATTATACGAAGTGCCTCTACTGCCTTTGCGCCGAATTTATCACTTAAAATCTTCTTTATAAAAATACGAATCTCTCGAAATTCTTCTGGTGTCGCTTCGCGAGTTGCATTGGAGCCTATAGCCCAGACTGGCTCATATGCTATAACTATTTTTGCCAGAGAGCTTTTGGAAATCCCTATTAAACATTCTTCAACTTGAGCTTTTATAAAATTTAAATATTCGTGATCGGCATCTCTATCTTTTTCGCCCACACAAAGAATCGGTGTAATTTTCAAAGAAAGGGCAGACTTAACCTTTTTGTTAATTAAATCATTATTCTCCCCCATTTCTCTCCTTTCAGAATGACCAAGTATAGAATAATTTATTCCTGAATTTGATAACATTTTAGCAGACACTTCTCCAGTGAAAGCACCAGTATCTCCGAAAAACATATTCTGTGCACCAAAGGATATCTTTTTAGAAATTTTTAACTTTTTATTTTTTAAATTACTTAAAAACAAAACTGGTGGACAAAGAACTATATCAGTCTTTTTGATATTACTTATATTTTTATTTATTCCTAAAACTATTCTTTCTGTATCTAAAAGAGATACTGGATTCATTTTAAAATTACCTATAACAATTTTTCTATTTAACATAAGAGAATTATAACATAAAGTATTATTGCACTTCCCCCCAAGAACCAATAGCCCAAGAGCCACTATATGAGTCCGATGGAATATTTAACTGCAATGGAACATCGATACTACCAAAACCAACAGAGCTATTATCTTGCACATTCAATTTGTATGCGGCAGAGAGCACTCCATCTGCAAATACTCCATTTTCAAAAGAGATTAAACCGTCTGGTGCATACAAGTATATTTCTTCATCACCATTAGGATGGTTTGCTGTATATATAATAGCTTTCTCAACACCACCATTCCTCGCACTATCGTTCATAGATATAAAAATAGGGCCGTGATTATTTGGCGCCCACATAAATTGCTCAGCAGTATTCCAAAAAATTTTGCTACTAGTAGTACGATTTGATGGGTCATCAGCGATAATTGGTATATTTTCGTCAACTGCATTGTTATTAAAAGCAGCACCAGCATTAAGGGTAATATCCCCAGTCACCCAAAGTGGACCACTTAAAGTGTAATTTCCTGCATTTAATATCAAATTACAATTAATTTTTGCGGGACCAATAACACCACCTGAAAGAATATGGTCACAAGGAGCTGTGCCTATTTCACCTCCGGCTGATGCATCAGCTTTAATAGCATTAATAACAGTGCTATCTATGGGAAAATCTGGCATTAATTCTGGATCTGGTGAACCAGGGAAGTACTGATACGCTGTTGTACTGTTTAAAACAGTATAATAAGCTTTACCCTTAGGGAGTCCATTAGAATCAGAAATTGTATGTGCATAAACTTTATCAGAAAAACCAATGTTGCTAATCGAGCCAGATGGCCCAGCAGAACGAGCTTCGATTACAGTACTAGTACCAGATCCGTTACCAACAATTATACCATTAGTATAAACACCTGATAGATGAGCATTGTTTATTGTAACTCCACCACTCCCTACACTTGTACCACCATTTTCAAAGTTTATACCAGGAATAATCCCTCCATTTAATACCATTTCTACGTTTCTATCCACGGAAGCTGTTTTACCATAAGCAGTCAATGTTCTCAGATCAGCAAATCTAGTATCCACCGATGTACGAACTACACTTTGATTTAAATTAATTCTAATACAAATAGTATCTCCTACATCAGCAGTACAGTCAGATGATTGCGTAATTGGTTTAGATGTAGTTAATCGATAATAATAGTCCTCTAATCCAGAATGAGCTAAAAATACTGAAGATTTAGAATTAATTAAATTCCTTGCATCCTTAAAAGTTCGAAGAGTAGGAGAGACTAATCCTAAGAGGATTGCAATAGAAATAAAAACAAAAAACAAGACAGACACCAGCATTGCATTTCCAGAATTATAAGAAACTTTTTTATTTTTAAAAAATATTTTATTCATCCCGTTAGAAATTTTACTTAATAATTTTTAACATATTCTTCTTATTTTAATATATTTCTAACGGGATTCATAATTTAATATACTCCTTGCAACAATACTGTATTATGCAAATTCTCTACTTTAGCTACATTATTTTTATGATTAAAATTTATAGAAGTTTTTAATGCTTTACCATTTGGAGTATTTAATACAGTAACATCAAAAGAATTTATTGTGATATGGATGGGATTTAATTTGCCAACCAAAACATCGTCTTCGTACATCAAAACGTCATTATCTGAAAAAACAAATTTATACTCTTCTCCAGTGTCTTTAGTTAAAATTAACTCATCATCAACAACATCTCCACCGATAGAAGTGCTTGCAATTTTAGAAATTGTTTCTAAAACAAATCCTCCTTCTACTAACTCATTATTAATGGTTGCTACGCGTAAAATTTTAGTTAGAGAAATCATTGCATTAATTGAAGCTAAAGAAACCACAACAAAAACAGATAGATAAAATAATACTTCTATTAAAGAAACTCCTTTGTTTTTAGCTATTTTTTTGAAATTTAATTTAATCATTTAAAGTATATCTATTAAATAAAATGATAAATCTTTTGAAAAAGTACTAGTACCATACTGCCAAGACACAGTTACTGAAACTTGCTTTGTACCGGCATCCAATACCCCACCAGAAGTAACAATGTCCCCTGTTGCTGCATCTCTGTTTACATTATTTACTTGTACCGTTCGAGTAAAAATTCCATCTATTTGAGAAGGTGTAAGAGATAAAGACCAACTACCATTTGTAAAAGTAGGGTAATAATTAGTACCAACAGAAAGAGAAGAAATATTAGACCAACCTTCACTTCTTAAGATTTTTACTACATTACCTCCTTCTTCTAGTAGAAAGGCGGCCTGAAGATTTTTTAAAGATTGAGCAGACAATACTAGCGATTTTTGAGCAGCATAAGTAGCAGAAATTACAGAAACAGAGATAATAAATATTCCCACCAATGCTTCAAGCATCAAGAATCCTCCTTTATTTTTAATATATTTCTTGTTTAAAAAACTCTTCATTGATTAAAATATTATAACACAATCTAAGATCTTATTGAGAAATAATCTCAATTGTTCTCGCCCTCCAACCACTAATTGTGCCACCTACAGACACATCTGTACTACTCCAAGAGGAAACACCAGAATTTGTACCGTGCGCAGAAACCTCTGCAATGTTTGAAGGTATTACATAGTTTATATTATTTGTCATACCTGTAGGTGCATTTTGTAAATTAGTATTAGGACTCCTGTGTCCAGCAAAACCAAGAACCCAAGAAGTTCCATTTGTCTGATTTAATGTTAAAGCAGGATAAGTTACCGTAGAACTACTAGCACCTGTGTCTGCATTTACTCCAATAGGCGTGCTTGAATTGACGCCCCTTAAAACTTGTACAGTCAAACCAGTTGCCCCCGTCCAAGTACCACTAGTTGTTCCAGCACCTGTTGCTATCTTATAAGCTAAACTACTAGAAGTAAGGTTAGCTCCACTTGGTGTACCTATTGTTGTCCAACCCGCAGGTACAGTTGGGGCGGTAACAGCACCATCTCTATAAGCAAACATTAACAACAAGTCACCTGCCTGGTGGGTTGGTATTATAACCGATGTTCCACCAACAGAATTGGAGCCAACTAAGCTTATTTGTGAAGTAGGAGCATAAGTAAATACAGCATTTACATTCTTTGCTGAATCCATAGTTACATTACAAGCACCCGTACCAGAACAATCTCCCGTCCAGCCAGTAAAGGTAGACCCCGCATCAGGAGTAGCTTGAAGAGTAATTTGACCATCAACATAAGAGTCGTAAGAACAATCAATTCCACAGTTAATAATACTAGGATAAAGAGGTGTGGTTACCGTACCAGTACCTGTACCCACCTTAGTTACATTTAAGCGATAACCGAACATAGCTTGCATTAATAAGTTATAAGGAACATTTTCCATATAACAAGAAGGATTAGTGTCTCCATCACAATAATCTCCTAACCAAGACAAAAAGACAAAACCCGGACTTGCTGTTGCTTCTAACGTAACATCAGAAAATTCAGCATTACAAGAAGTATCAGGGCAATCGATACCAGAAGGAGTAGAAATTACAGAACCTTCATTATTAGCAATATCATTATTAATCATAACTTGTACCAAATACTGTGGAGCTGTATCTACTGGGAAATTAAACATTACATTACAATCAGCTACTATAACACCGGTAGTGTAATTGTTCCCTACAAGAGAACCAGCTGGACAAGTACCTCCTACTGAACCAATCATATAGCCACCATTTGGTGTTAACACAAAAGATTGAGTATTCCCTTGTGCAACAACTTGTGGAGTACTTGGAGAAACAGAGCCATTAGAACCAGCTATTGGTGTAACAGTGTGATCTGTCGAAACAGATGTAAATGTAGCTGTAACACTTTTATTCGAGGTCATCGATAGGTTACAAGTACTAGTACCAGTGCACCCTCCTCCAGTCCAACCAGAAAACTCGTAACCAGAACCCGGAGTCGCAGTAAGTACAACAGAAGTACCAGAAATAAAACTATCTGTACAGGTAGGATTACAATTAATAAAACCAGGAGAAGAAGTAATGGATCCAGATCCAACTACAGTAGTATTAAGATTGTAAGTAGTAGCTGTTATAAAAGTCGCAGTTATGTTTTTATCAGCTGACATAT
Organism: uncultured Candidatus Saccharibacteria bacterium; assembly: GCA_964439045.1. Classification (GTDB taxonomy): domain Bacteria; phylum Patescibacteriota; class Minisyncoccia; order Phycocordibacterales; family UBA9973; genus UBA9973. The sequence continues at coordinate 6,460 of CAYTMO010000032.1, forward strand.
TTACCACACAAGTGCTGCTACCAGAACAATCTCCAGACCAAGAAGAAAAAGCATAACCAGAGCTAGCCGAAGGAGTTAAAGAAACAGACACAAGAGAATTAAAGTCATACGAACAAGTCGCCCCACAGTTTATACCACTTGGACTTGAAGTAACTGTTCCATTACCAACTAGTGCAACACCCAATGCATTAAGTGTTGCACTAGGAACATAGACACTTATGCTACCAGCACCATTGACACTAATAGTCCTTGCGTCGGTACTTGAAGTAATAGAAATTTCGCCACTTACATTTGGTATACCAGTTCCTCTAGCAAAAACAATATCACTTACTCCCCCGGTAAAATTAATACTAGAAATACTAACAGAGGATTCAAGGTTAATTGTTTCAAGAGTGGTGTCTGGTACACCATAAGTACTACCTTTAAATAAAACCACTTGCCCTGACTCAAAATGGACACCGTAGCTACTAGAATCAATAGATGAAGTAGCATTATTTCTAGCTTTTTGTATTAAAGAATTAACTTCGTTAACTGTGCTTTTAAAAACTTGATTACGCTTAAGCGCTCCAAAATCAGGAATTACAACAGCTGCCAGAATAGAAATGATAGCTACAACTATTAGTAACTCAATAACAGTAAAACCGTTATTTTTTGAAAATAATTTATTTTCTTTATAAGAAAGACAGAATCTAATCATCACAAATATATTATAATACAATAAATTAAACTATCCTACAGTATCCAAGATAGAGTACATTGGTGTCACCATAGAAAGAGCGAAAAAGCCCACTCCAGCACCAATAAATATCATTAATATAGGTTCAATAATAGTAGAAAGATTTTTTGTTTTATTTTCAACCTCTTCTTCATAAAAAAGTGCGATTTGAAGCAACATATCTGAAAGCTTTCCTGTCTCCTCGCCTACTTGTATCATTTCTGCCATCATTACAGGATACAATTTTGTATTTTCTTCAAAGACTCTAGAAAAAGGAGCACCCTTCTCTACTGCCTCCCTTGCTCCACTCAAAATCTTTTTATAATAGAGATTTTGTACAACATCACCTGTAATTTCAATCGCGCGAGTAATCGAAACACCCGAGACCAGCAATGAAGACATTGTGCGAGCAGTACGGGCAGTGTTTATTTCTTTAACCATCGTACCTATCATTGGCAAACGAATAATTATGTAATCAATATACTTTGCCATAAATTTTGCAGTAAAAAGGAAAAATCCGCCTACACCAATACCAATAATACCCAACAAAGATAAAACCAAATTCTGAGAGAAAAAATCTCCGAGAAAAATTATAAACCTAGTAGAAGCTGGCAATTCTACACCTATTTCATTAAAAGTTTTAGCAAGTGTAGGCACAACAAAAGCAAACATAAGAACTCCAATTAAAATCATTGCCGAAAGAATAACTCCAGGGTACATAAGAGCTCCTTTAACTTTTTTAGTTAAAGAGTTTGATTTCTCCAAATTCATACCAATTTCAGTAAGCGCTCCTGCCAAGTTTCCCGACTCCTCCCCTGCACGAGTCATAGATACAAAAAGCTTCGAGAAAACCTTTGGATGTTTTGTAAGTCCTTCAGAAAGTGTCCCTCCAGAATTCACCTCATTCGAAAGTGATACTAATATTTTATTTAGAGCGACATTCTTAGTTTGTTTTTGAAGGACAGAAAGTGCTCGATAAAGTGAAAGTCCCGCCTTTATCATTCCACTTAAGTTTTTTGTCATTAAAATAAGTTCACTAGTTTTAACTCTAGAAAAAAACTTATTAAAAATTTCCATCAAATCGAAAGAAAACTTGCCTTTCTCTATAATAGAAAGTGGAGACTGACCTTTAGTGCGAAGCTCACGAGAGAGAGCAAAACGATCCAATGCCTCCATTGTACCTTCTATAATTTCTCCAGTTTTTGTTTTTGCTTTATAAGAAAAGAGCATTTATTTTAATTTTATTCAGAAACTACACGAAATACTTCTTCTAGTGTAGTAACACCGAGCACTGCTTGAAAAACCCCATCTTCAAGTATTGTCATCATTCCTTCTTTTTTTGCTTGAGCTTCTATTTCGTCTTGCGAGTTTCCGTGTAATATCATTTCTCTAATAGCAGGTGAGACTTTCAACACCTCGTGTAATCCAATACGACTCCTGTACCCATCTGGGTTTTCATTTGTTTTAACTGGTTTATAAAAAGGTATTGTCTCCCAAGTAGCATTAGGATCTACCACATTTTCTTTTTTCAAAAGTCCGAGCATTCGATCCATATCCACTAATTTACCTAGATTCTTTATTTCGTCTTGAGACATAGTGTACCTTTCTTTCGGATCTACAAGCCTACGCACAAGCCTCTGCGCAATGATTGTTTTAACAGTAGAAACTATCAAAAAAGGAAGTACGCCCATATCCATAAGACGCGGAATAGCTCCAGCTGCAGAGTTGGTGTGTATTGTAGAGAGCACTAAGTGACCAGTTAAAGATGCGTTCACCGCAAGACTCGCTGTCTCACCATCTCGGATTTCTCCTACCATCACGATGTCTGGATCCTGACGAAGAAGTGAGCGGAGACCGTTTGCAAAAGTGAGTCCAATTTCTGGTTTTACTTGAGTTTGATTTACACGAGGCATCTGATATTCCACAGGATCCTCTACTGTAGAAATATTAACTTCGGGTTTATTTAACATATCAAGCATCGTATAAAGAGTGGTTGTTTTACCGGAACCAGTAGGACCAGTTGCGAGCACCATTCCAATTTTTTGTTTCAATGATTCGTGTATAAGCTCAAGCCCTTGACCGTGAAAGCCAAGCCCTTCTAAAGAGAATCCGTGTGAAGTTTCTTTCAAGATTCTTATAACTGTCTTTTCTCCAAAGAATGTAGGTAATGTAGACACACGGAAAGAAACTTTTTCACCATTTTGCTCTATCTTAAATCTTCCATCTTGAGGTAATCTTTTTTCATCAAGTTTCAAGTTAGAAAGCACCTTGATACGAGCAGTGATACCGCTACCTGCATTTTTATCTAATACCATCGCGTCGTGGAGTATACCGTCTATTCTATATCTGACGGTAAGGTTTGTTTCTCCTTGTTCTATGTGTATATCAGAAGCATTTGCCAAAATTCCGTGAAAGATCAGTGAGTCCACAATCTTAACCACTGGCAAATCCTCTGCCATTTCTTTAAGCTCTTGTTCGGACTTTTCGCCTTCCCCTTCTTTAGCAAGAGCAAGTGGTCCCACTCCTGCATCTTTCTGAATAATATTATCAAATTCTGCTTGCAGGCTTTTTTTGTATTGCACGAGAGAAGCCTTAATAGAAGCCGTGTCTGTAAGACGAGGCAAAATTTTGAGTCCTGACTTTTTCTTTATAAAGTCTATTACAGGTAAATCATCCACATCAAGCATTGCTACTTCAAGACCTTTTTCTGTCTTTTTATAAGCAATAATATTGTAATTGTGAGCAATGGGTTCAGGAATGAGAGAGAGTACAGCTGTATCTATCTTTTCTTTTACTAAAGAAATAAATGGAATGCCGAGCACAAAAGCTTCCATCCTTTTTAGATCTGCTTCTGAAATTTTATTTTCAGATAGTAAAACATCACTAAACTTTTGTTTGGTATCGAAAGCTTTTTTTATAATCAAATCCATATCAGGACGAGTCACTAATCCTGAATCCAAAATAAATTTCTTGAGTTGCTCCTCATTTATTTGCATATCTACATTATAGCTTGTATTAAATTTTTTACAAAAAAAATCCTCCTCCAGAATACGTGGAGGAGGATTTTTTCTAAAAAACTGCTTAGTTATTTATACCAACTGGCGGAACCTGAACTATAAATGTAATTTCATCACCTATTGTTAGATTATTTCCTGTACTATCATCCGAAATAAAGAACTCAACTCTGTTATTACCGTCCAAATCAAGCATTGATAGCTTGTTTGTGCCAGTTGTTTCTGCTACCAGATTAGCCGAGAGTACTTCGTCTGAGTCAATGTGGTAAGGTAAAGCACCACTACCAAATGTAACATCAAGAACATATCTTCCCGTAGCTGGATTAGTAGAGCTTGCAACCACAACATTCAAGCTTGTATCATTCGGATCATCACTCCACAAAACAGAAGTACCATCAACAGTGAAAGTAGTACCACCACCATATCTCAAAACAAAAGCAAATAATTTAGTGGATTCAGAAGCACAAGCTTTTAACATTCCCGTACTACTTACACAAACTCTCCTTTCTCCAGTACCAGTTAGACTTTGTAAAGTAAGACCAGACGAATCTAGACTCATACGGTTGGTGCCTCCAGTAGAGAAAAATATTGTGTCTGCAACGTTTGAATAAATACCAGTATTAGTATCTCCAGTAAATGAAAAAGCTGGTGTTACAGCAGAACCTGCGGAACTTCTAATAACAAAAGTTGAAGTTGTTGATAAATTACCAGCCACACTTACAGTTGTTCCACTTTCAGAGATTAAAGAATTAATTAAGTTTGTGCCGTCAAATTTAGTAAGGGTATTTGCAGTACAACCAGAACAATTAAGCCCACTACCTCCAGATGGAGCAGTCCATTGTAGATTTACAATTGCTCCAGAAAGAGAGCTTACAGACAAAATATCATTTGCAGATGGGTTTGTAGTTGGCCAATTATAAGTAACACCTCCCATAACTATAGTACCATTACCTTTTACCATAAACCTAGAACCACTTGAACCTAAAGTATATGTAGTAGGACTTAGTGTAGATATAATACTGTTTACAGTAATCTGGGTATCACTAGCAATAGCTGTAATAGTTCTAGAAAGTCCTTGAATAACTATTGTATCACCAACTTTAAATGTATTTGTAAATTGAGTACTATTACCAGTAACCGTAGTAGTGTTGTTTGTGTTTACTGTACCAGGCCCTGTATTTGGTTGAGATACCTGAAACAATGCAGCTGTTGGAGCAGAAGGATTGCCGATGTTTACATTACCATAATTTAAAATAGAAAAAGCTGTAGTGTTGCCATTTGTTCCAGTCAAGAAATTAAAGTTACCGCCTGCATTCGATGTATTAGAAGATGTTTGAAAAACCAAGTTAGACCCAGCCGCTGAGCCTCCTATTACTCTAAAATCAGCCATATTTAAATTTGCGGTCGCTGTGTGGTTACCGAGGTTGTCGCCACTTCCACCCCCACAAGTTACCCAAC
>CAYTMO010000033.1:0-11645 GCA_964439045.1 uncultured Candidatus Saccharibacteria bacterium
TCACCACCATCACCTCGAAGCGCTCGGTGTGCAAGCCGTCGCCGGCCGACGTCGCCGCGATGGAGGTCGTGCGCGCGGCGCACGCGGCGCAGCTGCCGACGATCGCCGCGCCGCGGGCCGCCGTCGTGCCACCGCATGTGGTCGTCGACCGGTACACCAGCAAGGAGCCGGCCGCGCCCGCGAACGACAACCGCGGTGCGCAGCTCGCGCGCATGGCGATGGCCGGTCGGCGCATCACGGGCGCGGCGGCCATCGAGAGCACCGGCCTGCATGGCGATCGGCTCCTCGACCTGCTCGAGAACAACGCCGAGCCGTCGCTCAAGGAAGCCGTCGCGATCCACCGCGTGCTGGGCGTCCCTCTCGACGCCTGGACCAAGCCGGCCGAGGCCTGACTGTGGCCGCGCCGCACGGTCCCGACGACCACACGTGGTCGCCCGTCGACGGCCAGGCAGGCCGGTACGCGTGCGCCTGCGGTGCCGCCGGCTGGCGCCACCTGCGCACCGGGCAGATCCGCCTCGCGCAGCACGCGCCGCGGTCGGCCCCGACCGTCGGCCTGTCGAGCGCGCGGTCTTCCTACGAGCTGTTCGCCACCCCCATCAACCCGACCACCAACGACCCCGACCGCCGCTCGTAGCGGCAACCCCGAGGAACACCATGGGCCACTACCACTCCGTCTCGTCTGCCGTCTACGCCAAGATCGTCCGCCAGCGCGCCGCAGCTGTCGAGGCTCGCCACGCCGGCCGCCAGGCCGCGCACGACACCGCCGCCAGCGCCCGCGCCGCGGCGAAGCGCGAGGAGCGCCGCCTCGCGATCGCGAACCGCCCGCGCGGCCAGACCCGCGTCATCGACCACCGCGACGATGGATCGCCGGTATACAGCACGATCGCCGCGTTCCGCGCGCGGCCGTACGTGGAGCCCGAGAAGCGCACCGAGAGGCCAGCGCCGTCGACCGCGCACGGCACCGCCGCCGCGCTCAAGGCCGAGGCGCCGCAGGAGCGTCGGCTGTGGCACCGGGCGCTCGACGCCCACTACGCTGGCGACTACGAGGCCCAGGGGATCCTCGAGTTCCGCGCGCGCCGCGTCGCTGCCCAGCGCGCCGCCCGCAAGGTCCGCATGGCGCGCCGCCGCCGGCGGGGGTTCTGAGATGGCGCGCCCGAAGCTCAACCCGCCGCCGCCGCGCGATCCGATCGACAAGCCCGCGCTGGCGTTCCTGGTCCTGCTCGTGCTCGCCGCGGGCCTGATGCTCTGCCGCTGCGTCGCGACCGGCGGTGTGCTGTGACCGGCGCCGCCGCGATCGCGCCGCTTCCCTGGCCGCTGCGCGTCGCCGCCAACCCCGGCTACGAGGCGCTCGCCGCCGTCCTCGACCTCGCTCTCGAGCAGGCCCAGGCCGGCAAGGGCGCCGAGCGCCACGCCCTGGCCGGTGAGCCGTACCAGGACCAGCAGATCGTCCAGCTCGGCGAGTGGCTCGACTCGACTGCGTTCGCCGTGGGCCAGGCGTGCAAGAAGGCGATCGAGTCGACGCGGCTGCCGCACGACCGCGCCCGGGCCGAGCTCCTGGGCGCGATAAACTACCTGGCGGCGGCGGTGATCCAGCTCGACCGCGCGGCGGGGAAGGGGGCCGGCCGTGGCTGAGCACGTCTACACCAGCCTGCACTTCTTCTGCGGCGTCGGCGGGACCAAGATGGGCGAGGCGAAGGCCCGGGCCCTGGTCGGCGACGCCTCGGCGAGGTTCGAGGCGCTCGGCGGCATCGACTTCGACGCCCAGGCGTGCCGCGACTACGAGCGCATCGCCGGCGGCCGCGCGCTGTGCGCCGACGTGCACAAGCTCGAGCCCGCCGAGCTGGCGCGGTTCGCCGGCGCGCGCCGTCCCGACGCCGTGTTCATGTCGCCGCCCTGCAAGGGAAACTCGCGGCTGCTCTCGGCGAAGCGCGCCGCCGAGCCCAAGTACGTCGAGATGAACGCGCTGATGGAGCGCGCGCTCCTGCTGTGCTGGTCGACCTGGGCCGAGCTGCCGCCGCTGATCTTCGTCGAGAACGTCCCCGGCATCACGTCGCGCTCCAAGGCGATGGTCGACCGGTGCGTGAAGGCGGCGCACGCCCACGGCTACGTCGTCGACATGGGCACACACGACTGCGGGGAGATCGGCGGCCTGGCCCAGCACCGGCCGCGGTGGTTCGCCGTGTTCCGCCTGCCGGCGGCGATGCCGCACGTCGTCTACCAACCGCGGAAGCAGCGCGTGCGCGCCTGCGGCGAGGTGATCGGCCCGATGCCGATGCCCGGCGACGTCGAGGCGGGCGGGGCTATGCACGCCATCCCGAAGCTGTCGTGGAAGAACTGGAAGCGGCTGGCGGCGATCCCGGCCGGTGGCGACTGGCGCGACCTCGAGGGAGTCGTCGGCGATGGCCTGCAGCGGCGCGACGTGCACCGGCGCCACGCGGTGCAGTCGTTCGCCGAGCCCACGCCGGCGATCACCGGCCCCGGCGGTCACGCCGTCGGCGCCATCGCCGATCCGCGCCCCTACAGCAACATCATGGTCGTCACCGGCTGGGACGACGCGTCGCGCTCTGTCGTGGGCGCGTCTCGCGTCGGGTCTGGCGCGCTGTCGGTCGCTGACGCCAGGTTCGGTGGATCGATGGGCGTCCTCGAGTTCGGCGACGCCGCCGGCACGGTGACCGGCGAGGCCTACCCGTCGACCGGCCGCAACTCGGTGGCCGACCCGCGCACGCCGGGCTGGTGGCAGCGCGTCGCCGGCGTCACGCCGTGGGACCAGGCGGCGCCGACCGTCACCGCCGGCGCGAAGATCCACGCCGGTGCGTTCCAGGTCGCGGACCCGCGGCCGTTCCTGTGCTCGCCGCGTGCCGGCGCCTACCGCGTCCTACGCTGGGACCAGGCAACGGGCACGGTCACCGGCGCGCTGTCGATCGACAACGGCCCGGCGGCGGTCGCCGACCCTCGCATCCCGTACGCGATCCGCTGGGCCACGGCCGAGGAGATCGCCGAGGCCGAGGCGCACCCGGACCGGTCGCCGCCGTTCATCCCGATCATCATCGCCGCCGACGGCACCTGGCACCGGCCGCTGACCACGTTCGAGCTGTGGGCACTGCAGAGCGGCCCGCTGCACGACGCCGACGGCCGGCCGGTGGTGCTTGACGGCACCAGCCACACCCGGTGGCGCATGGCGATCGGGAACATGGTCCCGGTCGACGCGGCGACGCCGATCGGCGAGCAGTTCCTGGTCGCGCTCCTGCGCTCCGACCTTGGCGTGTTCGCCCTGTCGGCTGAGGCGGTCTGGGTGGCCCCGACCGCGGAAGCGCGGGTGGCCTGATGCGCTGCTTGACCGAAGCGATCCTCTGCGAGCCGGCCGTGATCGCCTGCCGCTACGAGCTGCCCACCGGCGGAGCCGCGGTCCGCGCGTGGGTCAACCCGCTGTCGGAGTGGGGCGCCCGCCTGGCCAGCGCGTGCCGCGCACGCTGTGGTGAGCTGCTGCGCGGGCGCGCGCGGCCCCTCCAGGAGCCGACGCGGTGACCAAGCGCGCTCCATCGCCGCCGTCGACCGCGGCCGGGCACCGCAAGGTGCTCGTCGACCTGCTGCGCAAGAACGCCGACCAGCACCAGATGTGGACGGTGTGGGCCGACTTCGTGGAGATGGCGGCGATCGCGATCTCCAACCGCGTCGACCTGCGCGCGTCCGAGCAGCGCGAGGCGCGCTACCTCGCGATCGCCGGCCGCTACAAGCCCGAGCAGCTCGAGCGTTTCGGCCAGGCGCTCGGCGCGCTCGCGCTGGCGCTGGATGCCGAGCCATCCGACGTCCTCGGCGAGACGTTCATGGCGCTCGAGCTGGGCTCCAAGTGGGCCGGGCAGTTCTTCACACCGTTCTCGCTGTGCCGCCTGATGGCCGCGGTGCAGGTCGACGACCTGGCCGAGGTGATCCAGAGGCGCGGCCACGTCACCGCCAACGACCCCGCGGTCGGCGCCGGCGCCACGTTGATCGCGCTGGCCGTCGAGCTGCGGGACCGCGGCATCAACTACCAGCAGAAGCTGCACGTCACCGGCCAGGACGTCGACGCCCGCGCCGCGCACATGGCCTACGTGCAGCTGTCGCTGTTGCACGTGCCAGCGATCGTCATCGTCGGCGACACGCTGCGCTCGCCCGGCCAGGGCGCGCACTGGTACACGCCCGCGCACGTGCTGGGCGGTTGGTCGCGGCGCCTGCGCGGTGAGCGCCACGTCGTGGACGCGCTCCATGAACTGGCCGCCGCGGTCGCTGGCGGCGCCGACGGTGCCACCGAGACGGCGCCAGCCGCGCCGCCGGCGACGGCAGACGCAACCGTGACCATGACGGCGTCCGGTCAACTCGAGATGGCGTGGGCGGTGCCGGCGGCCGCGACGCACCGCCGCGGCCGCCGGAGGGCAGCATGAAGGCCCGCGAGCAGGACATCGCCGCCACCGTCGTGGCGTGGCTTGAGGACTGCGGCCACGACGTGTACCAGGAGGTCGAGTGCATCGGCGGCGTCGCCGACATCGTGACCCTGTCCGGTCCGCGTCAGCGAGAGGTGTCGGTGGTCGAGGTGAAGACCGGATGGTCGCTCGACCTGCTCGAGCAGTGCGTGTCGCGGCGCCGCATCGCGCACCGGGTCTGGGCCGCCGTCCCGCACAGCAAGGCCGACCACAGCATCCTGTTCGCCGAGTTCGGGATCGGCGTGCTGGTCGTGACCCCCGAGGAGCGGATGGGGCGCTACGTCATCGAGGCGCGTATCGCCGCCAGGTTCCACGCCGGCCGTGTCTCGGGCGACCGGCGCCATGGCGCCGACCTCAAGCGCCGGCTGCGTCCTGAGCACAAGACCCACGCGAAGGCCGGCGCGCCAGGAGCTGGCGGTCGCTACACCCCGTTCGCGGCGACCTGCCGCGCCTTGCGCGATGTGGTCGAGGCGCAGCCAGGTATCAGCATCAAGGACGCGGTCGCCGCGACCGATCACCACTACGCCAGCGTGAGGTCGGCGATCTCGTCGCTGCGCACCTGGATCGACAAGGGCGTGGTCGAGGGTGTGCGGCTCGACCGCGGATGCCTGTACCCGAGGAAGGCTGCCTAGATGGCTCTCGACTGGTCCAACGAACGCTACGTGCGGCTGTACCGGCCGAGCGTGGACCACCGCGTCCTGTGCTGGCAGGCCCGCGTGATCTGGCCGCTCCTGATGCAGGAGGCCGACGGCGCCGGCGTGATCGGTGCGCGCCGCGGGGTCGCCGCGATCGCGAAGGCGCTCGACGTGCCGCTCGATGTCGTCGAGCCCGGGATCGCCGACCTGCTGGCCGACGGCTGCCTGGTCGAGATGCCCGGTGGCTACTGCATCCGCAACTACGTCGCGGCGCAGACAGCCACGATGAGCGACAGCTCGCGCAAGGCACGCCAGCGCGAGGTCGACCGGGCCGTGGACGCGCTCGCTTCCGCCGCCAGCGGAAAGCAATCCAGCCCACAAACCGGTCACGCCACGTCACGCGAGGTCACGGAGGGTCACGACGCGTCACGATCTGTCACTCCGAGCCGAGCCGAGCCGAACCGAAATCCAGAGACACACACCGCGCGCGCGGGCGGTGGGCCCGTGGACGCCCACGCGGCCATGGCCCTGGAGCTCCACGACCGATGGACCGCCGCAGGTCGGGCGCTGTCGCCGAGGGTCGGGTCGACCGCGAAGGTCGGGACCTCGCTACCCGACAGCCGCCACCTGGCGCTGATCCGCGTTGTCGTCGCCCGCTGGGCGTCGGAGGCGCAGGCCGAGGACCGCGAGCTGCGTGACGTCGTCGACGAGCGCTGGTCGGCGCTGGTGGCAACGCGCGAGGCCATCGCGGAGCGGGAACGGACGGTCAAGTTCTGGGCCGCGCCCGTCTTCTGGTCCCTCGACAACATCGACCGCGACCTCGCGCAGACGGCCGAAGAGGTGCGCGCGCGCGCCAGCCCGGCGACCGGCCGACGGCATCCGCCGCGCCAGCAAGCCGCCAATCGCGGCCAGGTCACCACCACCGGACCCCACGTCCTCGACGGAGAGATTCCGATATGAGCACCGACATCGACTTCAACGAAGCGCTCTCGCGGCTGACCGCCCGCGTGACCGTCGTCGACGATGCGCCACCGGTCGACACCGCGGCCCAGGAGCGCGCCGATCGGCTGGCCCGGCGCGCGAAGGCGATGGCCGGCAAGGGCTGGGAGCGCCGCCCACTCGACCTCGTGACCGGGCGCGCTGAGCGCGCGTACGACGAGACCCGGGCCGGCGTCGACAAGTACCTGGCGGCGCTGCGCGCCATCGACAACGGCGAAGGCGGCATCGCCCTGCTCGCCGGCGAGAAGGGCTGCGGTAAGACCGCGGCCGCGGCGCGCTGGTGCTACACGCGCCGCCCCGAGGCGGCCCGGTTCCTGCGCGCCGCCGAGTTCTTCCGCAGCTCGCGCTACAGCCGCGGCGACAAGGACGCCGGCGAGGCGCCGCCGATCGCCCGCGATCAGCTCCTCCGCGAGCCCGCGCTCGTGCTCGACGACCTGGGCGCCGAGTTCGCCGACGCCGCCGGTAGCTACCGAGTCGACTTCGACGAGCTGCTTGACCGGTTCTACGCCGACAAGCGGATCCTGGTGATCACCACCAACATTGCGTACGCGAGCGCGCGGCAGCGCGACCAGGCGCGCCAGGCCGATCCGTCGGTGGCCGCCGACGCGCCGACCTTCGCGGACCGCTACGGCGAGCGCGTCGCGGACCGGCTCCGGGAGTGCGGGCGGTGGGTGGCGTCGTCGGCGCCGTCGCTGCGAGGTCGCCCATGAGCTGGACCGCCGAACACCGCCGCAGGATCCGCGAGCAGCGGCTGGCCGCCGGGCTGTGCGTGCCGTGCGGCAAGCCGCGGGTGCCCGGCGAGCGCGAGCGCTGCGACCGATGCGAGGAGCGTCACCGCAAGGCCCGCCGCCGCTACCGGCGTTCGGCCAAGGGACGGCGGACCGAGCGCGCGCGGCTGGCGCGGCGCTACGAGCGGCTGGCGGCGGCTGGGCTGTGCCGCCGTGCGTGCGGCGCGCCGGCGGTGCCGGGGTTCGCGACATGCGCGGCGCACCTCGAGGCCGAGAAGGTCGCGGTGCACCTCCGCGCGGAAGCGAGGGCGGCGTGAAGTACTCGTGCATCCAGATGGACCCGCCGTGGGGCGAGCGCGGCGGTGGTGGTCGCGGCGCTCAGGACCACTATGACGTCATCGACGACCGGGCCGACATCCTGCGCGCGATCGTTGCATCGCCGAGCTGGCGGCCGGCCGCCGACTGCCACCTCTGGTGCTGGACCACGATGTCCTCGCTCGAGGACGGGCTCTGGCTGGTCGACGCGCTCGGCTTCCGCTACGTGACCCACGCCGCCTGGGTCAAGCTCCACCACCAGGTCGACCTGCTGTCGGGGCAGATGCGGCCGGCGATCGGGATCGGGCAGTACCTGCGCGGCAGCCACGAGCTGTTGCTACTTGGCGTCCGCGGCAATGGCTTCGCGGTGCGCACCGAGGCGATGGACATCCCGTCGGTGATCCTGGCGCCGGTGCCGCGCGCCGAGGGCGGCCAGCGCATCCACAGCCGCAAGCCGCCCGAGGCGTACGACCTGATCGAGCGCCGGTCGAAGGGGCCGCGCCTCGAGATGTTCGCCCGCGTTACCCGGCCCGGCCGGGACGTGTGGGGGAACCAGGCGCCGGCGGAAGCAGGTGCAGCTTGACCGCCGCCGCCTACTACGCCGCCGTCGACGCCGGCCTCTGCCCGCGCTGCCGCGGCGCGATGCTGCCCGAATGGACGACGGTCCACTGCCCGACCTGCCTTGACGCGGTGGCCGAGTCGGATCGCGCGCGCCGCGCGCAGCCCGGCTTCTACGCCGCGAAGTACGCGGCCCGCCGCGCCGCCACCGATGCGATCGCCGCGTGCATCGACTGCGGCCAGCCGCGCAACGGCGCCGGCGTGCGCTGCCGCGATTGCACCGTCGAGAACAGCACCGCCAGCATGGACCGTTACGACGCGCTCAAGGCGGCCGGCGCCTGCCCGAAGTGCGGCGGCCCGCGCGAGTCGGCGCTGGCGTGGTGCGCGGCGTGCCGCGCGAAGCGGGCCGAGCGCGAGCGGTCGCGGGAAGCGAGGGCCGCATGAACGCCGCCACCCTCAAGGTCAGCCGCCTGTGCCTGGCGCGGCGGACGGACGGCGTGCTCGAGCACGAGCTGAACCCGGCGCCCGGATCGGTGCCGACCGAGCTGCCGTACACCTTCGCTGGCGAGCCGGCCGTCGGCGATCGGATCCTCGACACGCTGATCGTCGGCTACGGCCCGGCGCGCATCACGAGCCGCCACTGGCTGCGCGGGCGCCTCGTGGTGGCGTGCACCGTGGCCGAGCTGCCGCCCGCGGAGGCGTCGCCGTGATCGCGTTCGACGTCGACGGCATCCCGGCCACGAAGGGGTCGACCCGCGCGGTGCTCAGCAACACCACCGGACGCCCGATGGTCTTGGCGGCGTCGAAGAAGAACGCGCGCGATCAGGCCTCGTGGGCCAGCGCAGTGGGCTGGGCGTGCAAGATCGCCATGCGCGGCGCGCCGCCGCTGACTGGACCGGTGCGCGTGGTGATCGACTTCTGGCTGCCGCGCCGCCCTGGCGACGTCGGCGACCGGCCGATCCAGAAGCGCGACGGGGACAAGCTGCTCCGATCGACCTGGGACGCCCTCAGCGGGCTGGCCATCGTCGACGACGGGCAGGTCGTCTCGTGGGCGGGTGAGAAGTGGTTCGCCGACAACCGCGCGCCCGGCGCGCACATCACGATCGAGCCGGCCGCGCCGGCGAGGAAGTCACCATGAGGACCTATCGCGTGCCACCGAAGCACGACACCGGCCGCAACGTACGCGGCTGCTCGATGACATGCGACGAGTGCGGCGACCAGCTCGAGCTGCGCGCCCACGGCGAGGGCGTCCGCGGCGAGCGCGCCAAGGAGGTGGCTCAGGCGATGGCCGAGTCGCTGCACGTCCTCGCGCTCAAGCTGCGCTGGCTGATCACGTCGACCGGCCCCGGTGGCGTCCGCCACACCTGCCACGCGTGCCGTGATCGCGCCGCCGGCCTGCGTGTCCCGAGGTCCGCGTGAATCCCCCTCCGATGGCCCCGCTGACGCTCGCCGCGGCGGTCACCAACCGCGTCCACCTGAGCTGGGTCAAGTGCAGCCGCTGCGCCCGCGTCGTCGTCTACGCGACCGCGATCGCGCTGGCCAAAGATCCCCCGCTGCTCGTGGAGGCCGTGACCCGCGCCGCGCTCAGCGACGGGTGCCTGATGTACCCGCAGGCCGCGGTGTGGCACTGCGCCGCCTGTGCTGCCGCCAGCGATCCGACGTGCCCGGGCTACATCTGGGCCGCCGGTGCGCGCGCCAGCTACCTGCGCCAGGGCTTGTTCTGCAAGGCGGTGTCCTGATGCCGCGCTACGAGGAGATGATCCCCGTCGTCCCGGCCGGGTGCCGCGTCCGCACCATCCGGGCCTACCCACAGGACGACGCCGCGAAGGCGATCGCGCGGGCGAGCAAGAAGAAGTGGTGGGCCTACCGCCTGGCCGACGATCCCGTGCGGTCGCCGAGCCGCTGGGCGTGGGTGGCACGCCAGATCTCGAGGGCGCCATGATCGACATCGGCGAGAACCTCGATGCGCAGAACCGCCGCGGGCGCGTGGTCGCGCTGATCGCCGCGGTGATCGGGCCCGTGCCCGGCGGCTACCAGCTCGCGGTCGAGCGCGTGCGCGCGCTGGCGCCGGCGGGGACCGTCACGCCCGAGCTACGCGATCTGCTCGAGCGGCTGGTGGCCATCGCCACCCCGCGCTGCGGGGTGTGCCTGGAGCCGTCGATGGGCCTGCACCCAGCCTGCGCCACCCTGCACGCCGAGCAGCTCGCTGCCGCAACCGGCGCCAGGCCGATGGATCGTACGATCCACACCCGGGGGCGTCGGTGAGCGGGCCGCCGCCTAGGGTGCAGCTCGGGTTGCTGCCGGGGTTCGACGCCACCGGCGACAACCTGGCGCTGGTCGCCGAGGCCGACAAGCTGGCGGAGACGCTGGTGCGGCCGGCGCGCAAGGTCAGCGCCGAGCGCGAGATGCTGGCTGCGCAGGGGTCGCTGGCGGTGTCGGTCGACCCGCCCGAGATCCAGGGCTGGCGCGAGGAGCTCGGCCACGAGCGGCCGCGCTTCGGGGCCGACGGCGTGTGCACCGCGGTCGAGCGGTGGCGCCGCCTCGAGGACGGCACGCTGGGCCCGTGCCCGTTCGTGACCTGCCCGCGGCACTTGCTGATCGACTCTGGCGCGCCGATCGAGATCAGCGGCCGGCGCTACGCCGAGCTGATGCTGAACCGCGCCGGCCTCCCCGCCACGATGGGCAGGCGGCCCGCGCTGCCGGCGGTGCCGACCGACGGCGAGATCGACGCGTTCGGGCTCGAGGCCCTGGAGCGGCTCGATGAGGTGCCTGATACCTGCTCGGTCGAGGTCCAGCAGCGGGTGAGCGCACACGATGGCACCGTCGACGAGGACGGCCGTCTGATCAACTGGACCACCGACGAGGCCAGAGCGAACCACGCCGAGGCGATGCAGGTGCAGGAGATCGCACGCTCGATGGGCGTGTCGGTCGAAGAGGTTCGGCTGTACACGCTGAGTGCCTGCGACAAGATCGGGGTCAAGCTGGTCAACGGCCAGCCGCTCCCCGGCGACGGCGCCCGAATCGCGGCGCTGCTCGCCCAGGTCGACGGCCGCCGCGCGCTGGCCTCCGACGACGACCTCCGCACGCGGGCCCGCCGCGTGCTCGAGTACTTGGGCAGCGAGGTGCCGATCGGCGAGGATCTGGTCGCGGTCGTGGAACGCGTGCTGCTGACCGACACCTCGCCGCCGCCGCGCATCCGGCGGATCGAGCGCGACGCGCCGCCGCCGCGCGAGCCAACCGCCGACGAGATCTTCGGAGGCGAGTGGTGACGCGCTGGGAGTTCGAGCGCCAGCCCAAGAAGTGGCGGGCGACGGCCGGCGGCCGCCACGCGCTCCGAAGCCAGCCGCCGCCCGACGCTGCCAGCCGGTGGGCCGCCGCCATGGAGGCCATCGGCGAGCTCACCGCCGAGGAACTCGAGCGCCTGGCCGGCGTCGTCTCGGAGCGGCTGGCGAGGTCCGCGCGCCGATCGCGCAAGCTGGCGGCAGCGCGCAGGACCAACGTCGCAGCGGCCGCGGCCGGAGCGATCGACGCCACAGAGGCGGCCCGGCTGGCGGCGGTGAAGGTGGCGGCGCGGCGTGCGGCAGTCCGCCAGCGCGACGAGCACCGGCGGACTGCTGAGGCCCAGCGCGCGGCGGCGATCGAGCGCATGCGGGCCGGGTTCGACGAGCTGCGCGGCGAGCTCGCGCAACGGTCAGCCGAGCCGCGGATCACGATCGTCCCCCGGTCGCCCGACTGGCCCGTCGAGCAGATCCCGCTGCCGCTCGCCGACTAGAGCCGCGGCTCGCGCGCCCGCAGCCGCACCCGCCCGATCACGCCGGTCGCCACGTCCGACCCGTCGTCGTGGCCAAGGTCGACGATCTGCAGGGCCGTCGCGCTCGGCGTCCAGTCGGCGGTGCGGCCGGTGGCCGCCTCGACCGTCGCGCCCTGCTCGGCGCGCGCGCTCGTGTACTCGG
>CAYTMO010000034.1:0-11567 GCA_964439045.1 uncultured Candidatus Saccharibacteria bacterium
CACCACGCCCCACTGCCCGACCTGCGGCTACACGACCGGCTTCCCGCCCGGGTGGACGACGCCGCAGGGCAACGCGCCCGACCCCACGCCGCGGCCCTGCCAGTGCTGGCGTCTTGCGGAGCTGCCCACGTGACCGCCGCCCGCGCTACGCTGCGCGCCGTGCCCCGCCGTGGCAAGCCCCCGCCCGCCACCTCTGCAGCCCTCCGCAGCCGCGCGATCGCGATCGTTGCCGCCCGCACCGAGCGCCGCGAGCCGCCGATCACCGGCGCCGCGCTGGCCGTCGAGCTCGAGGTCGACCCGCGGACCGCCCGGGCGATCCTGGACGAGCTGCGCGCCGCCGATCTGGCCCCGCCGGCGGTGGTCGCGGGCGCCAGCGGCCGGCGGATGGCAGCGGCGCCCCGGCCGGGGAAGGTCGTTCGGCTGCGGCAGGTGACCCTGGAGCGGCTGGCTGAGGTGACCGGGCGGCCCGTGGGCGAGGATGTGGATGCGCAGGTGGGTGCGGTGCTGGATGACAACGAGCGCCTGCGGGCGCGGAAGGAGTGAGCGATGAAGATCGACCACGGCAGCGGCACAACGGAGTACGGTCCCGGCGTCCTGATCGAGCTGACCGGCTCCGAGGTGGCAACGGCGATCGATGCGTACCTGGTCGCGCACGGCGTGGCCGTGTCGGGGCCACGCACGGTCACCGTCAACGGCGAGCTGTGCGAGTCCGGCAGCGTGTACGTGGACCCGTCAGGGTTCGTCATCGCCGACGGCAAGCGCATCTCGGGCCGGGGCCCACGGAAGCGCGATAGGTAGCCCGACACGGCGAGGCGGCGCCGCTGCGATCCTGGGAGCCGTCGGGCCGCGGCTCGAAGACAGGCTACCGCAATCGGTCGAGCCCAGCCAGGCTAGAACCGCGCGTACCGCCCGCCGTCCGCTCGCACCAGGTCGCGGTGCGCCATCACGAGCCCTGCCTGATCGAGCTGCCGGTGCCGCTGGGCCACCCGCTCGTAGACGTAGGTCCAGTCGAAGTACGGCGTCGGCCGCAGCGCGCCCGGGTCCCACCCGCCGGCCTTGTCGTGGCGCGACAGCGGCGTCAGGTCCTCGTGGCCGAGTAGCCGCGGCGTGCGCCACCACGGCGCCCCGCTGACCTCGCCGACCCAGCCCTTGCGCTCGGCCAGGTCGCACGCGAGCGCGATCACCGCCTCGTGCTGGGCCTGGGTGAACCGCAGCCCGGCGGCCCGCGGCTCGGCGGCGGTGACCAGCCCGTCGTCGCCGTGGAACACGCACGGGATCATCTCGAGGTGGAGGTATGGCGCGTTCGCCATCTCGGTCCCCGGCAGGAGGTCGAGCGGGTTAGCCCAGCCCGGCCAGCGGCGGCGCCACCGCGCCACGAGGTCGCCGGGCAGGTCGCGCTCCCAGGCGCCGGCACCGCGGCGCACCGACCGCCACTGGTTGTGCTCGGGGTCGTCGGCGCGGATCCCGACGCCCTGCGCCTGCTCGCGGTCGTCGGCCAGCTGCAGGAGGTCGCCGTCCAGGCCGCGCCAGCCGCACAGGTAGTGGCACCCGTGGCTCGCGTAGTAGACGCTGGCGCCGAGGACGGTCGGGTACACGCCCTTGGCCCGGGCCTTGGCGGGCAGCCCGCCGCCGGTGGTGTGGACCACCAGGCCGTACTCGCGGCCCTGCCACTCGCGCGGACGGTCACCGGCGTTCCACTGCTTCGCGGCCTGCACCGCCAGCGGCGAGCGCGAGCTGGGCAGCGCGGGACGGGCGGCGGCGGCCTCGGTCGCAGCGGCGACGGCGCGGCGGATGGCGGCCGAGAACGGGGCGAGGATGCCGCTCACCGGCGCGCCGCCAGCGCCACGGCGGTCCAGTGCTGCTGGATCGCCTCCGGGAGGTCGGCCCAGGCCGGGCACGGGTCGCCGCGGAAGTTCTTGCCGCCGCTGCTGTCGCAGTACACGCGGTAGAGGTGCGCGGCGAGGTCACGCACGTCGTGGAAGATCGGCGTGACCTCGCCGCCGTCGCTGCGCAGCACGGCCGCGACGCCGTCGGCGTACTTCACGGCCAGCTCGCAGCGCCCGCCGCCCGCGTGGACCATCGCGTGGGTGATGCTGTGCGCCTTCTCGGTCAGGTCGCGCACCAGGCGCGCCGCGTTGGCCTCGGCGTCGCCGTGGTTGAAGTTGCCGTGCGATCCGACGCCCTCGATCGTGATGCTGTAGTTGCCCATGGTTACCTCGGTCGGTTGGAAATTCGACGGGCCGCGCGAGTGATTTCGGCGCGGCGCCGACATAGAAGCGGTGAGCCGCTACAACCCGCTCAGCACGACACCATCCCGCCGTTGCGCAGCCAGCCGTGCCAGTGCGTGTCGCCATCGGGGCTGCGGTGATGGATCGACGGCTCGAGGGTCATCGACTCGAACGTGTCGCCGGTGCGCTGCCACTTCTGCTTGCCGATCCGCGCCGGCGGGCCGCCGATCGGGTTGGCGAACATCAGCCAGATCCGCTGCGGGCAGCCAGGCGCGGCGCCGCCGCACGGGCAGTCGAACTCGACGCCGTAGCCCTGGCTCAGCGGGTCGGCTATCGCGCGCAGCCAGCGCGGGTTGAGGTCGGCGAGGCGCGTCACGGTGCACCACCACCCGCCGCCAGCGCCGCGCACCGCCACAGGTCGGAGCCCCACCGCAGCACCGCCGCCGCGGCCAGGTCGCCGCGCTCGGCGTCCGCCGTCGACCGGCACGGCGCGTCGGCGGGCAGGCGCACGCCGTCACCCCCCCGGCACGGTGGCAGGGCCCTCAGCGTCGCCAGCGCCGCCGCCGGCGCCGGGCCCACCAGCGATCGGCAGTCGATCGGCGCCGGCTGGGGCACCTCGATCGCCACCGGCTCGCACCGGCTCGGGCGGGGTGAGGCTGGCGACGTCGGCGAGGGCCGACAGCAGGAGGTCGTGAGCATCCACGCCGTCAGCGTCAGGATCGAGAGGAATCGGGCGGGTGCGGGCATGGCGGGCGTACTCCTCGATGGCGGCGGACCGGCGGCGCTCGCGCTCGGCGGCGCGCCGGAAGGCGTCGGTGTTGGCGTCGGCGATGCGGAGGTCGCCGGCGGAGGTGGCAACCGAGACGTCGGCGACCCGGCGGGCCTCGAGCTCGGCCAGGGCGCGGTCGGCGTAGACCCGCACCGACCGGATCGCGTAGACCGCGACGCCGGCGATCGTGGCCACGCCGACGGCGCCGGCGATCAGCTCGGCGATCACGCCTGCCCGCCCTGCGATCGGATCGCGTGCGGGGTGCAGGTGCAGCCGTGCCGGCCGGCGCACGGGGGCTGGTGCAGGATCAGCCACCCGTCGGGGCCGGCCTGCCGCATCGTCAAGCCGATCGCGACCTCGCGCGACGGGTCGACGACCTCGGGCTCGGCCAGGTCCGCCAGCTCCTCGACCAGCTGCACCGTCTCGGGGTCGAGGCGGTTGGCCAGCTCGAGCAGGCGCGACGCGACTTCCGAGAGCAGCTCGGCCAGGCGGCGGCGCACGGCTACGCGCCCGCCGTGGTCGCCTTGCTCTTGCTGCCCTTGGGCGGGTCGATCGCGTCCATCACCCGGCCGACGGCGAAGGCGCCTGGCATCGCGAGCGCGACCCAGCCGGCGCCGCCTGCCTTGATGTCGATGAGCGTGGCCAGTAGCACGGCAGCGGCGCAGGCGAGCGCGTACGATCGCGCGCGCCAGCTGCGCGGGTCGGGCGGCGTCTCGCCGTCCTTCGGTGCGGTCCGCTTGCGCACCTCGGCTGCGACCGCGAAGGCCGCCACGATCACCATCAGCCACAGGCCGCCGAGCTTGCGCGCGTCCTTGGTCACGCCCAGCAGGCCACCGGGATCCGAGCTGGGCGCCGGCACCTTGATCGCCGTCGGCTCGGCGTTCGTCATGTCGGCTGCGCCCGGGTCGGGGTTGTCCGCGGCGACGCGGGTGTCGACCAGGCCGGGCGTGCGGTACGGGCCCGCGTCGGGGGCGGCGTGGTCGGCGAGGACGACGCGGTCCACGCCGGCGTCGGTGACGGCCAGGTCGCCGGCATCGACGCCAGCGCCGGCGAGGCGGGCGAACAGCAGCGAGAACACGAGCAGGGCGGCGAAGAAGATCGCGGCGGTGACGAGGTTCGATCGGCGAGCGGCGGTCATGGTGGTCCTCACGGGTGGATCGGGAACGGCGCCGGGATCCCGGCGCGGGAAGCGAACAGGGACAGGACGGCGTGGTCGGCGGCGATCGCCTCACGCAACGAGGCGTCGGCGTCGGCGCGCGCGGACCGCTCGCGGTCGATCGCCTCGGTCAGCTCGACGAGCTTGGCGCCCTGCAAGCGGATCACCTCCGCCTGCTGGGCGGCGGCGCGGCGGTTGTCGCCGTAGTCGATCAGCGCCTTGGTGGCAGCGCCGGCGATCGTCAGCGCCAGCGCCGCGGCGATGGCCTTGGCGGCCTTCCACACCGGGCCGCGCCAGCTCTGCCGGGCGGTCTCGATCTCGTCGGCGTGCTTCTTCTTGTCGTCGACAGCGAGCCGGTCGGTGCGCTCCTGCTCGATCACGTCGGCCAGCTGCTCGAGGCTGCGCGCGGTCTGCTCGGCGACGTGCCACTCGGGCTGCAGACGGCGCAGCTCGTCGATCGTCTTGCGCAGCTCAACCTCGGCTGGCGTGCGGGCGCGGGGGGTCGACAGCACCGGCTGTTCGGCGGCCAACCCCTCGCGCACGTCCCGCTCGATCACCGCAGCCGCGGCCCGGTCCCGCTCGATCACCGCGGCGGCGGCCTGTGCGCGCTCGTCCGCCTCGTCCAGCGTGTCCGCCAGCGAGGGCGCACGGGTGCCGCGGCGGGGCGGCTTGGAGTCGGGCGGGCCGGGCGGCACCTCGACACCATCCGCGAGTCGGGCCGGCGGTCCCAAGTTGGGGCGCCGGCTCAAAACAGGGCCTGATCAGCGTGTGTCAGCACCTGGAAAGCCCTTCCCCAAGGGCACGAGCGGCAACCCCGGCGGCCGTCCCCGAGGCCTGGCGCGGCTCGTCCGCGATACGGTGGGCGACGCGGGCTGGGTCGAGATCGTCGAGGAGATGCGGGCGATCGCGACCGGAGCCCACGACGACGCGACCGCGCGCGATCAGATCTCGGCCGCGGCCTGGCTCACCGATCGCGGCTTCGGTCGCCCGCAGCAGACCGTCGACGTCACCAGCGCCGGCGAGAAGGTCGGCGGCGGTCAGGTCGTGGTCCCGCTGCCGGTCGCCGAGATGAGCGACGAGGCCTTAGCCAACGTGCGCGCGACCCTCGAGCGCGCCACCGGCGGCGTGCTGCTCGACGACGACGATCCCGAGGCGGGCGACCCGCCCGACCTACAGTGACCGCGACGGTCCACATCACCGAGGTGCAGCGCCTGGAGTGGATCCGGCAGATCGACGCCGAGGAGTGCCGGCGCTCGTTCGCGTGGTTCTTTCGCCGCGGCTGGTCGGTCGTCGAGGCCTCGCAGCTGCGGTGGAACTGGCACCTGCAGGCGCTGTGCGACACGGCGCAGGCGTTCGCCGAGGGCTGGCTGGTCGCGCACGGCAAGGCCACGCCCGCGATGGTGGCGCGCCAGGACGGCTACTGGCGCGCGCACGGCATGGAGCGGATCGAGGGCGAGCTGCTCGTCGATCACCTCGTCGTGAACGGCGGCCCCGGCACGCTCAAGTCGCGCGTCTGGATGGTCTACCTGCAGGCGTGGGTGTGGCTGCACGCGCCGGCGGCGCAGTTCGTGTGCACCAGCGGCACCGGCAAGAACGTGAGCCGCGACAGCGCGCACACCAAGGACCTGGTGAGCTCGCCGTGGTACCGCGACACCTTCAAGCCTGACTGGAAGGTCGGCGTCACCTCGAGCGGCCAGGTCATCGACTCGATCGAGAAGTGGAGCAACAGCGCCGGTGGCGATCGCGTCTCGGTGCCGTGGCTGTCGAGCTGGTCGGGCATCCACGCCGACTTCTTGTTCGGCGACGACCCCGACGACGCCGCGAAGGTGTGGAGCGACGCCGCGCGCGAGGAGGTGCGCGAGAAGTACGACCTCGCGATCGGCAACCGCCTCAAGTGGTCGTCGGCGACGATGATGTTGCAGCAGCACGTCCACGTCGACGACCTGACCAGCAACCTCAAGCTCCGCGGCGTGCGCGTCGGGGACCGCAAGGCGATCGCGCGCGCGAAGTGCTGCGGCGCGTGGAGCATCGAGCACCGGAAACGCTGGGCGGCGTTCGTGCTGCCGGTGGAGTTCGATCCGGCGAAGCGGTGCACGACGCCATGGGGCTGGACCGACCCGCGCGAGAAGTTCGGCGAGGTGCTGTTCGCGGCGCAGTGGACGCCCGACTACATCGCGAGCGAGAAGGATCGGCTGGGCGCCGACGGCTGGGCCGCGCAGGGCAATCAGGATCCCGAGAATGTCGAGGGCGGCCAGGTGAAGCGGCTGTGGTTCCGGTGGTTCGTGATCGAGGGCGACCCGCCGCCGTTCCGCGCTCGCCCCGCCGGCTGCCGGCCGCGCGTGGGCGACGACTACGACCCCGACCCGACCCGGCGCCCGGACGAGGCCTACGTGCTGCGGCGGCGCCACGACGGCCGCCTGGACCTCGACGAGTGCGTGCTCTCGGTCGACCCCAAGAACGGCTCGAAGCGCAAGAAGTCGTCGCAGGTCGGGCTCGTCGTCGTCGGCCGCAAGGGCAACATGCACTTCATCCTCGACGACCGCACGCAGCGGCTGCAGTTTCTCGGCACGATCGACGCCATCAAGGAGATCATGGTGGATTGGGCGCGGGAGCTGACCGGCGTGCTCGTCGAAGAGAAGGCCCAGGGCGAGGCCGCGACCAGTTCGTTGCGACGGGACATCGAGAACGCCACGCTGCTTGACCGCGACGGCCGACCGATCATCGTGCCGATCGATCTCGTCGAGGGCGGCTCCAAGACGTTCGAGGAGCGGTTCAACGCGGCGCTGCCGACCTACCGCGCGCGCCTGGTGTTCATGCGCGACGGCGCCGAGTTCGCCGACGAGCACATCGACGAGACGTGTGCGGTGCCGAACGGAGCGCTCGACGACCGCCCGGACGCCGTGTGCCAGGCGATCAACCACTTCGCCGAGGCGCCGCCCGAAGAGCCCGCCGGTCGCGGCATCCTGTCGCCCGACGAGATCCGAGCCATGGCGGCGAGCGCGGCGTGAACTTGGGGCGCCGCGGCATCGACGCGCAGCATCGGCCCGCCATGTCCATCTTCGGCCGCCTCGCCTCTGCCTTCCGCCGCACGTCGGCCAAGCCGCTGGCGCTGCCCGCGCCGGCCGAGTCGTCGGCGCCCGGTGAGCCGCCGCTGAGCGAGGACGTCATGTCGAAGCTGCGCGCGCTACGCGACGCCGACATGGCCAAGGCCGCCGCCGGCGTTCCGATCGCGAAGGCCGGCGACGTGCCGCAGATGCCCCGCACGCCGGCGACCGAGGCCGTCGGCACCTCGGGATTGGCGATCTACTCGGGCTACGTCGCCGACAACGAGTCGAGCGCGGACCTGCGCGGGACGCAGCGCCACAAGCACTACGAGGGCTGGAAGCGCACCGTCGCCGAGGTCGGGCTGGCGCTGCGGGACTTCCTGCTGCTCGCCGGCGCGCCGAGCTGGACCGTGAAGCCGTACAAGGCCGAGGACGCCGACGAGCCGCTGCCCGAGGACGTGCAGCGCGCGGCGTGGCTCCAGCGGCAGCTGGACAACCTGGCGACCGAGTGGGAGCGCGTCGTGATGGAGCACGCGCTCGCGCTGATCGACGGCGCGCGCGTCGGCGTGTGGACCGCGAAGGTGATGCCGGCCGGCAGCCTCGGCGCGTTCGGGCTCGCCGACGTGATGACCATCCCCCTGTCGACGATCGAGCGGTGGGACGTCGACGTCGCCACCGGCCGGCTCCGCGGCGTGGTCCAGCGCGACCCCGACAGCCAGGCCGAGATCCCGATCGCCCGCGAGCGGCTGATCTACTCGCGCGACCTGCCGACGACGACGCACCCCGCGGGCGATGGCGTGATGCGCTTCCTCGCCGAGACGATCCGTCGGCTGCAGGTGCTCGAGCGGCTGCTCGATCAGGGCTACGAGAAGGACGTCCACGGCACGCCGATCATCTACGCGCCGATCGAGGCCAAGCTCGCGATGGTCGGGAAGATGGTCAACGGCCGCACCTACACCGCGGCCGACTTCGCGCGCGACATGGAGAACGCGATGGGCTTCGTCAGCGCCGCCAAGCGCAAGGACGCCGGCCTGATCCTCGACTCCGCGACGTTCGCCGACCGCGAGGGCAACCCGACCAGCGTGCGCAAGCACTCGGCCGAGGTGCTGCAGTCGGTGTCTACGAGCATGGAGGCCCTGCGCGGCCGCGTGAAGGATCTGGCCTGGACCATCCTGGCGGCGCTCAACGCCGAGCACAAGGCGATGGGGCGCGACAGCGGCACGCAGGCGCTGCACCAGTCGAAGGAGAGCGCGCGGCTCCGCACGGTGTCGAGCTTCCTCAACGGCTTCGCCAAGACGGCCAGGCGCGACCTGGTGCGGCCGTTGTGGATCCTCAACGGCTTCGACCCGGCGAGCCCGGCCGACCCGCAGAACCTGCCGACCTTGACGTGGAACGCGCTCGAGTTCGCCGACGGCGGCGCCGTGGTCCAGTCGGTGAGCGCGCTCCTGACCGCCGCCGGCGTCGAGCCCGGCCGCGCCGATGGGATCGTGGCCGCCATCCTCGCCAACCTCGGCTTGCCACCACTCGCCGAGCTGGACGAGGAGGCCGCCGCGCTGGGCCGCGAGCGCGCACTGAGCCGCGCCGGCGTCACCCGCCCCACGCCGGACCCCGCCGATCTCGAGGATGACCCGCTCGACCCGCCGGATCCGGCCGACCCCGAGGAGGACTGATCCATGGGCACCGTCACGATCGGCAGCGACACCTTCGACGTGTTCGGCGACAGCGCGGGCTTGGCCTCGCGCGCCAACGGCTCGAGCACCTACTACGCGACCTACGCCGCGGCCGTGGCCGCGGACAGCGCGAACGTCAACCGCGTGCACGTCGAGGCGACACGGCTGATCGCGCTCCTGCCGTTCGAGGACGCCGCCAACGCGGTGCCGAGTACAGCGGCGGCCGACGTCGCGACCGCCTGCTACGAGCTCGTCCTGGCCGCGCTGCTCGACCCGGCGGTGCTGACCCAGGACGACACGGGCTCGCGGATCAAGCGGATCGAGGCCAAGGGGGTGGCGGTCGAGAACTTCGCGCCCGTCGCCGGCGCGCGCTTCCCCTCACGGGTGATGGCCCTGCTCTCGCCGCTGCTCGAGGGCGCGACGGCGAGCGGCGACATCGCGGGCGGTTCGTACGTGTCGGGGACGAGCACCTGCAGCGACTTCGACGACGCCGACCGCTACGGCGTCACGGGTTAGCCATGGCCGTCATCCCGCACGGCTCGGCCTACGCCCTGGCGCGCACCACCGCGTCACCGGCGGCCCTGACGCGCGCCACGCCAGCGCGCATCACGCGCACGACCGCAGCCCCGTCGCTCGCCCGCACCACGCCCGCGCCATCCCTCACCCGCACTACCGCCGCCCCGCGGCTCACGAGGACCACATGAGCACGCCGACGATCGAGGACATCACCCGCGTCCAGGGCGACCGCGAGCCGCCCGAGACGTTCACCTGGCCGTCGGACCTGACCGGCCACACCGCGCACCTGCTGATCGTCACCAGCGCCGGGACGACCGTCGACACGATCGCCGGCACGGTCACGCCGGCCGCCACGTCGTCGATCGAGTTCGCGATCACGGCCGCCGCGGTCGCCACCGCGGGCACCTACAGCTACGCGGTGATCTTCGACATGGCGACCCCGGCGCTCAAGCGCACGGTGCAGACCGGCGACTGGATCGTCACCAACTACCCGGGGTGACCAACTTGGGCCGCGGCGTCGGCCCGCCGCACGATCGCGGCGATGTCCCGCACCACGACCGCCGCCAGCACGAAGATCGCCGGCCTCGACCTGGCCGGCATCGTCGACCGCGAGATGCAGCGCGCCGGGCTCGGGATGCCGGCGACGCTCCACCGCCGCGCCTCGCGCGTCGTCGCCACCGCGGACCCGGCTGGCGGGACGCGGGCGGTCGAGACGGAGATCCCGTGCCGCGGCATCCGCGACGAGGCGGCGAAGGCCGGCGTCCGCACGGTGACGGTGACCCTGTTCGGCGCGTCGATCGTCGCCGACGGCGCGCGCGTGATCCCCGAGGTCGGCGACGCGGTGACGATCCGCGGCGAGCGGCTGGAGATCGTCGGGCCGATCGAGGACGACCCAGCCGCCGCGACCTACACCTTCGCGGCGACGGTGCCCGGGGCGGGGGCGCGGTGATCCTCGCCATCGCCGGCGGCCCGCGCTCGGGCAAGACCACGCTGGCCACCGCGCTGGCGCTGCGCTCCGGGACCGCGCTCCTGTCGACCGACGACCTGATCGGGCTCGGCTGGTCGGAGGCGTCGCAGGCGGTCGCGGCGCGCATGCTCACCGCCAGCGCCGACTTGATCGTGGAGGGCGTCGCGGTGGCGCGGGCGCTCCGCAAGGCCTTGGCGCAGACCTCCGGCCGCCCGTGCGACCGGCTGGTGCTGCTCGCCGGCCGCCGCCGCGAGGCCGGGCCTGCATCCCCGGGTCAGCTCGCGATGGCCAAGGGCGTCGACACGGTGCTGGCCGAGATCCTGCCCGAGCTGGCCGCGCGCGGCGTCGAGCTCGTGGACGCCGACGGCCGGCCGATCCGCGTGAGGGACGCCGCGTGACCCGCCGCCGCCTGGAAGAACTTGTGGCCCGGCTCGAGCCGCGCATGCGGAAGCGCTTCCGCGAGGTGATGCGGATCGTCCGCCGCCGGCGCTCGGTCGCGCAGCTCGAGGCCGCGCTGGAGGACGGCTCGATCGGGACGCTGCTCGACGACGTGGAGGCCGCCGCTGGCAAGCTCGCCGCCGAGACGGTGACCGCGCACGCCGCCGTGGCCGCCGAGGTTGCGACCTACGTGCAGGGCAAGGTGGCGACGCTGGTGAGCTACGACGGCACGAACCCGCGCGCGGTGGCGGCGCTCGCGCGCAACCGGCTGTCGCTGATCCAGGGACTCCGCGAGGACCAGCGCCAGGCCCTCGGCGAGATGCTGCGCCAGGGGCTCGAGCAGGGCTGGAACCCACGGCAGACCGCGATCGCGATCCGCGACTCGATCGGCCTGACCGACGTGCAGGCCAAGTGGGTGGCCAACTACCGGCGCGCGCTCGAGACGGCCGACCGCAAGGCCCTCGGCTACAAGCTCCGCGACGCCCGCAGCGATCGCGCCGTGGCTGCCGCGGCCGACGCCGGCAAGGCGCTGCCCCAGGAGCGGATCGACAGGCTGGTAGAGCGCTACAGCGAGCGGCAGCTCAAGTACCGGGCCGAGGCGATCGCCCGCACCGAGACGCTGCGCGCGGTCCACGAGGCCCAGGACGAGGCCTACCAGCAGGCCGTCGACGCCGGCCACCTCGACGCAGACCGGCTGCAGTGCGTCTGGCACGCGGGCTCGAAGCCGCGGACGCGCGACAGCCACGCCTCGATGCGCGGCCAGCGGCGGCGGCACGGCG
>CAYTMO010000035.1:0-11507 GCA_964439045.1 uncultured Candidatus Saccharibacteria bacterium
CAGAGAGTTTGGTGAGTGGCTTTAACTTTCTAGGTAAAGTGCTTTTGAATAAAAGTACAATAGATGCCGGAGGAATAGACATAAGTTTGTTTCGTAAAGAGTATCAAGTTAAAGTGGCAGTAGGAGGAGTCTTGGCAGAAAAGCAAATTGAGTTCATAAAAGAAAATGCAAGAACAGAAAGTGTCAGGGTGAGATTCGAAGCTTCTGGCAATAGTGGGTTAGAGTTTGCTCTTGAAACATTACAAAGATTCTTGGTATTGGTAGTGTTAATTATAGCTATTTTAGCATTGGTTAATATATATGCTTCTATTAATTACTTGTCCAAGAGCTTGAGGCGAGACTTTGCAATACTTATTTCTATTGGAATGAATATCAAGAATATTTATAAAATACTATTTTTAGTAAATCTTTTTGTTATTTCTATTGCTACAATGTTCGGGCTACTTGGAGGATACTATCTCACATCCTTAATAGTGTTTTATGTTAAGAATAATTTTGATTTGATATTGCATCTTAATACAAACAATCTTGAATTAATTTCTGTATTCTTGGCTCTCGTACTTACTAGTATCTTCGCTACAATTCCCGTCTTGAATCAGATGCGTAGAATATCGCCCAAAGAATTATTAAATCACTCCAATATAAAAAACATTAAGAATGCCAAAGTTAGTAATGTGTTGGATGTAATAGTTGCAATACTACCTATTACTTTCTTCTCAATATATTTCTTAGATAGTGTATTTTATGGAATTCTCGTGGTGCTCGGTATTGTAGCAATATATGGATTGATAATGATTTTTTACTATTTTTTAGTAGATGTACTGTACGAGTATAGAGGTAAATTTAATTTTTCTTTTAAAATGGTTTTGGCGCAAAAGAAGTTCGATGGGTTCTTTGGACTAGTGGCTTTCTCTTCGCTTTTCGTGGCTCTCCTTGCTGTCTATAATCTATCTATTATCCGCACATCGGTTGATCAATATTTAAAACAAGATTTGAAAAGGTCTTTACCTAGTGTGTATGTACTAGACATACAAAATTCTCAAAAAGATGAATTGTTAAATAATTTCCCTCAAATAAATCTTTTTCCAAATGTTCGCGCTAGAATAATCCAGATAGACGATACAGATGTATTAGAAGAACTTGCAAAAGAAGAGGTAAAGATAGACAGAGAGCTTGGGCGGGAATTTAATTTAACTTATCGAGACTATCTTCTTCCGAGCGAAAAAGTAGATTCTGGAGAATTCGATATGCAAAATATCGGCGGAGTATCTATAGAAAAAGATTTTGCTAAGAGGGCAAATTTAGAAATAAATTCCAAAATTACCTTTTTAATACAAGGTTTTGAAATAAATTCTACAATTACAAGTATTCGAGAAGTGGATTCACGAAGTGGATATCCGTTTTTCTATTTTATTTTGCCACCTAGTGAAATTGCGAAGTTCCCAACGACATTTTTCGGCTATGCAAATATTGATGATAATGAGAATTCTAGTCTGACAAATTATCTAACCCAAAAAGCTCCAAATGTATCTATTATAAACACTAGCAGTATTACAAAGATCGCAGAAGATATTATAAATTTATTTTTGATTATTATATTGATAATCACTATACCGCCACTTGTGCTCTCGGCACTTTTGATAAGCACCCTTTTGGCTAGTGTTTCTAAAGAAAGAAAAAGAGATGGCGCAAGGCTTATGGCGCTTGGCAAGACTATGAAATTCGTCAGGAATTATTATATTATAGAGTCTATAAGCACTACATTATTCGCATCAATATTCGCTTATGTTTTGAGCTTGGTTATTTCTAATTTTATTATTTTGAAATATTTAAAGATTGATAGCATTGTATATTTTGATTCTATATCTTTTTATATATTTATATTAATTTTATTAATTTTGGTTTTAGTGAGCTTGTTTACTTGGAAAGGGGGTGGCAAGAGCTTGAAAGAATATTTGAACTATGAAGAAAATAATTAAAATTTTTTTATTAATAGTATTCTTAGCCGGGGCTTTTTCTGTGTATTATTTTGACTTTTTTAATTTGTTTAATAAGAAGCTAAATAATTCTAGTACAATAAACAACAATCAAGAAAGTGCTGACGCAATAAAAATAATAGCTGTAGGGGATAGTCTTACAGCTGGATACGGATTGAATCTGAACGAAAGCTACCCTATGCAACTTGAAAAGAAGTTACAAGAAAATTCTTACAATGTAGAGGTAATAAATGCAGGTATTAGTGGCGAGACTACGGCAGGGTTGCTCGATAGGGTAGACTTTATAAAATCAAATGATCCGGAAATGATTTTGATTACGATCGGGGGTAATGACGCACTTCGTAATTTACCGATTGAAGATACAGAAGAAAATATTTTGGCTATAATAAAAAGCTTTAAAGAGCTTGTCCCAGCTAATAAAATCTTCTTAATGGAGATAAAAGCACCATTTAACAGAGGTATAGCTTATGCAAATCAATTTAATTCAATTTATGAAAAGATATCAAAGCAAGAAAAGATAAATTTAGTTCCATTCGTGACTTCAGAAGTTTTCTTGGATAGCACACTTATGCTTCAAGACAGAATACATCCAAATAAAAAAGGTTATGAATTAATAATAGAAAAATATATTTACAAAGCTGTAAAGAATGAAATATAGATAGTTTGTTTATGTGTTTGTGTTATAATTAAACTATGTTTATAAAATTATATCTTATTGCTTTGCCTGTGTTTTTTATTTTAGATATGGTGTGGCTTGGTTTAGTAGCAAAAAGCTTTTATGCTAAGCAAATTGGCTTCTTGCTCAAGCCAGAGGTTAATTGGTACGCAGCCATTATCTTTTATCTTTTGTTCATAGCCGGACTTGTGTTGTTTGTGATTACTCCGGCATTAGAAAAGGGTTCTTGGGTGCACGCACTGACTCTAGGTGTATTATTTGGACTTATTACATATGCTACATATGATTTGACAAATTTAGCTACAATGAAAGATTGGCCTCTTTTGGTTACAATAGTAGATTTGATTTGGGGTATGGTTCTCTCTAGTGGTGTTTCAATTATTGTTTATCTAATTGCTACAAAAATAAATTTATGAGCCATTTCATAACACTTGGATTGATATTGTTTATCTATATGAATTTGTGGTTTGTAATTTCTCTTATTAAAAAAAGAAATGATGTAGCGGATATTGCTTGGGGTTTGGGTTTTGTTGTACTTGCTTGGATTTCCTTACTTCTAAATAAAGCTACTTTTTGGATGCCAATCATTGTAAATATTCTAGTGAGTATTTGGGGGCTCCGTTTGGCTTATCATATTTATTCTAGAAATAAAAATAAAACAGAAGATTATAGATATGCCGCTTGGCGAGTAGAGTGGGGTAAGTGGTTTTATCTTCGTTCATATTTTCAAATTTATATATTGCAAGGATTTTTGTTATTTATGATTTCGTTACCTGTGCTTTTTATAAATATTTATCAAGTAGAATCTTTTAGCATTCTTGTTCTTTTAGGAATACTTGTATGGGGATTAGGCTTCTTTTTTGAATCTGTGGGGGACGCTCAATTGGCAAGATTTATAAAAGATCCTTTAAACAAAGGCAAATTAATGCAAAGTGGTCTTTGGAAATATACCAGACATCCGAATTATTTTGGCGAAGTGACACAATGGTGGGGCATTTTTATTATTGCTCTGTCGGTTCCTTATGGATTAGTAAGTATTCTGGGACCTATTACAATAACTTTTTTGATTCTTAAAGTTTCTGGTATACCAATGCTTGAAAAGAAAATGGAACAAAATCCTGAGTTTCAGGAGTACAAAAAAAGAACCAGTATGTTTTTCCCATTACCAGTTAGAAGATAATTTTTAAAATTTAATTTATAGGTTATAATAAGTGTATGAAAAAGGTCATATTAATATTGGGTTTATTTATAATTATAGGATTAATTGTTTGGGCTTTTGTAGGTAAAAAGGGTGATGTAAATCAAAACGAGAGATTGGACTCGTATGAATCTGCGGTAGAGTCAGAAGATAGCTTAATGGTAAATGAGGGAGATATAGCCATCCCAGTATCAGAGGTAGAAGAAAATAATATTAAAATTAATACAGAAGATAATAAAAAAATTATGCAAGCAATATTCCATACAAATAAAGGAGACATAACAATAGAATTTAGTGAGTCCACTCCAAAGACCGTAGAAAATTTTGTAACTCTAGCAAAAAAAGGTTTTTATGATGGTACAAAATTTCACCGAGTAATAAAAGGTTTTATGAATCAAGGAGGAGACCCTCTTTCTAAGGACGATGCTAAGACAGAATACTGGGGCACAGGTGGACCTGGTTATAAATTTGCAGATGAAATAACTAGTAATAATAAAAATGATGCTTACACCCTATCTATGGCAAATGCCGGACCAAATACAAACGGTAGCCAGTTTTTTATAAATGTTGCTAATAATAACTTTTTAGATACCAAGCATACTGTTTTCGGTAAGGTTATATCTGGCAAAGAAGTGGTAGATGATATAAACAATACTCCAACAGGACCTAATGATAGGCCGATTGAACCTGTGATAATAAAAAACATAACATTAAAATAATAAAATTATGGCTCAAAAAATATTTAAGTACTTTTTAATAGGATTGTTTGTGATTCTGGCTATTGTTCTTGTTTTTAAAAATAAATCAGAAATCGAACCAGTATCAAATGATGTATTGGTGGGTGATGCACCCAAAGGTATTGATCTTTGTTTTGTAAAATACGGTAATACAAACAGCAATGGATTTTCAGATAAATTTGTTTTGAAAATGAATTTGGATGGAGAAAAAGCAACAGGGGAGCTGAACTTAATTCCTGCGGAGAAAGACAGTAAAGTGGGTAAATTCGAAGGTACGGTAGGACCAGTAGACCCTTATATTATGGGGCGTAAAATGGATTTGTGGTGGGACACAAAAGCAGAAGGAATGAACGTTAAAGAAGAATTAAGTATAATTTTTGGTGAAGGTACAGCGAGTGTTGGATTCGGAGAAATGGTGGATAGAGGTGATGGAGTATATATATACAAAGAACCACAAAATATTTCTTATAGTTTAGATTTGAATGATGTTGCTTGTGGAGATGTAGATGAAAAAGAAAATGTTGAGGCATATTTGAAACAAAATATAACAAGTCTTTCTCCTATAAAAGCGACACTCGGAGGTAAATGGTATGTGGTTTCTACAACTGTTGATGTAAATAAGAATGAAGGTGCTGTGGTTTACGAAGATGGGCACTTTCAAGAAAAAACACAATTCACTTACACCGTAAATGAAAGTGGAGAAGTTGTAGTTCAAAAGTTTGCAGGGGGAGAGGTGAGTCCGAACAGTCTTTCCTTATTTTCTAAATCTTGGGAATGGGTTTCTACTAGTTATTCAAACGGTACAAATATAACACCCAAAGAAGCAAAAAAGTTTTTTATAAATTTTAAGAATGATAATACATTTGCAGTTTCGACTGATTGTAATGATATGGGTGGTAGTTTTATTGCAAAGGAAAATAACATAAGCTTCGGTGGTATTTATAGTACAAAGAAATATTGTGAAGGTTCTCAAGAAGTAGACTTTAGAACAGCTTTAGAACAAGCAGAAACCTATTCTTTTAATGGGAAAAATGAGCTTGTTTTGAATTTAAAAAACAAAGCAGGCTATGTAATTTTAAAGTAGGAGCTTTTAATTATTTGTAGTAGAATTGGTTGGTATGGAAAAGAATTACAAATACTTAGGCACTATTTCGGTTTTTTTCGTCTCTGTTTTGCTTATTTCAAATGTAGTTTCTACTAAAATAGTTGACTTCGGCTTCCTTGTTTTTGATGCTGGGACACTGCTTTTCCCTTTGAGCTATATCTTTGGAGATATTCTTACAGAAGTATACGGATATAAGAAAACCCAAAAGGTTATTTGGCTTGGCTTCTTTATGGCATTTCTGATGTCTTTTGTTTTTATTGTGGTGGGATATTTGCCACCTGCAACAGATTGGCCAAATCAAGATGCGTATAACGCGATATTGGGACTTACTCCTCGAATAGTCTTTGCAAGCTTAGTAGCTTATACATTGGGTTCATTTTCTAATTCCCTTATCTTAGCAAAAATGAAAGTATGGATGAAGGGCAAGAAACTATGGGCAAGAACTATAGGTTCTACTCTGGTTGGAGAATTAATAGATAGTACATTATTTATTTTGATTGCATTTTGGGGTATTTTGCCAAACTCAATTCTAATCACATTAATACTTTCGAATTATGTCTTCAAGACTATTATTGAAATTCTATTTACTCCTGTAACATATAAAGTTGTAAAGTTCTTAAAAAATAAAGAGAATGAAGATTATTACGACACCACTACAAATTTTAATCCACTTTCAAAATAACAATGATAGATATATTCGAAGTATTTAATTTGCCTTATATTATTAGTACCTATGGATATGTAGGTATTGCGATTATTGTGTTTTTGGAGTCTGGGATATTTTTCCCTTTACCCGGAGATAGCTTGCTTTTTACTGCAGGGTTATTGGCGTCTACTACCTATTTAAAAATTTATTTTTTAGTTCCTCTTATTTTTATTAGTACATTTTTAGGTGGTATTGCAGGTTATTATGTAGGTATACATATAGAAAGATTGCGCAAAGTTTCTTTTTTAAAAAAGTTATTAAAAGAAGAATATGTAAATAAAGCACACATTTTCTTTGATAGGTATGGTAAAAGTGCAATATTATTTTCTCGTTTTATTCCAATAATTCGTACATTTACCCCCATTGTGGCAGGTGTGGTGAGTATGGATTATAAAACTTTTTTGAAATATAGCTTTTTTAGTTCGCTTCTTTGGTCTACCATAGTTACATTTTCTGGATACTTTTTAGGACAAATATTTCCTCAAATTCAAGATTATATGTCTGGAATTATTATACTAGTAGTGTTATTATCCCTTTTGCCAGTAGTAGTAGAAATTTTTAGAAAAAAGAAAGAAAGTTAATTGAGTGTAAAATGATAATGAAACTTGTCACCTCTTTGGGTTTTGTTTCTTTCTTTATAACCTAAATCTTTTAAGATACTTAATACTTCTTCTGAACTAGAATTAATTTTTTCTAATAACTTTGGGTGGATTTCTATAAAAATATCTTTTGGTCTTAATTGACCTATCCCTTCTAAAAATTTTCCTTCATAACCTTCAATGTCTACAATCACTACATCTGGTGTATTTTCTGAACTAAAGATTGTATCAAACCTTTTCATTTCTACAAATATGCTTTTTTTGAAACCACTGTTGTCTCCAATCCTCGGTGCTGGGCCGCCCGAACCACTTGTGTGTAGTAATATATTATCGTCACTTTGCCCAATAGCTATATTTAAGGTTTGTATATTATTTAATTTATTTAATTCTATGTTTTTCTCTAAATCTTTAAAAGTACTTGGGTCGGGTTCAATTGCTGTTACTGTGTGACCAGCAACAGCTGCAAATACAGCATAAAGACCTTGAGCTGCGCCAATGTTTACCACCTTGCTGTTTTTTGGTATCTCTTGTAAAAATGTTATTAGTTGGGTAGTAAAATCTCCTTCAAAATCAGTTTTGATCCTCCTTGAGTCATTCCGGTTGTTTATGTGAAACTTTGATTTTAATTCGCCAATAGTAATTTCTACTTTTCTTTTCCTGAAAAAGAATTCAATTTTTTGTTTTACATTTTTTATTTCTTTTTTAAATCTGGGAGGTAGATTTTGTTTAATGAAGGTTTCAATCATATAATAAATTAAGCATTTAACTTCTCTTTAATAAATTTCTCTATTTCTTTGTAACTTTGTGGGTTAAACCATTTTATCTCAGTATCTCTTTTAAACCAAGTTTTTTGTCTTTTGGCATACTGGTTTATTTTATTTGTTAATTCCTCTATCATCTCACTTTTATTTATTCTTTTTTCTAAAAACATTGCCATATAACGATATTCTAGGCCTAATTCTTTCATTCTTTTGAATGTGAGG
Source organism: uncultured Candidatus Saccharibacteria bacterium (assembly GCA_964439045.1). Taxonomy (GTDB): domain Bacteria; phylum Patescibacteriota; class Minisyncoccia; order Phycocordibacterales; family UBA9973; genus UBA9973. Next base: position 8,002 of record CAYTMO010000035.1, read on the forward strand.
CTATTATTATGTAAATTTTCTGCTTCTTTTATCATTCCTTTTTTGATTCTTTCTAAGAGCCTAGTTTCGATTTTATTTTTTAATACTTTCTCATCTAACACGAGACCTATTTTTATAAATTCATATTTTTGATTTTGTTTTTTTACTTTCGGCACCTTGCCTAGCGTTTTCGCTATTTCTATTGCTCTGATGATTCTTACTTTATTATTTTGTTCATTTTTTTCTACAATATCGTTTGCTCTAGATTTATCTAGTTTTTTTAAAATATTTAAAAGCTCAAGCAAACTTTTTTTTTCCAATTCTTTTCTTAATTTTTTGTTCGGTGGTACTTCAGGAAAAATAATATTGTTTACAACTGCATCAATATAAAATCCAGTTCCACCACAAATTATAGGAGTATTCCCACGAGCAAGTATCTCTTCTATTTTTTTGTCAGCTATTGTTTTAAAATCTGTTACAGTAAATTGTTTTTTTGGATTTGCTACATCTAATAAATGATGTTGCACACCTCGCGTTTCTTTTTTGGTAATTTTACCTGTACCTAAATCGAGTTCTTTATACACTTGCCTAGAATCAGCCGAAATTATTTCAGCTTTGTTTTTGAGTGTATATTTAGCCAAATTTACAGCGATATCACTCTTGCCTGTGGAAGTAGCTCCTAATATTACTATTACCTTAGGTTTCATTTTAACTTTGCATTATTTTTATATCAGCACCAATAGAATTCAACCTTTTTGCTATATCTTCATAGCCACGATTTATCATATATACATTGCGGAGCACAGAAGTCCCATTTGCTGCCATCATAGCTATTAATATAACCATAGAAGGGCGTAGTGCTGGAGGACATACTACTTGAGCAGCCTTTAACTTATTTCCCCCTGTGATGTACACACGATGTGGGTCGGCAAGAGTAACGCTAGCATTTAATCTGTTGAGTTCTGTAGCATAGATGGCTCTATTTTCATAAAACCAGTCGTGTATGAGAGTAGTGCCTTCTGCCACGGTTGCAATAGGCACAAAGAACGGCAAGTTGTCTATGTTTATTCCAGGATATGGATTCGCGTGAATTTTATCTTCGGGTGCCTTTAGTTTGCTTGGGAACAATTCTATATCCACCAATTTTGTCATTTTATTTTCGGATAGATAGTTATTTAATATTTTATACTTCAAACCCATTTTTTTGAGTTTATATAACTCTAAAGTTAAGAAGTTGATAGGGCATCTTTTTATAATTAGTTGCGAATTTGTGGTAATAGCTGCAGAAATAAACATCATTGACTCTATTGGGTCTTCACTGTTTGAATATTCTACATTTTGATTTATTTCTTTAACACCTTCTACAATGAGAGTTCCACTTCCGATGCCCTCTATCTTTACTCCAAGTTTTTGTAAGAAAAAACAAATTTCTTGAACCATATAATTACCACTAGCACATTCTATTTTTGTTTTACCTGGTATTTTTGATGCTGCCATTAATATGTTTTCGCAAGCAGTATCGCCAGATTCATACATTACTATATTTGCTGGTTTTGCTTTTTTGACACTTATATCATAGCTATTATTGGTGGTTTTTACTTTTATTCCAAGTTCTTCCAACGCATAAGTGTGGGCGCTGATAGTTCTTTTGCCTAGTTTGCAACCTTGTGAATGTGGTATAGAGAAAGAGGGGAGTAGATGTGCCAATGGACCAATAAACATAATAATTGACCTTGTTTTTATGGCTGATTCTACATTTATGTTCTTTAAATCTAATTTTTCTGGAGGGGTTATTTTGACTGTGTGTTCTCCTATCCATTTTACAGATACTCCGATACTCTCTAGTATTTCTATGACCCTGTATACTTCTTCTATGCGAGCTATGCCGTGTAGGGTTGTGGTACCTTTATTAAGCAGTGATGCGCAAAGTAGCCCCACTGAGCCATTTTTAGAAAAACTAGTACTTATTTCTCCGTTTAATTTCTTACCACCAACTATTTGGAAATCTATTGAATTATTAATAGACATTATACTGTGGCCCAATACATCTCCGATTTTGTTTAATATTTCTGTGCTAAAATTTTGTTCTCCTTTCTCCATTCTCGCTACTGCACTTTGAGAGGTGTTTAGTTGCTTTGCAAAATCTTCTTGAGTGATCCCTTTTCTTTCTCTTAAATTTTTAATAAAAGATCCAATTTGTTTTTGTGATGAATTTTTAGACATAAGAAAATTATATATCACATATGATATATTTGTAAATGGGGATAACTTTGTGCCGGAGGAGGGACTTGAACCCTCACCCCTTGCGAGAAACGATTTTGAGTCGTTCGCGTATACCAATTCCGCCACTCCGGCATAAGCTGAATATACCTTATTTTTTTATATTTTTCAACTTCTTATGCACAATTTTTTAAAAATAAATATTATGCTAGAATAGCTTTATGTCTAATTTATATTCCAATTCAATTTTCTGGATCGATACAGATAAAATAAAACCCAATCCTTATCAGCCTCGTAAAGAGTTTGATGAACTAAAGCTTCAAGAATTAGCGGATTCTATAAAGCAGTATGGTATATTGCAGCCTCTAACAGTGTCTCGTGTTGAATTAGAGAAAGAAGATGGTGGGCTTGTAACAGAATACGAACTCATTGCGGGAGAGCGTAGACTTCGTGCTTCCAAGATTGCTCACGTGTCACAAGTTCCTGTAATTATAAGAGTAGGCGATAGTTCTTTAATGAAATTAGAACTTGCTATTCTTGAAAACTTGCAACGCGAAGATTTAAATGCTGTAGATCGCGCCCGTGCATTTTATCGGCTTGTAAATGAATTTAAATTTACTCATTTAGAAGTTGCTAAAAAGATGGGCAAGAGCCGTGAGCACGTTTCAAATTCTTTAAGAATGTTGTCGTTACCACAAGAGATACTAGATGGTTTGTCAGAAGGTAAAATTACAGAAGGTCATACTAGACCTATACTTATGCTTGCTGATCATCCTGAAGAACAGCTGGTATTGTTCAAAGAAATTGTTTATAAAAAAATTACTGTGCGTGAAGCAGAAAAGCTTGCTAGGAAAATAGCATATGATCGAGTTCGTAAAAAAGAATTTATGCCAGACCCAGAGATAGTGGAACTTGAAGAAGAATTTCAAGACAAGCTTGGTACTCGTGTTCACATAGACAGGAAAGATGTTGGTGGTCAAATCAAAATAGACTTTTTCTCTACAGAAGATTTGAGGTCAATTTTGGACTTGATAAATAAATCTGGCATAGAAAAGAAACCAGAAACAATGTTGGAAGATTATATAGCAAAAACTGAAATAGTTGATCAAGGGATTAAAGAAGAAATATCTTTAGATGACAGAAGCAAAGAAGAAATAAAAGAAGACGATACTGAGTTATATAATATAACAAATTTTAGTATATAAAATCTATGATCTTCCGAAAGATCGGAATCTAGCCAATAGATTATTTTTTTCTAAATAGGAACGTATGTGCTTCTTTGCTAAGGTTGTCTTGGCGTGGTCAAG
>CAYTMO010000036.1:0-11245 GCA_964439045.1 uncultured Candidatus Saccharibacteria bacterium
CTTTATATTAAAGACAAAACACAAAATAAAGAAAAAATAAAGCAACTAACACTGATATCGGCGAGTTCCGCTGTTTTTTTACTTATATTTTCTCTGTCGAATATTTCGGGGGAATTAACCAGTGTATACTCTATTAATTTGTTTGGACCTATTGGTATGGTTATTTTTGTTTCTATCCTTTCTTATGTAATTGTAAAGTTTAAAGCTTTTAGCGTGAAGGTGATGAGTGCTCAAATGCTTGTGTGGGGCTTGGCTATTCTTATTGGATCACAATTTTTCTTTATTAAAACATCCATAAATTTTATATTAAATAGCTTCACTTTTGTAACTGTTTTATTTTTTGGTCAACTGTTAATAGAATCTGTAAAACACGAGATAGAACAAAAAGAATATTTGCAGGCTTTGAACTTGGAACTTCAAAGACTTATCAAACAAAGAGAGTCATTGGTGCACCTTATTACTCACAAAGTTAAGGGCTCATTTACCCGTTCGAAATATCTTTTTGCGGAGATGCTAGAGGGTACATTTGGCACTCTTACTCCAGAGCTTAATATGATGGTCAAGAAAGGCTTGGAGTCAGACATAGAAGGTATAGCTACTGTGGACTTGGTTTTGAACTCTGCGAACCTCCAAAATGGAAATGTGAAATATGAAATGAAAATGATTGATTTCAAGGATATAGTAGAGAAATTAGTAATAGAGAAAAGAGTTTCTGCCCAAACCCGAGGACAAGAGATGACTCTAGAAGTACAAGAGGGGAATTATACAGTATTGGGGGATACTTTCTGGCTTAAAGAAGTAGTGATAAATCTTTTAGAAAACTCTATTCGCTATACAAAGGTAGGGAAGATAGTAGTGTCTCTTAGTAAGAATGGAAGTAATATTTTGTTTAGTGTTAAGGACACCGGTATAGGCATTACTGATGAAGATAAAAAGAATTTGTTTACTGAAGGGGGCAGAGGCAAGGATTCTGTAAAAATAAATGTAGATAGTACTGGCTATGGACTCTTCTCTGTAAAGCTTATTTTGGAAGCACACAAAGGCCGTATTTGGGCTGAGTCTGGGGGTCCAGGCAAAGGCTCACAATTTTTTGTAGAGTTGCCTGCGGGGGAGAAATAAAAAGCGGGAATCACTTTTTTAAAGTGATTCCCGCAGGTCGCTTCCTATTATTCAGGATCTTCTTCTGGTGCTTTGGGTTCGTCATAACCAACTGTCCTGGTTCCATCAAGGAATTTAACCAGGACATAAGGTATGCCTAAAGTGATTAAATTTAGAAGAAGCAAGATCAGTTCTTTTGTTTCCCCTCTTTTAAAATCTTTTACCTTTCTCATAAGATAATTTGCTTTTTAAAATGAAAAATTTGTTTCTTTTTTTATATAAACACACTTTTTATAAAAAAGCAAGTACTGCAGGATCGGCACCTTTTTATTTGCATTTTTTAAATTTTCTGTTAAGATATGAATTATGTCAAAGAAAGAGAAAGAGGTTGAAAATAAAGAGGAAATTGATTCAAAAATACAAGTATATGAAGTTGGCTATCTTTTGGTGCCTACATTAGCTGAGGACGAAGTTCCTGGTGTATACGGCACTTTGAAAGATACTATTTCGAGTTTTGGTGGAGAATTAATCAGTGACGAAATGCCAAAGATGATAGAGCTTGCATACCAAATGGTAAAAGTCGTACAAAATGTCCGAAGCAAATTCGACAATGCATACTTCGGCTGGGTAAAATTTGAAATGGATTCTCAAAAAGTATTAGAGCTAAAGAAAAAGCTAGACCTCGATCCTCTTATGCTTAGATTTTTAATACTAAAGACCGTAAAAGAAAACACTATAGCTACCAAAAAATTTGCTCTTAAAGATGCTCCAAAAAGAAAACCTTTCTCAGCTAAGAAAGAAGGAGAGGAAATGGTAGAAGCGGTAGAGATAAACAAAGAAGAGATCGATAAAGAAATAGATGCTATGGTTGCAGATTAGTAATTAATAGCTGTAATTTTTTATAAAAAATATGTACTTAAACAAAGCAATTGTCATAGGAAACCTTACTCGCGATCCAGAACTCAAGTCACTCCCATCTGGAATGAAAGTTTGTACTTTCTCTTTAGCTACAAATCGTGTCTGGAAAGACCAAAATGGTCAAAGACAAGAAGGTACTGACTATCACAATGTAGTAGTATTCGGTCGCCAAGCAGAGACAGTAGCCCAATATATGAAAAAAGGCTCTTCAATACTTGTAGAAGGCAGAATGCAGACAAGGAGTTGGGATGACAAGACAAGTGGCGAGAAGAAGTACAGGACAGAGATTATTGCAGATAAGACACAGTTTGGTCCAAAGGGAAGTGGTGCTGGTGCAGGAGGTCCATCTACTGGAGCTTCTACTGTAAACAAAGCAACAGAGAGCAAAAACGATGATATGGATTCCATAGAGTATCCAGAAGAAGACATAAACCCAGAAGACATCCCATTTTAAATAAATTTATTAATAAAACACAATTATGAAACAAGATTACTTTTCAGCAAATAACATAAAATACATAGACTATAAGGATATTGAAATTCTAAAGAAATTTTTGAATCCAAATGGCAAGATCATCGGGCATAGACGCACAGGTGTAACTGCAAAAAACCAAAGAGCATTAGCTCTCGCTGTAAAGCACGCTAGATTCCTTGGACTTCTACCTTTCGTTGCTAAATAATCTTAAATCAAAAAATCCCCGACCGCGTGTCGCTAAAGCTTTAGCGGTGGCGCAAAAAGGGATTTTTTGATTTAAGCTACTTCTTACCCTTCAGCTTGCTAGCCTCAGGATCTTCGCTCGTCTACACTCGCTCGACATACTCTCCAGTTTCTGTATTTACAGATATTGTGTCTCCTGGTTCTATGAACATTGGGGCGTTCAATGTAGTACCATTTTCTAAGGTTATTACTTTGTTGCCTCCTTTTGAGGTATCACCACGAACTGCAGGGGGAGCTTCTTTTACAAGAAAGTTTATTTTAATAGGTAATGTTATTTTGATTATCTTTTCTTCGTCGTCATCTGTAGTCCAGACCAATGCTAGTACATTTGAGTTTTCTTTAAAGAATTTGCCAGAGTCTCCTATGAGTCCTGCATCAAGCTTGAATCTATTTTTTGGATCATCAGGGTAGCAGAACCAATATTCTCCTTTATTTGCATAGAGGAATTTTACATCTTTTTTCTCTACATCTGCCTCATCGGCTTTGTCTTGGGCGTGGAATGTAGCTGCAAAGACCTTACCAGAGATCAAGCTTTTTAGCTTAACCTGGTTTTGAGGCTTTCTTTGTTGAGTGCGAGCCACGTGACTCTCTATGACTTCACAAGGCTCATCATCGTGTATAATAATTTTCTTTTCGCGAATATCGCTATAATCTAATTGTGACATAAGGAGATAGTAGCAGATTTTGCTATTCTGTGCAATTCACCATAATTATATTAATTTTCATGTTTTCCTTGGTCATAAAATTCATTGGCCATTTGGTCTTCAGTTTGATTCCAAATATCTATGTTCATATTACCAACAGTCCTGTAACCAACGAGTTCGCTTACCTCGTACCCTTTTTCTAATAGTGATTGAATAAATTTTGGTGAAGAGTAAGAAACAATATCAATACTTGCTGTTTTTTCAAAAACCTTTGAACCTTGAAAGTTTTTACCTAGATTTTTTTTGGTGCTTTGTTTTCCTTTAACCATATCATCGATAAGCTTTTTAGACACTCCTTTTATTATTAGCTTTGCTCCTGATATAAGAGGAAGGGTCATTGTGTACGTATCTGCTGATTCTGGCTTTACTTCAACTGCACCAGAAGAACCCACAATACCAAAATCCACATTTCTTAATATTTTAAAAGGTATGTTTAAATCTTGTCCTGAATGCTCTAATGTTACGTCATCGGGTCCACCCAAATCTTCTAGTATTCTTCTTTTGAACACTTCGTTCATATCTATTTCAGCGACTTTGGCACCATTTGTTTCTTTAAGGTCTTGGTTTTCAACTTTTGTTCCACCTGTTTCGTTACTAGCAAATCTTGGAACCTCTTGAGCGTTAAGTGTTGCTCCTGTAGCAATTATCCCAGCTCCTGTAAGTATTTTTTTAATTTCCATATATTTTTATTATTAATCTAATAATTATTCCCCAAAAGTTAATTCTATATAATATTCATATTTTAACTAAATTTATTAATATCCACAACTTTACTGACGGTGTGTGCCCCTTGTGATATAATTTCTATATGGAAACAATTATATTTTATGGACTAGCTCTGTTTGCTTTTTTCTTTTTACTATCTGGATTAAGAGTTGTGGATCAATTTGAAAGGGGAGTAGTGCTTACTTTTGGAAAGTATACAAGCACTAGAAATCCAGGTCTTACTTGGATATTTTCTGGTGTTCAAAAAATTACAAAGGTAGACTTGCGTATTACAACCACTGACATACCTCAACAAGAAGTAATAACTAAAGACAATGTGCCGGTAGGAATCAATGCTGTAGTTTACTTTCAAGTTCAATCTGCCGAAAAAGCGATTTTAAATATCAAGGACTACACACTCGCTGTCTCTCAGTACGCACAAGCAGCACTTCGTGATGTTATAGGAGGCATAGAGCTTGACCCTTTGCTTTCAGAAAGAGAGCAAATCTCAGAAGAGATTCAAAAAATAGTAGTTCAAGCTACAAGCTCTTGGGGTATCCTTGTGACCGATATAAAAATCCAAGACATAGAGCTTCCTGCAGATATGAAGCGTGTTATGGCAAAACAAGCAGAATCAGAACGCGAAAGAAGAGCGATAGTAATACGCGCGCAAGGAGAGTTCGAAGCGTCTGAAAGGCTTGCTCAAGCTGCTGGCATACTGACTTCTACTCCAGGAGGTATATCTATGCGTACTCTTCAAACAATAGAAAAGATTAATCCAGACCCTTCAAAAACAGTCATATTTGCATTGCCTGTAGAATTTATGGAAGGAATAAAATCCCTTTCACAGTTTATGAAAGATAAGTAAGATAACAAGTATTTTTATTGTATTTATTTAATCTCTTTTAAGAATCCTTCTACTATAGATATTGTTTCGCTACTTTTTTGGAATACAGATTTCCAGACCACTACTATGTCTGCGTCGTTGAAAATAGAGCTTTGTACTTCGCGTAATGTATCGCCTCCGGCTATTGAAATCATAATATTATTATAACTTCCTTTTATTCTACGAATTTCGTGAAGGGGAATTTGCTTTTCGCGATTAAACTTTTCTTCGTCTACGCCTCTGTGGATTATCACTACAGCCGGAGGCTTCTTAAGAGAACGCAAAACAGCTAAAGGATAGGGGACATTCATCATATCTATCATCGCGTCTATCTTGTAGTATTCGCATTGTTCAATAAAAGAGTTTAATGTCTCTATCGGTGCATTGCCTAGCGCAATAGCCGCACTAGCTCCACCTCTGACCGCTATCTCTACTTCGGCATCACCTCTGTCCATTGTTTTCAAATCAGCTACGATGTAGGGGAATATTTGGATAGTGCTCGCGGGAGTCTTTATTTCAAATGATTTATTGTAATTAAGTATTAAAGATAAAAGAAGAGGTAAAGGCGCCTTTGTAGTCGGAGCTGGAATTAGTGGCATAAGATTTCCAGACAAATGAGCTTCATACCAATCACGAATTTGCCTGATACCAGCTTCGCCGTATCTTTTTATCAGAGGTGTTCCTGCTTCTATTATTATTCTTTCGTTTTTTGGTAGAGTGGATATTATTTCATACGCGTCTTCTAGAGTCCCATTTAGGGCTAATTGTAGGTAGCGTTTTTTGGGATTTAGAGGGTGTAGCGATTTTGAAATCATAATCAATTATTCCCCAGAGCTTTTCATCTGGATTTCACCGAAGCGACTTTTGATTTCTTTTTCTATTTCTTTCAAGATTTTAGGATTTTCTTTAAGCCAAGTACGAGTAGCATCGTAGCCTCTACCCATAGGGGATTTTGTACCATCTTTGCCTTTATAGCTGTATGACGCACCAGACTTCTCTATAATACCGAGCTTTTCACCCAAGGCCATCATTTCTCCTTCGCGAGATATACCTTCGCCATAGATTATGTCGAATTCTGTTTGTTTGAATGGTGCAGCGACTTTGTTCTTGACTACTTTAACCTTTGTTCTACCTCCCACTACATCCTCGCCTTTTTTGATTTGAGCTATACGTCTTATATCTATTCTGATAGATGTATAAAATTTAAGAGCCTTACCTCCTGGGGTAGTCTCTGGATTGCCGAACATCACTCCTATTTGCATTCTTATTTGGTTTATGAAAATTACTACCGTTTTAGACCTTGCTACTATTGCTGTCAATTTTCGAAGTGCTTGAGACATAAGGCGAGCTTGCTTACCTACGTGGTACGCTCCCATATCACCCTCTATCTCGTCTTTGGGAGTTAGAGCTGCCACAGAGTCTATGACTATTACATCTATCTTGCCGGTTCGTACTAAGCTCTCTACTATTTCCAATGCTTGTTCGCCATTGTCTGGCTGAGAGATAAGAAGTTCGTTTATGTTTACTCCGAGTTTCTTGGTATATTCTGGGTCCATAGCGTGCTCAGCGTCTATGTATGCACATACACCACCGGCTTTTTGGGCTTCGGCTACTATGTGGAGGGAGAGGGTAGTCTTACCAGAGGATTCTGGGCCAAAGATTTCTATAATTCTTCCGCGAGGAATACCTCCCACGCCAAGCGCCATATCAAGGCCAAGTGAGCCAGTAGGGATGACATTCACGTCTACTTTTGGGCTATCACCAAATTTCATAATAGAGCCTTCACCGAACTTCGTTTGGATAGCTTTTAAAGTATTCTCCAATCCAGAAATGTCCTTGTCTCCCTTATCTCCACTTTTGCTACCTATTGTCTTCTCTTCTTTCTTTTCTTTTTTCTTTTGCATTATTTTAATAAATTAATTGATAATTTTTTATGTCCGTGTGTTTAAATTTGTCCTGTGCTTCTATCGTTATTATATTATAACCCGACAGAAGGGCAATGGTCTCATCGAAGTATCCAGCCTTGTCTATAAATATTTCTCTGCCATTTAATTTTAAACTGGTAGCATTTTTTGCTCTACCTTTGATATTTAGTATATTGTCTGCTACTTTCGTACCATTTATTTCTTCTATGTTTACTTCTTCGATTTTTACTCCAAAAAGCAAGTCAGACGATCGGAAGAATGCAAAAAGAATTATTGAAACAAAAAAGATTGATAAAACAACTATTTTTAGTATCTTCTTGAAATTTTGTTTTTGATGCATTTGTTTTCCAGAGACAGGGACTCAGTCCCTGTTTGCTACATTACATTGTTGCCGTTTTCATCCCGTTGTATTTTCTCTAGCACTTCGCGAGGTTTTGCTCCATCTCCTGGTCCTATGACTCCGCGTTCTTCTAGTACATCCATTAGTCTCGCAGCTCTCGCATAACCTAACTTAAGCTTTCTTTGTAGATAAGAAGTGCTTGCTTTGCCAGCTTCTATTACACAAGCTCTAGCTTCTTCGTACATTTCATCATCGTCACCTCCATCATCGTCTAATGTGCTTTCAAAAATGCTTTTATCAGCTGATATACTGCCACCAGTTAGAGTTATTTCGTCCATCACTTCATCTCTATAGGCGTCACTTAAATATTTTACAACTTTCTTTACTTCATTTTCTGAGATAAATGCACTTTGGAGTCTTTCTGGTTGTGCTTCTCCAGAAGAGTAGAGCATATCCCCAGCACCTAGGAGCTTTTCTGCACCTCCAGCATCGAGTATTGTACGAGAGTCTATCTGAGAAGAAACCTTAAGAGCAATACGAGCAGGGACGTTGGCCTTAATCAGCCCAGTAATAACATTCACTTCGGGGCGTTGGGTTGAGAGTATAAGGTGTATACCCACAGCACGAGACATCTGTGCAAGCCTCACGATGGCGCTTTCTAGTTCTCTTGGGTATGTAGTCATTATATCTGCGAGCTCGTCTATAACGATGACAATGTAAGGCATCCTTTCTGCACTCACTTCTGTCTTTTCGCCATTTGCATCAGTTTTTATCTTCTTTGGGTTTTTGTTAAATACATTGTTGTGATAGCTTTCTATGTCTCTTACAGATTCTGATTCTAAAATATCGTAACGTCTATCCATTTCTTTCGCTGCCCATTTCAAAGCGAGAATTGTTTTTTTGGCTTCGGTGATGACAGGGGTCAAGAGGTGAGGGATGCTTTTGTATAAAGTTAGTTCAACTCTCTTTGGGTCCACCATAATAAATTTCAAATCGTCCGGTCCATTGCGGTAGAGGAGGGAGGTGATGATCGAGTGTATGGTTACAGATTTTCCAGAGCCAGTAGTACCTGCGACGAGTGCGTGAGGCATCTTTGCCAAGTTGCCGAAGCTTGCACGTCCAGAGATAGAGCGACCCAATGCTATTGTGAGAGGTTTTGGTGAGTGTTTAAACTTGTCATCCGCGAGGAGTGTTGCGAGGCCGACTGTTGACTTCACTTTGTTTGGTATTTCTATACCTACTAGAGACTTACCAGGGATAGGAGCTTCGATACGGATAGGGTGGGCAGCGAGGGCGAGAGCCAAGTCATTTTGGAGTCCGACTATGCGAGAGAGTTTGACCCCTTCGGCGGGTTTTAATGCATATCTGGTGACAGTAGGGCCGACTGTTATTTCATCCATTTCTACTTCTATGCCGAAGTTTTGTAGTGTGCGTTTTATTATATTTGCATTTGCTTTTATGTCTCCAGTGTTGGGCTTGCCTTTATCTTCTTCAAGAAGTGAAAGTGGGGGAGGAACATAAGTAGAAGGCAATCCTTCTTTTCGTTTTTTTATTGGCATCTCTTCCATCATTTCTCCTGAGTCTTTTGCCTCTGTTGGTGTTTCTTTTGTTTTTTTCATTCCGAGTGCTTGCTTTACTTTTTCTGTAGTTGAAGGAATTTCTTTTTCTTCCTCGTCATCTTCATCTTCTTCTTCTACATCATCTACTTCTATTTCTTTTTTTCTAAATAAGTTTCCGATACTTCTAAAGAAAGACGCGAGGCTTGGTCTTGTGTCAAACATCATAAGAAGAGAGATAATGAGTAGTGCTCCAAGTAAAAGTAGGCTAGCATAAATATCAAATAGAGCTACAAAAGGAGTAGATAAAATTCTTCCCAAGAATCCTCCCGCATCAGTACCAGATGCTATGTCTATCATAGCGAGTCCAGAGAGTAGGAATAGCGTAGAGCTAATTGCACGATTCCATCCGATGTTCGGTACATTTGAATTTAAAAAAGAAGATCCAAGTAATAAAAAAAGCGTAGGAAGTAATATATAACCCACACCCAATAAATAATGCAAAATGCTATAGAAAAAATCTCCCGCTACTCCAGCGATACCAAAAGAAGCCATAAACAATACCAAAGCTAAAACAAAAAAAAGTACCGCCCATATGGTGTGCTTTGTTTCTATTTTTAAGTTGCTTTTTAGTATGTTGTTCTTATTATTTGTTTTACTGTTTTGCTGTTCTTTTTTCTGTTTGTTTTTATGTTTACCGTGTTTTGACATAAAGATATTTTAGCACAATTTATTTGCGCTTGCTTGCACCCATTTATATATCAAAACAAAAACAAACTTTAACAAGACACGCATAAAAATCTGCTGATTTTTTGCTGTGCTCGTCTCGTCAGCCTGCGCAAGTCTTGCTAAAGTTTGTTTTTGTTTCTTATAGCACTTGTACATAAGCTTGCCCTGTCATTCGCTCAATGACAGGGCTTGCATTTTTGCTTGTCCTATATATAATGGACAAATGAATCAACTTGAGAGGGATCAAAATAACTTCAAGGACTCCCAAACCAATCAATTATCTATAAAGGACAATACAAACTCTCTGTCCTATAAGAAAACAAATAAGCTTATAACTGCTTTATATATGGTAACGGACATAATGGAAAAGGATGAACCAATAAGGATCAAATCAAGGACATTAGGAGTAGAGATTCTATCAGACATAAATTCAAAAAACTTGTCACACCCAATAAAGGACACTCATCAAAAAGTACAAGAAATTTTGTTATTACTTAGCATCGCCGAAGATATGAATTTCATTTCTTCTATGAATTCAAGTATCCTAAAAAAGGAATTTGGAGAGTTGAAAAATGCTTTAGAAGAGTACAAAGATAATGCAGGTTTTTTTGGTACTAAATCGACTCTCTCAGAGTTTTTTATAGAAGAAGAGACAGCAGAAGAAACAGATCAAAATATCCAAATACAAAATACAAAAAATATCGGAGAATATTCTTTGAGACATTTGAATCCTACTAGAATAGGCGTCCAAAAGGGTAGTACTTTTATGCAAGCTTTGTCCGATAGAATTGCTGTACGTCCGAGAGAAGAAAATACTCGTCCGATAGACAGAGCAAATCGTCCGATAAGCAAATTTACAAGTCCAATAAAGAAAATGTCCGTTACTAAGACTAAAGAAGATTTTGAATTATTAAAGAAACAAAGACAAGAAGAAATTTTCAAAATTGTGAAACAAAGTGTCGGTGGTGCTAGCATTACGGACATCCGTGATAAAGGAAAAGAAATTTTTTCTACTACAAGCGAGAAGACCCTACAGCGGGAGCTAGTGCATATGGTATCAGTTGGTGTCCTTAAGAAAACTGGAAGTAAACGTTGGAGTAAATATTTCTTGAGTATCACTTAATAATACTGAGAGATTTTAGTTTGCAAAAATTCTAAAAATGCTATCAAACGAGTTGTAAAAATTGTATTTTTGTATTTGCTTTTAAGTCAAAAATATGCGAAGATGTATCCTGTGGATGAAATACTTTTAGATTTCATTTCTTCTCAAAAATTTTTTTACTAATTTTTTTGAGGTGGGATGTTTTCTGCTGTTATCCACATAATATATGTTATTGCATTTTGCATACATATATTATAATGAAGTTGTGGTTGAGAGGTGCGTTTTTACGTACACACTCATTCACAATATTTGTCTTTACGTTTGTTTGTCCTCAGAGTTTCGTCGAAAAAATTCTGAACGATAAACAACACCCAAGATGACTCGCAATGATCGGAAGATTATTGAAAGAGAATCTAGGGCAAAAGAAAGGTCATTGAAAACTAAATAAAAAGTTTTACGAAAATAATATTTTCGTAAGATTTTAGTTTTTAATGTCAGCCAAAAATCTTTTCATTATTTTCTGCCCCATTATTAAAAATTTATTATTAATTAATTGGCGGGGGA
>CAYTMO010000037.1:0-4926 GCA_964439045.1 uncultured Candidatus Saccharibacteria bacterium
AATAAGTCGTAAACAATATGAGTAAAAAGTTAAAAAACAAAAAAATAGTAAAAAAACTTACAAAGAAAACTGTTAAAAAAACAGTTAAAAAACCCGAGAAAAAAATCAACAAAAAGGCAGATAAAAAAAATAAAATTTTAAATACTAAAAAAACAAAAAAACCTACAAATAAAATAAAAAAAGTAGTAAAGAGTTCTATTAAAAAAGTTATAGAAAAAAAGCCTTTAAAAAAGGTCGTAGAAAAAGTAAAAAAGTTAACAGGTGTAGAGAAAAAAGCTGAAGATTTAAATCGAAAATCAGAAGAATTGATTGAAAAAGGACGTAAAAGAGGCTTTATAACTTACGATGAAATTTTAAAAGTTTTTCCAGATATAGAAAATAATATATTATTTTTAGATGAGCTTTATGAAAAGTTTTCTGTTGCTGGTATTGACGTTTTAGAAGGAGGTAATTTGTTGAATTTAGACAATGATTTAAATGATAAAGATTTAACAAAGTCTGGTGCTCACGATTCAATTCAGATGTATCTTAAAGAGATAGGTCAGTACCCGTTGATTTATGCAAACGAAGAAAAGGATCTTGCTAAGAGAATAGAGTTAGGAGATATAGAAGCAAAAAATTTGCTTGCAAGAGCCAACCTTCGTTTAGTAGTTTCGATCGCCAAGAAATATGTGGGTCGTAGTGCTAATTTAACACTGCTTGATCTTATTCAGGAAGGGAATTTAGGTCTTTTTAAGGCTGTAGAGAAGTTTGACTGGACTAAGGGTTATAAGTTTTCTACTTACGCTACTTGGTGGATTCGTCAGTCCATTACTCGTGCGCTGGCTGATCAATCTAGAACTATTCGTATACCAGTGCATATGGTTGAAACAATTTCCAAGTATAAGCAAACCCACCGAAGACTTAGTCAAGATTTGGGTCGTGAGCCACTTGCAGAAGAAATTGCTACCGAAATGGGTATCCCCGTTGATAAGATTCATATTATAGAAAATATATCTCAAGAGACTATATCTTTGGAGCAGCCAGTAGGAGATGACGATGATAAGTCTACTCTCGAAAACTTTATTTCAGATGATAAGATTCTTCGCCCTGATCAAGAGTCTGCAAGAAGAATTTTATCTGACCAGATTCGCGAAGTATTAGACGAACTTAATCCAAAAGAAAGAAAAATTTTAGAAATGCGTTATGGTTTACTTGATGGTATTCAGCATACATTAGAGCGAGTAGGGGAGGAATTCAATGTAACTCGTGAGCGTATTCGCCAAATTGAAGCCAAAGTACATGAAAAGCTTCGCAGTCACGAAAAGATTTCAAGACTTAAAAATTATTTTGATTAATTAAATAAAAAAACGGAGGACAATCCTCCGTTTTTTTATTTATTGTTTAAGGCTACTTTAGCAATCTATCTATTTTATCTTTTACATTTTTATACGGTTGCGCTCCTTCTATCATATCTACAACCTTTCCATCTTTTACGATAAAGCTTGTTGGTGTGCCTTCTACTCCAGCAAGTTCTCCATCTAGGATATCGTTATTGACTTTATCAGCGTATTTCCCACTTGAAAGACAAGATTCAAAAGTTGATACATTCAGTCCCAGGTCCTTTGCTATTTTAGGTAATTCTGTAACCTCTAACTTATCATTTGATCCTGTTCTTTTGTAGATTTCGTCTGTATACTTCCAGAAAGTATCGTTTCCACCTTGCTCATATGCACATTCTGATGCTAGAGATTCGTTAAACGCTTTCTTGTGAAGTTGTTCTATTGGATAATGTCTGTATACCCAGGCTACTTTGCCATTTTCAGACTCTACCACTTGGTGCATTGTTGTATGAAAAACTTTACAAAACGGACATTGCGTATCCGAATACTCTACAACTATTAGCTCTGCATTTGGGTTGCCTAGTATATGGTCTTCATTTGTTACGGGACGAATATCTCTTAATTCAGTTTCAGGATAGGGTTTAAAATCTTCCTCCACTATCCGCTCTGCTTGGTTTCCCCGAAGCAAGATTGCTCCTGCAATTAGCAAACCAGATATTATGATAGCTCCGGCTATTTGTTTCGTTCCATCACTTTTATTTTTTAAATTTTGGTCACTTGTAACTTCTATTTTTTCTGTTGATTTGTTTTCTATATCCATTTTTAATTTAGCCTGAGGCTGGTCCGTTTTTAACGGTTGATTATTAATATAATTTTATTGTAGCACTTTTTTATGGTTATGTTATAATTTGTATATTAAAAGATATTTTATTAACTTAACTTTTTTTTATTATTTTTTGGTAGTATAAAAAAGTCATAATACATATTATGTGTTGTAATTCAAATGGTTGTTGCGGTAAGAAATCTTACTGTACATTGGGTTTAATAGGTAAGATTTTGTTAGTTATTGGTGGTATAAATTGGGGA
Organism: uncultured Candidatus Saccharibacteria bacterium; assembly: GCA_964439045.1. GTDB lineage: Bacteria > Patescibacteriota > Minisyncoccia > Phycocordibacterales > UBA9973 > UBA9973. The sequence continues at coordinate 2,409 of CAYTMO010000037.1, forward strand.
CTAGTTGGTGCAGGAATGCTCGCAGGCAATGGTGTGTCTTTGAATGTGGTAAATATGGCGCTCGGTGCTTACCCAGAGGTGGAAGCCGGTGTGTATTTGTTAGTAGGTGTTGTCGCCATATTCAGTATTTTTGGTTGCAAGTGCAGTAAATGCAAAAACGGTGTTTGTGGCACCTGTGCAGTTGGAGAAAAGTGTATGTGTGGTGGCTCTTGTGCAAGTGGTAAATGCGATAAATGTGGTAATGTTTGTGAGAATCATAACCACAACAAAATGAATCCTGAAATGAAAACTCCTACAGAAAATCACGTTTAACCCTTTCTTTTGTGAATTTTTTAAAAATCCCCTAACTTTTTAGTAGGGGATTTTTATTTTACATTTTAGTCAAAAAATGCTAAAGTATTAAATAATATGGATTCTGTTTTAAGCATAATATTTTATGTTTTGGTATTTCTGGCTTTATACGTCCAGATTTTTTATCTTGTCACTTTTCTTGAAAACAAAAACAAAATCGTAACAAGAAAAGGCAAAATATTACTCAAGACTTATCCAGCCGTCACTATTATCGTTCCTTGCTGGAATGAACAAGATACAATACAAAAAACTGTCCAATCTCTACTTAACTTGAATTATCCAAAAGATAAATTGAATTTATTCCTTGTGGACGATGGTTCTACCGATAATACTTGGAATGTGATTAAAACATTTGAAAAATATCCAAATGTAACTACTTTAAAAAAAGAAAATGGAGGCAAGCATTCTGCCCTCAATCTAGGTCTTGAAAATCTAAAAACTGATTATATTGGTTGCTTGGACGCTGATTCCGTAGCAGACACGGAGTCATTGGTGCGGATTATGAGTTATTTTGAAGAAGACCCTACTGTAATGGCTGTTGCCCCTTCTATTATGGTTCACAATTCAAAGACTGTGATTCAGCGTGCTCAAAAGGCAGAATATTATATGGCTGTTTATGTAAAGAAAATGTTGGCATTTATAAACGGTATTCACGTGACACCAGGACCACTTACTATTTTTAGAAGAAAGGTTTTTGATGACTTAGGTCCATATCGTCACGCGCACAATACAGAGGATATGGAGATAGCCTACAGAATGCAAAAGAATGGTTATAGAATAGATCAATGTAACGATGCATATGTATACACCAATACTCCTCCTACGGTTAAAAAACTCTATAAACAAAGACTTCGTTGGATTTATGGTTTTATTAACAATACAATAGATTATAAAGAAATTTTGCTTAAGAAGAAGTATGGAAATTTTGCTATGTTTACTGTGCCTGCTGGGGTTGTGTCTATCTTTGCAGCGAGTTATTTGTTTTTCCGTGTTTTGCAAACGATAGGAGATTTTTTATACCAAAAATTAATAAAGTTTCAAGCAGTTGGTTTTGAATTTGGTACCAAGATTCCTACCTTTGACCCATTTTTTATAAATACACAAGTATTCTTTTTTATTACAATATTCTTATATGCTTCTGTCATTTTATCAATGGTTCTAGGTCAAAGAATCTTAAAAGAAAAATGGAGTTTGTCGCTTGATATGATTTATTTCTTTTTTATATTTAGTGTGATTGCTCCTTTTTGGCTTATGAAAGCAGTTTATAATACAGCCAGGTCAAAGAAACCAGCTTGGCGTTAATTTAATATAAATATTTAAAATATATGAAACAAAATCAAATCGATTGGAAAAAGTATCTAATAGTATTCTTAATTACAGTGTCTTTGTTTTTGACTGCAATTTTTTTATCCAACTATTTTAGTGGTAAAAAGATTAATGAATTAAACTTAATACAAGATCAAATTGCTATTGATATTCTTTCTTCAGAAACTGAATTCTCTATATTATCTGAACTATCTTGCAAGAATTTGGCTACTTCTTCAGTGTTGAGTAATAAGCTAGGAGAATTAGGTAATAAGCTTGAATGGGGGCAGGAGAATTTAGGTCAAACTGAAGAGGTTAAGTATTTACGAAAATATTACTCTCTCTTGCAAATCAAAGATTATCTCCTAATGAAAAGGATAAACGAACGCTGTGATATAAAATCCGCATTTATATTGTACTTTTATACTACAGCTGAGAATTGTAGCGAATGTGAGAAGCAAGGCTTGGTTCTTTCTAGTTTGCGTGACAAGTACGATGATCTTAGGGTGTACTCCTTTGATTACAGCACAGACCTCTCTGCTGTCTCTGCAATGCTCCAAATCTATAAAATAGAAGATACCAAGCTCCCAGCGCTTGTAATCGATGACGATGTACTTACAGGCTTTCAATCCATCGATGAATTAGAACCAATCATAAAAGAATCTTTTAAGTTAGAAGAAAGTAAAGGTGCCGCAGATTCTGTAGAACCATCTTCCAATAAGAATAATTAGTTATGTGTAGATAATATTACTATATTTAGATATTATTTTGGAGCCGCCTCCCAGACTCGAACTGGGGACCCTCACTTTAGTTATGTGTAGATAATATTACTATATTTAGATATTATTTTGGAGCCGCCTCC
>CAYTMO010000037.1:5026-9668 GCA_964439045.1 uncultured Candidatus Saccharibacteria bacterium
CAGACTCGAACTGGGGACCCTCACTTTACAAAAGTGTAGCTCTACCAACTGAGCTAAGGCGGCAATATATTCTTCTTTCAAAATTAAAACTAAATCCTTTAACATTCTGCCGTTATTTACCAAGACAGCTAAGGCGACAATAACCTACATCTAATTTACACTATTTTGATTACTAATTCAAGCCCTCCTCTTCTTTTATCTTTTTCTTGATTTTGCTAATCTTCTTCTTATAATCTGACATCATTTTCAAGAATTTGTTAGCTTCTATTTCTTTCTGAACAGTATCTATTTTATTGTTTTTTCTTTTTATCTCTTTTATTTTATTTTTTAAAATTTTATATTTTTTCTTTAAAAAGTTAAAAGAGATTAGATAAGTTCTAAGTGTAAGCACAAGAGCAAGATAGCTGTATTTCTTCCAATTTTTATTTGCTATCTGTCCGACTTCTTTTAAGTCTGGTACCTCTATAGCAAAGTCGTGAGTATAGGTTATATGTGTGTTTTTAAGGACATATATTTTTCTCCCTATCATTGCAGATATAGAAACAAGTGAGACAATAAATAATGTTAAAAAGATGGACATATTTTTTAAATAACTGCTATATTGTGCTACGTTTTACTTCTTTGATTTTTGCTTTAGAAACGTTTAAGAGTTGCTCTATTGTTTGATCACCGTTTTTGATAAAAGGTTGCTCAAGCAATGTCTTTTCTTTGAAATAAGTAGATATTTTACCTTCAAGCATTTTCTTTTTTATTTCTTCTGGTTTGTCTATACTCGCTACTTCTTTTTGGAATATTTCCTCCATAGTACTTTTTGCTTCAGCGTCTATTTCGTCTCTGTTTATATATTCTGGTTTCATTGCTGCTACGTGCATAGCGATGTCTTTTGCTAATTCTACATTTCCACCTTCGAGGCTTACGATTATAGCAGCTTTGTTGTTGTGCACATAACTACCTACTATATCACCCATAACTTCATAACATTCTCCAAGCTGGATATTTTCTCCAGTTTTTTGGATTATTGGGTCTATCATATCTTTTGAAGATTCTTTCATTTTCTCTACTCCGTCTTTCAAGGCTATGTCTGCGAGGTTAGAAAGTAGACTAGTAAAGTCTTCATTTCTAGATACGAAGTCGGTCTCACAGTGTAATGTTACCAATACTGCTTTATTTCCTTCATTTTTTACCATTACAGCTCCGTCGTTTGCATTTCTGTCTGCTTTTTTTAAGGCAATGTCAGAGCTAGTTTTCTTTAGTATTGCAAGAGCCTTTTTCATATCTCCTTCAGCTTCTTGTAGGGCATTTTTGCATTGCATTACAGAGATACCTGTAGCATCTCTAAGTTCTTTAATTAACTCTGTTGTTATTGTTATAGACATAGTTTTATTATTTGTTATTTAATTTTTAATTAGTTTACTTAACTGAATTTACTCCAGCTTTGTAGGCTTCTTCTATAGATTTTGTGAAATATGTTATAGATAGTTTAGATGCATCGTTTGCTACGATAGGGTAGTCAATGCCTTTTATGTTTGTGTCTGAGTTTGTAAGAGCTACAACTTCTATACCGAAAGTATTTGCTTCAGTAAAAGCAATTTTCTCTTCTCTTGCATCTATCATAAAGATCACATCTGGTGCTTTTTTGAGTCCTACGAGTCCAGAATAGTATCTAGCAAGTCTGTCCATTTTTTTAGACATTACTACTCTTTCTTTTTTCGTATATTTGTCGAGTCCTCCAGTAGCACTATCTTTGCGGTAATTTTCAAGTTCAGCTATTCTCTTTTTGATTTCTGAGAAGTTACTGATGATGCCTCCTATCCAGCGTTCGTTTACATATGGCATATTTAGAGCTTCTGCTGTGATTCGGATAGCCTCTTTAGCTTCTGGTTTTGTCCCTACGAAAAGGATTGTTTTGTTTTTTGCTCCTAGATTTTTGACAAATTCTAAAGCATTTTTGAGCATTACATCAGTCTTTTCTAGGTCTATAATATCTGTCTTGTTTTTGGTCGTGTATATATATGAAGACACAGAAGGATGCCTTCTAGACTTTCCATAACCATAATGTGCACCCACACTGAACATTTCTTCAATTATGTCTCCACCACTTTCTTTCTTATTTGCTACTTTTTGCATAGACTCTATATTATCAGAAAGCCCTCCTTTTTGCAAATTTTATTAAGCTTTATTAGGTCTTTGACCAAAAGCCTCTTTTCGGTTAGTATGGGTATATGAGACAATCAAAACTTTTTACAAAGACTCGAAAAGAAGCCCCAAGTGATGAAGTATCCAAAAACGCTGAACTCTTAATAAGAGGTGGATTTATACACAAAGAAATGGCTGGAGTGTATTCTTATTTGCCACTAGGATTGCAAGTTCTTAACAAAATACAAAATATTATTCGAGAAGAAATGAATGCTATTGGAGGTCAAGAAGTTGTACTTGGTTCTCTTCAAGAAAAAGAAACTTGGGAGCCCACAAACCGTTGGAGTGACGAGGTGGTGGACAATTGGTTTAAAACAAAATTGAAAAATGAAACAGAATTAGGGTTGGCTTTTACTCACGAAGAACCTTTGACTAAATTAATGAAAGATTTCGTGCAGTCTTACAGAGATTTACCATTTTCTGCATATCAGTTTCAAACAAAATTTCGCAATGAAACTCGTGCAAAAAGTGGAATTATGCGTACACGAGAATTTGTAATGAAAGATTTGTATTCTTTTTCTCAAAATGAAAACGAGCATATGGAGTTTTATGAAAAAGCAAAACAAGCCTATGTAAATATTTTTAAAAGGGTAGGTATTGGGCATCTTACATATCTGACTTTTGCTTCAGGGGGTGTCTTTTCTAAATTTTCTCACGAATTTCAAACCTTAACAGGTGCCGGAGAAGACGTCATTTATATTAATGAAGAAAATAATATTGCAATAAATAAAGAAGTATTTACTGATGAAGTTAAGAAAGATTTAGGGTTGGGGGATAATTTTAAAGAAGCAAAAACAGTTGAAGTTGGTAATATTTTTACTCTTGGTACTAGGTTTTCTGAAGCTTTGGGTCTAACTTACCAAAATGAACAAGGAGAAAAGCAAGCAGTATTTATGGGCTCTTATGGTATTGGTCCTGCTCGCCTTATGGGCACAGTAGTAGAAGTGCTTTCAGACGACAAAGGTATTATCTGGCCTTCTTCTATTGCACCGTTTCAAGTTCATCTGCTTTCATTAGGAGATGATCAGTCCGTGCAAGATGAAGCAAATAAAGTATACGAGACTTTAATAAAAAACAAGATTGAAGTTTTGTTTGATGACAGAGTTGGGCTTTCTGCCGGAGAGAAGTTCGCTGATTCAGATTTACTTGGTATGCCTATCAGAGTAGTTGTATCAGCGAGGAGTATGAAAGAAAACGGCATAGAGGTAAAGAAAAGAACAGAAGAAAAGGGTAATGTTATTTCTGTCGACGAACTTTTAAATCTAATAAAATCTTCTTCTGGAGTAGTTGTTTAAATTATTTATGTTAAAAAAGTTTTACAAATTATTATCAAATGATATAGGGATAGACTTGGGTACTGCAAATACCTTAGTGTATTTGAAAGGGCACGGTATCGTGATCAACGAGCCTTCTGTTGTGGCTGTAAATCAGAAGACTAACCAAGTTGTAGCAGTAGGAATAAAAGCTAAAGAAATGCTAGGGCGCACTCCAGGCCATATAAAAGCCATTCGTCCTCTCGTAGATGGAGTCATTTCTGATTTTGAAGTTACCGAAGAAATGCTTTCGTATTTGATAAACAAAGCAGACAAAATGTCCCCCAAGCTCCTCCGTCCTCGTGTAGTGGTAGGTGTGCCTTCTGGTACTACCAATGTAGAGTCTCGGGCAGTATATGATGCTGCAAGGAGCGCTGGTGCTCGAGAAGTCTTCTTAGTAGAAGAGCCTATGGCTGCCGCTATTGGGATAAGATTGCCTATTAAAGACCCAGTAGGGTCACTCGTCATAGATATAGGAGGAGGAACTACAGACATAGCTGTTATATCGCTTGGAGGTATAGTAAAGTCAAAAAATTTAAAGGTAGCAGGGGATAGACTGAATAATGATATAACCACATATATGCGGGATGAGTTCAAGATTTTAGTAGGAGAAAAGACTGCCGAAATGGTAAAGATTGCTATAGGTTCTGTAATCCCTGGGAGTTATATGGAGCTAGAAGTGCGTGGACGAGACCTTCTTACGGGGCTTCCTCGTGCTGTTGTCGTTACAGATTCTGATGTAAGAGAAGCGATATCATTGTCTATAAAAGAGCTTGTAGAAGGTGTCAAAGATGTACTAGAGACAACTCCTCCAGAAATACTTTCAGACATAATGCATCAAGGTATAACCCTCTCAGGTGGTGGAGCATTGCTTGTAGGGCTTGATAGACTTCTCCAAAATGTATTAAAGATACCTGTCTATGTAGTTGATGATCCTCTCTCTGTGGTTGCGCGAGGTACTGGGATTATTCTTGACGATATAGATTCTTATAAAGAAGTTTTAACTGGTAATCAAGATGAGTTACCTCCTAGATAAAAAAAATAGACAAAAGAAGTTACGCAACATTATTTTAAGTATTGTTGTTTTGTCTATTATTATTTATTTTAATAATCCTATTTTTAATAATTTGTCT
>CAYTMO010000038.1:0-9629 GCA_964439045.1 uncultured Candidatus Saccharibacteria bacterium
TAAAGAAGCTATGAGCAAAGCACACAAGCTATACATCACAGAAGTAAATGCAGAAGACAAAGATGTAGATATTTTCTTCCCACAAATTGATCCATCAATTTTTAAAGAAACAAAAAGAGAAAAGTATCAAAAGGATGAGAAGAATACGTACGACTATGATTTTGTAGAATATGAGAGATTTTAAGGATCTTCGTCTGTTTTTATTCTCATCAAAACTTCTTTACCATCATCTGTTATCACTTTTTTATATTGTCTTTTTTTGTTTTTTTCTATTTTCTCTACAAGTTCTTTTTCTAAATCATATCCCAGCATTTCAGACATACCTAAGAGGAATATCGCAACATCAGCGAATTCTTCTGCTACGCCGTCCTGCCCCTTTTCATACTTTGAATACGCTTCCGAAAGTTCCTCGTGAGCACGACAAAATTCGCGAGCTACATCTGTAGTATTAAATCCTTTCTCAACCTTATTCTGCATCACCGTTTTTTGTAATTCTTTTAAATCTACGGCCATAAAATTATTGATCTTTATATTTAGTAATATCTTTATTTAAAACAACAAACCTTACTTTTGCTTTTTTAAATATCTCTTTTGACTTAGAACCTGCGTGATAGTCATTTTCGCAAACAATTCTTTCTATCCCGACATTCACAATACTCTGAGCACATTTATAACAAGGGACCATTTTCGCATACATAGTAGACCCGAGTAAAGCCACCCCAAAACGCGCTGCGTTGTTGATGGCGTTTTGTTCAGCGTGAGCGGTACGGATACAATGCCTCGAAGTAGTACCGTCTTCATTTGTAACTGTGTGCATTTCGTGTCCTACTTCATCACAATGAGGAAGCCCAACAGGAGAACCTACATATCCGGTAGCTAAAATTCTTTTGTCTTTTACAAGCACAGCTCCAGCGCGCCCTCTATCACAAGTGCCACGGGTACCTACCAAAGAAGCTAACTCAATGAAATACTCATCCAAAGAAGGACGCTTGTAATTTGATTTTTGATTCGCAACCACCTTTTTCATTTATTTAAATATACTCCTAAAACAACAAAAAACCAACAAGTTATTGTTGGTTTTTTGATTGTTGTATTAAATTTATTTAGACAACCTCTACACCCATACTTCGAGCAGAACCAGCGATGATAGCAATTCTACCTTCATCGTCCTTTGCATTCAAGTTTTCCATTTTCTTTTTAGCGATTTCTAGAGCTTGTGCACGAGTAATCTTGCCTACTTTTGTATTTGCATTCTTACTTGATCCTTTTGCTATACCTGCAGCTTTCAAGATAAGGCCTGTAGCTGGAGGAGTCTTCACTACGAAGTCATAAGTTCTGTCATCATAAACTACGATATTTACAGAAACTTTATCCCCTGCCATCTTAGAAGTCGCAGCATTGAACTTGGTTACGAAGTCGCCGATGTTAATACCTGCCTGTCCGAGAGCGGGACCAAGAGGTGGGGCCGGAGTTGCTTTCGCAGCTTCGATTTGTAGTTTTATTTTTTTGGTTATTTTCTTTGCCATATTGGTTTAACTAATTTATCTGGTAATTTTTATAATAATACTTAACTTACATTTTTTTGACTTGCAAGAAATCGAGTTCTACTGGAGTCTCACGGCCGAACATCGAAACTAATACCTTTATCTTGCCTCTTTCGTGATCTACTGAATTTACTTTACCTTCCAAATCCTTAAATGGTCCATCTACTATTCTGACTGATTCATCTATCGCTATATCTATGTTGTGCTTTGCTGTATGCGAATCCATCTTCTTGAAGAGGTAATCTACTTCTTCTTTCATCAAAGGTACTGGATTTACCCCTGCACCTACGAATCCTGTGACCCTCGGAGTATTGCGCACTACATACCAAGAATCATCCGTCACTATCATATCAACTAACACATATCCTGGATAAATCTTTTCTTCTACTTCTACTCTTTTACCAGCTTTAATCTTTATCTTTTTTTCAACAGGCACAATGACATTAAAAATCTTGTCATTCATACCCAATGAATCTATTCGCTGTTTCAAGTTACGAAGCACTACATTTTCATATCCAGCATAAGTATGGATAGCGTACCAATTTCTAGTTCCTTGTGTTTCTTGTTTTGACATAATTATATAGAAAGTAATTTTTCTAACCCTTTACTAAAAATGAAATCAAAAAGCCCCAATAAGTAACCAATAACAACAGAAAGTACTATCACGATAATAGTATAGAAAACAGTCTGGCTTCTTGAAGGCCAAATTACATGTTTGAGTTCGGTTTTTGTTTCTTTAAAATACTCTGTTGCTTTAGACATAAAGGAAATATTTTATAAATCTTTTAAAAAAGCCCCACTGGAGGGCTCTTTTAAATATACTCTTTATTGACAAAAAGTCAAATTATCTAATTTCGTAAGTAATAGTCACGTCCGAGCTTATAGTGTTCTCCCCTTTTGGAAGTTCTGCTGGAGCTCCATTTGCCATCATAGCGTCAGATGACTCCATTTTGGCATACATAGGAACTGGGTAATAACTACCTGACTCATTAAAGGAAGCAATTCTTCCAAGTTTTACTCCCAAATCTTTCGCTAAAGCTTCAGCCTTCATCTTTGCTTCATCTATAGCCAGTTTGCGAGCTTCAGCCTTTAGCCCATCCTCATCATCTATTGCAAAATTTGGACCATTCAAGTCTGATACACCAATAGCACCCAATCCTTGAATTATTACGCCTGCGTCATCTGTATTCCTTACTTTTACTGTTATGTTTTCAGAAGCTTCATAACCAATGATTACATTCTTGCCATTTTGTGGAGGGCAACCGTATTCATTACAAGGGACCAAAGATCTGTCGTACTTGTATTCATATTTTGGATAAAAAGACGCATTTGTGGTCTTTATGTCTTTCTCTGCTATTTTATTTTCTTTCAAGAAGTCTAATGCTTTCTTTTCTGTTGCTGCTACCAAGTCTTGCGCCTCTTTTACTGTCTTGGCTTCATTGCGAATGCTAAAAGTAATAGTTGCAATATCCGGTACTGCTTGCACTTCTCCGTGTCCTGCAAGCGTGATAGTGTTTACATTTTGACTACCCATACTACCATAAGACCTAATTTCAGAAAGAAACCTTATACCAAAAAACAAAGTAAGCACTACAACAAAAGCAATTATAGATTTTGAAATAGTTTTTTTATATTCTAGTTCTATCATATTGTTTTTAATTAATTATTATTTAGTAATAGAAACAAGCTCAACCTCAAAGATTAATGTGGCGTTCGGAGGAATTACACCACCTACACCAGTTGCGCCATAAGCCATCTCAGGTGCAATTTCAAGAATTCTCTTTTCTCCAACTTTCATCCCTACTATACCAGCATCCCATCCAGGAATAACTTGTCCGCTACCCAAAACAAAAGACAAAGGCTCTACGTGGTTAAACTTTGGGTCTACATTAGAATCAAAAGCTACGCCGTCTGTAAAAGTACCTGTGTAATTCATAGATACTGTGTCCCCCGCTACTGCGACTTCTCCTGCACCTTCGGTGATAACTGTTACCTTTACTCCACTAATTTCATTTTGCATATTTGTATTTTCTTCAAGTGCCACATCAGGCTTTTTATTAATAGTAATATAAATCAAGAAACCTACTACAAGCACAACTATTAGAACCCATACCCACATCATATTTTTCTTCATAAATTTAAAAGTTAAAGTTTTCTACTTACTAATAAGCTAATTATACACCAAAACCCCTCTATATCAAATTAACTTCTGGGTTCAGTTTTATACCAAATTTATCAAAAACTTCATTAATTACTTGTTTTGCAAAGTTGTATATTTCTTCTCCTGTTGCTCCACCATAATTGACCAAAACCAATGCTTGCTTAGTATGCATACCTACATTCCCTACTCTTTTACCTTTAAAACCACATTGCTCTATAAGCCAAGCGCTAGGGATTTTTATTTTTTCTTGCTCTATCTTGCCAAAATCTGCATCAGGAATAGGTTCTATAAAATAAGGCATATCGGGATACATTTTAAGCAAATTTTCTAACTTTTCTTTTCCTACATAAACATTCTTAAAAAAGCTCCCTGCATTGCCGAGCACCTTAGGATCTGGAAGTTTGCTTTGCCTGATCTTGGTTACACACTCACCAACAATCTTTGAAGTGTCTGGTGAGATCTTGTTCTCTAGGAAAAAATCTTTCAAGACTTTGTATTCTATATTCTTTTTTTCTATTTTAGAAAGCTTAAGCACAATAGCAGAAATAAAATATTTACCCTTAAATTTATTTTTGAAAACACTATCTCTATAGCCAAATTCACATTCTCTGTTTGTAAAAACTTTTTTCTCTCCAGTTTCTATGTCGTATGCTTCCAGATATTCCAATGTATCTTTGAGTTCTGATCCATACGCACCTATGTTTTGCATCGGAGCGCCACCGACTGTGCCTGGTATAAAAGCCAGATTTTCTATACCCCAATAACCGCGATCTGTCGTGAAAGAAACTAAATCATCCCAGACTTCCCCTCCAAAAGATTTAATTAAAACACTCTCACCATCCTCTTCTAAAATCTCTATTCCCTTTAATCTATTCAAAATAACAATACCCTCAAAATCTTTTGTAAATAAAACATTACTCCCACCACCAAGGAAAAGTTTGGAATTATTTTTAAACTCTTCTAATACAAAAAGTTTAGCGAAATCCTCTTCCTCTTCAACTTCAACGAAAAATCGAGCTTTCGCCTTTATACCAAAAGTATTAAACTTTTCTAGATCTACATCTTGTAATACTTTCATTTTAGAAAATTTCTTTTTCTATTTCTTTTTCTAATTTGTCTTCATCTACATTGTGAATCATCTTTTTGAGCTCTGCATCATTCGACAAATCTACTCCTTGCTTTTCCAAAAGAATAGAGACCATTTTAATAAGCTTAGTAACCTCTTTTTCAGAAATTATATTTAGTTGTAAATGAATTTCTTCTCTTAAATCATCAACCTTAGAAGTACGATTTTGAGAAATAAGCACAAAGATAGCTAGAACTATAGCCTCAAGCGATACAACCGTGGTTAAAAGATTGAATGGAAAAGGGTCAAATGCTGGAATAGCAGGAATCTTATTTGTATTTACTAAAATCCAAGAGAGAAACAAAATAACATTAAAGATTAAAAAACCACTCCCACCAAACTTCGCAGTCATAAAGTCTGCCATCTTTTCCATCGTAGTCCTTTTAGCGTTGGCTTTTGCTTTAATACTGTGAAATATCTTTCTTCTGTGACTTTCTCTATTTTCTAAAACAGATTTTACTATTTCTTTGTGATCTTTATGGAAGTTGTTCATATCTAATATAGTAACTTAAACAAGCTACTAATTCAATTAATCTCGAATTACTATAACTGTACCATCGGGAGCAAGTTTGATAATTTTAGACGCTTTACCTTCTATATCTCCACCATCTATATACATATCTACTTTGTCACCAAAATAATTTTTTGCTTCTCCTATTGTTTTTGCTGGAGGCAAGCTAGAAAGATTGGCTGACGGAGCTATAAGTGGCCCGGCTTCTTTGAGCAAATTTCTTAATTCTAAATTTTGTGGTAGACGAAAAGTAATAGTACGCGTACTGTGCGTTAAATAATTAAAATCATCATTAGGATAATCAAAAATAATACTAACCGCTCCTGGCCAATATGTACCTAAAACTTCTTTTTGTTTTTGGGAAATATTTATTGAAAACTTTTTTAAATCTTCTATATCACTAATCAGGATAATAAGTGGCTTGTAAGGAGGCTTTTTACGCATATTGTAAAGCCTACCCACAGAAACTTCATTCAAGGCACAGCAAACCAACCCATAAATAGTATCGGTCGGCATCACAACAATACCTCCGTTTTTAAGAGTTTTTATAAGATTAGCATCGTTCCATACATCTAACATTTGGGGTGGCTACTGGGAGTTGAACCCAGACTAGGGGCTCCACAAGCCCATGTGCTACCGCTACACCATAACCACCATACAACATATTTATAACAGAAAAATTCTTAAAAGCCAATAAAATTTAACTTTTAATGTTTTTTCTTTATGCTGTATTTCTTAGACAAGTGCATTGCATACTTCGCCCCTTCGATCAAAAGAATATTAACCGCAAGCCACAAAAATACAAAAGGAAGCCAAGAAAGTGGCATTGGTGCTATTTCAAATACCCCTCTCATAAATGGCACAGTCATTGTGATGATTAGTATTATCGTCGCAATCAAGATACTGTAATTCAGCTTTTTGTTTGAAAAAGGGTTATAAGAAAATATTGGCTTGTTCAAACTTCGGAAAGAAAAAGATATAGCCAAAATATAAGAGGAAAAACATACGAAGAATACGGACCTTACTTGCTCTAAAGACAAATCGGTTTTTAATAAAAAGTAATATAAGAAAAACAAAAGAACAGAGCTAAGTACTCCAATACCCAAAGTCAAAACCTTAACTCTTTTAGAAAAAATTAAACCTAAATCGTGCCCTCTGTACTTTTCTTTATCATCATTTTCTTCATAAGCAAAAGCAAGCGCTGGAAGTGATCCAGTAAAAAGATTTACCCAAATAATCTGTAGTGCAGTAAGCGGCATAGCGAGCCCCATTATCAAGCTACCTCCAACTACAAATACTTCATCAAGTGAGTTAGACATCAGATATACGAAACTTTTGCGCACATTTGCCAAGATTCTCCTTGCTTCGTCTATTGCTAGAGATATTGTATTGAAGTTGTCATCAAGCAATACCAAGTCCGCAGCAGACTTGGCCACGTCAGATCCAGAGCCTAATGATATACCCATATCCATAGCCTTGAGCGCTGGAGCATCGTTTACCCCATCCCCTGTCATTGCCACAATCTCTCCCAACTTTTGGTACAGTTGTCCAATACGAAGCTTGTCTTCGGGAGTTACTCTCGCGAATATTTTTATATTTGGAATAAGTCCAAGAAGCTCATCATCTTTCATTCCCTTTATTTCTGCTCCAGTTAATACTTGGTCTTCCTTTACTTCCCAGTCCAAGCTCTGTGCCACGGACAAAGCAGTACCTACCAAGTCTCCTGTAATCAAGACTATCTTCATACCGTGAGATTCTATATTTTTTATCGCATTCGGCACTTCAGGTCTAATAGGATCATAAAAAGCAAGCATTCCAAGAAACTCTATGTCTTGCACATCGTCTATGTCGAATTGATTACCTTTCTCCTGTGGAAAGGAAGCCAGACCCAAAAGCCTTTTACCAGCATAGCTAGTCTCTTCTATAAACTTTTCTATTTTTATATATTCTTCTTTTGAAATAGAAGATCTCTTAAGCAATATATCTGGTGCACCCATCACTGTATATCTTTCTCCTTTCAGCGACACAGAGAACTTGTTTGTAGAATTAAAAGGCAAAACAAGAAACGGAGACTTTGCCAAAAGGTCATCTATTGGAACATCTTGCATTACACAAGCCTTGGCAATATTAACTTCAAAAGGCCTTCCGTGAAAAACCCATTTTTCTATTTCTTCATTTTGATTTTCGATAGTTAAATCAAGGTTAGTAAGAGACCTCTCTAGAAGTTTCTTTTGATGTTGATTAAAATCATTCTCTCCTTCTTGGATAAAGTCTGCCTTACCGGAAACTATTTCATCTTTACCAAAGATCCCTACGAGCTTCATATCTGCCATTGTAAGAGTGCCTGTCTTGTCTGTCATTATCAATGTAGTAGAGCCCAATGTCTCGGTAGCATTTAACTTTCTGATAATTCCTTTTTTGTTTGCAATATGAGTAGCACCTATTGCAAGTATTACTGTAAGCACTATCGGTAATGCCTCCGGCACCGCGCCCACTGCCACCGCTGAAGAGAGCAAGAGCATCGGCAAGACTGGCTCACCGCGAGAAATACCTAAAACAAAAATGCCAACAACAATAAAGATAACTACAAAGAAAATAAGCCAAGCCATTTTGTCTACTCCTTTTTGAAGGGGAGTCTTTACTCTATCTATACTTGAAACAATCCCTGCAATTTTCCCAATCTCTGTATTGTTGCCTGTGGCATATACAACACCCGTAGCATACCCTTCTACTACCAGAGTACCCGCGTGAGCAATATTCTTCCTATCAGCAACTTCTAGACCTAAAGACAAAGTCTCCTCGCTTTTCAAAATCGGTATTGACTCCCCTGTAAGGATAGCCTCATCAACTCGGAAATTGTTTGTATTTATTATTCGCGCATCAGCTGGAATACGAGTACCATAGGAAAGCTTTACAATGTCCCCTGGCACTATCAAGCCAGAATCTATTTCTTCTTCTTTTCCATCTCTTATTACTCTCGCTCTGTCTTTGATATAAGTAGTCAACTTTTCTAGAGTATTTTCTGCACCGTATTCGTGATAAAAGCCCAAAGCAACATTGATCAAAACTGCAAAGATTATAACTATGGTATCTATCCATTCACCCAATACTGCACTTAATGTGCCTGCACCAATAAGCAAGAAAATAAGAGGGCTTAGGAATTGCTTCATAAATAAAGATATGGCATTTTGCTTTTCTTTACCTTTAAATACATTATTGCCATACTTTGCTAGCCTGTCCTTGGCCTCAGTCTCGGCAAGACCTGTATGAGAAGAACTCAATTCCTGCAATGATTTATCTACATCCTCTGCCCATATTTGTTTAAAGTTTTCCATAAAAACATAATAGCATATAGGGGTTACCCCGTCGTTCTGAAACTACGGTATGTGGATAACTCCGCCCAAAAGTCTTGACTCAAGATATATATATGCTATGTTAAAAAAGTAATGAAATTACACGTAACCAAGAGAATAGTAGCGAATTATGGAAAGGCCTCTCTCCTCGCTATTATTTGCCTGCCTTTTAAGGCAAGCATCTCAAAGGTTGGTGTTTAATTTTTTCTCGAAGTAAAGTCAAAACAAAAAGAAATCAAACACGAGCCCTTGAGAAAGAAGGGTATTTTTGTTCTTTGAAAAAACAGTTTTTAGGTGATTTTAGAAACTAATTTTAATATTGGTTTTTAAAATCACTTAAATACTGCAACTATGGCTAAGGAAAATAAAAAAAAGAACACGAGTCACCCAACATCGTTGGGTAATCCTCCAAAAAAAATTAGGAATATGCGTGTCAAAGACACTGCATTAATACCTAAAAAAGGACCGGGAAGATATAAAAAAAGAAATTGGTTCATCCGACTTCTTTTTGGGGAATAACCAAAAAAACCAAATGAAAACAAAAATCGGCGGGTTCTAAACAGCCCGCCACCATTTTTTTAATCATCAGGGAGCTTTCGAGCAATCCTGAGCAAAAACATTACGACTATGATACTAGTCAAAATACTCTTCGGACTTTTTTTATTTTGCATATGTATGAGTTTTATCTCATACATAATATATAACCCACCAAAATGGAAATAACCCCAAGCGAAGGGATTGTTTATCTCGCAATAATTGCCTTTTTAGGCAAAATTATTGTAGGCTTTTTTATAATAGCCACTAAAACAATCTTCTTCAACATCAAAACCAAATACCCCCGCAAATAAAATGCGGGGTTTTTTATTCCAAATTTTTGGAGTAGATAGAGTTAAATTTTATATTTTATACACTGGCTTCTAACTTACTTTTTATT
>CAYTMO010000039.1:0-9341 GCA_964439045.1 uncultured Candidatus Saccharibacteria bacterium
AGAGATGGTTTAGCGCAGGATTTAAAAGATTTAAGATTGAAAGAAAAACCAAATTTAGCTAGAACTTTTTTAACAGTATCTAAACATACAAGTAGGTACAAGCTCGCTAGAGAAAAACATAGAGAAGAAAAAAAGGTTTTAAAAAAAGAAAAAGAAGCCGGCATAGAATCTAGTATTCCAGAAAAAGATATGGAAGATATGGATAGTTTGGTAACACAAACTATTGAAATGATAGAAAAAGATGAAGGTTTAGATTTTATGATAAATATTGTTGGCAACCTTTCTGAAAAATCAAAAGAGACAGATCCTGATTTTAATAAGTTTAATGGGTCTAAGCAATTCTATTTTGATAAAGTTGAACATAAATTAAAGGAAACTTCTGACAAAAATAATGAAATATATCAAAGTTTAGAACAAGTCTTTGACAGATCAGAAAGCAGTACACAAGAACTTTTTAAAGCACACTATAAAGTGATTAATGCTTTCTATACACCATTTTTTAAAAAAATAGAAAGACCTTTCAGGGTTGTGGTTATAAGGGTGCCATTTAAGCCTCAAAATTTTTCTAATAACTTTTGTCGAGACGATAGAGATGGGGTTAATTTGTCTTTTGCTTTACAGTACATTAACCAAATTCAAAATTTAGATTTTCCTAATGAAAAAATAAAAGAATATCTAGAGAATCCAAATAGCGAAGAAGCGAAGGATTTTTTCCTAGAACTTTTCATTCAGTGTGGTGAAAAATATATACCAGAGTATCTGGAATTCTTTTTTGAACAAAAGCGATTATATGATGAGAAAAATAAATAGATAAATAACATAAAAAAAGGAATTGATTATACTGGAATTACAGTCTCGTATTTGTGTCACGATGGTAACAGGAATTTTCTTTTGAATAAAAGAAGCGTAAATTGTAGAGATGAGCACGGGGCTTGGGATTTTGGTGTAGGAGGACTTGAATTCGGACAGACAGTCGATGAATGCCTCAAACAAGAAATTCTTGAAGAATATTGTACAGATATTGTGAGTAGCGAATTTATGGGCTACAGAGATATTTTTCGAGAATTCGATGGAGTAAAGACTCATTGGGTAGGTTTGCAATTCTTAGTAGAAGTAGATAGATCAAAAGTAAAAAATGGCGAGCCACACAAATTCGAGGAAATCGGTTGGTTTAGACTAGACAATTTGCCAGAACCTGCACACTCTACTCAAAAAGGGATGCTGGAGAAGTTTAAAGACAAGCTACAGAAGTATTTTTAGACTTTGTGTTAGAATAGCAGAATGAATCCCGTTAGAAATCAAAAAATTAAATTATGTTTCTAGGGGGAATTTAAGATTCAGGAAGTCGAAGTAATTAATAGTAAGATTAAGTACGGAAATCTAAAGATTTCCTATTTCTAACGGGATGAAATTCACAAAAAAGATATTGAAGAATGGGCTTCGGGTGGTGACTGTGCCGATGAAGGACAATCCGACTGCCACAGTGCTAGTCTTAGTAGAAGCAGGGTCAAAATATGAGACTAAGGATGTGAACGGTATTTCGCACTTTTTGGAGCATATGTGTTTCAAGGGTACTACGAAACGCCCTAAAGCAATAGACATAAGCAAAGAGCTAGATGCAATAGGTAGCCAGTATAATGCTTTTACTGGGCAAGAATACACAGGCTACTATGCCAAAAGCGATGCAAAACATTTCAAAAAGATTTTTGATGTTGTTTCTGACATATATCTCAACTCTACTTTCCCAGAAGGAGAGATGCAAAAAGAAAAAGGAGTAATCATAGAAGAAATAAATATGTACGAAGATATGCCCAACAGACACGTGCAAGATTTGATGATGGGGTTACTTTATGGTGACCAGCCAGCAGGATGGAATATAGCAGGGGAGAAAAAGAATATTTTGGAAATGAAGCGAGACGACTTTGTAAAATATAAAAAAGAAAAGTATGTACCAGAGGCTACTACTATCGTCGTAGCAGGTAGAGTAACAGAGAAAGAAGTAATGAAGGAGGTTGCAAAAGTTTTCGGTAATTTGCCAAATAGCAAAAAAGCTAAAAAAGTAAAAACAAAAGAAAACCAAACAAAACCAGAAGTATTAGTAAAATATAAAGATACAGACCAGACACACTTCGTACTAGGGGTGCATACTTATGACTTATTCAATAAAAAGAATATTGCGCTTTCTGTCTTAGGTGGAGTGCTTGGTGGGGGAATGAGTTCAAGGTTATTCCAGAAGCTCCGCGAAGAAATGGGAGTAGGGTATTATGTGCGTGCTTACAATGATGTATATACCGATCACGGGTTTTTCCAAATTTCTGCAGGAGTAGATAATAAAAGGATAAATGAAGTAATAGATGCAGTGCTGGATGAATGTAAAAAGTTAAAAACTGAATTGGTAAGTAATGAAGAATTAGAAAAGGTTAAAGAGTGCTTGATAGGGAATATGAAGCTTAGCCTTGAATCATCAGACGATATCGCGAACTTTTATGGCGCGCAAGAGCTGTTGAAAAAAGAAATTAAAAAAGCTGAAGATAAAGCCAAAGAAATCCGTGCTGTCACCGCAAAGCAAATCAAAGATGTAGCCAATCAAATTTTCAAAAACGAAAAGCTAAACCTAGCCCTAATAGGTCCTTTTAAAGAAAAAGCAGAGTTTTTGAAAATACTTAGGTTTTAATTTTAAAGTTGTTCTTGTTATAATAAATATTATGAAAATGAATTTTGAAACTCCAAAGCTTGTTAAAAATTTAGCAGTAGTTGCAGGGCTTGCGTTGCCTTTGGGTAGTGTTGCTCAAGAAAACCCAAAAAATCTACCATTGAAGTATGACACGATAAAAAATCCACTAACAACAGAAACAATAAGTCTAATTGAAGCTGACACCTTGCAAGCTAAATATCCTATTTACATACCTAGAATTCAAGCTAAATGGCCAAATCGGGTTCTTGTGGATATTTATAAAGACGGTCTTGCTTATGCCAGAAAAGATGATTTTGATCCAGAAAAAGTTTTTATTCCAAAAGGTTTTAATATGACCCAAATACTTTATTTTCTTTACGGCATAGAGACTGCGTGGAATACCCTCTCGGAAGAGGATAAGGCAGATAATAAAGAAACAGAAGATAAAAAAGTTAGCGCTGGCAAGAAGGCAAAAAAGGGATATAAAGAAATGAAGAGACAAGTTAAGATGAGAGAAGGTTGTGATGTAAGCGAAAAGACTGCTAAGAGGTGGTTAAAAGATTAGATTTTTTAATACAGAATTCCTATCTCTAAATTTTAAACATCCTGCATTTCGTGTTATTATATTCGTATGTCTATTAAAAATGCAACTCACATCTCTATCACCACTGGCACTATGTTTCGGGCTGTTTTGGTTTTGATTGGTTTCTTTTTAATTTGGTATCTTAGAGATTTGGTATTGGCTGTGCTTACTGCTATCGTTATCGCATCTTTTGTGGAGTCTGCAATTCCATATATGAAGAAGCTTGGTATGGGGAGAGTTGCTGGAGTGGCTTTCCTTTATGTGTTTTGTAGTTTGATTTTTGCCGGATTGTTTTATCTTTTTGCCCCACTCCTTATAACTGAAATTTACAATCTTTCTGTCTTCCTCTCGTCATACATTCCAGGAGTCTCATTTTTGGACTTTTTCCAAAGTGACGAATTTTCTGGAGCAAAAGATATTGTAGACAAGCTCTCAGGCGACTTGTCCCTCACTTCTCTTTTGGTTATTTCTAAAACATTTATAAACAGTATTTCTGGTGGTGTATTTCAAACCCTTTCTTCTGCTTTTGGAGGTATATTTAATTTTGTAGTCATCATCATTGTTTCTTTTTATTTATCTATTCAAGAAAAGGGTATAGAGAAGTTCCTCCGCGTCATCTTGCCAATACAATACGAAGACTCTGTAATCAATCTTTGGCAACGCTCTCGTAGGAAGATAGCCCTCTGGATGAAAGGGCAGATGTTCGTAGCTCTTATTGTGGCGGTGCTTATTTATCTTCTTTTGGCATTGATAGGCATAGAGTATGCATTACTCTTGGCTCTTATTGCAGGGCTTATGTCTTTCTTGCCTTATGGATCATTTATTGCACTTATTCCCGCAGTATCATTTTCGTATCTTTCAGGTGGTGTGTCGGATGCATTGCTCGTGGCGGGAGTTTATCTCATTGTGCAACAATTTGAAGTATTTTTATTCAGTCCACTTATCATAGAAAGGGTAGTAGGACTTTCTCCTCTTGTTGTTATTCTTTCTGTATTGATCGGGGTGGAGCTTGCTGGATTCTGGGGGCTTATACTTTCTATACCAGTAGCCGTATTTGTAATGGAGCTTATGGATGATATGGAAAAGCACAAGACGCTAGTCCGCGCGAAGTCTATTGAAAGTAGTTAATATTATTTAATACGAACAAAAATGAAACAAGAAACATTTTATATCACTACCACTTTGCCATATGTGAACGCACCGCTTCATATGGGGCACGCATTAGAATTTATCCGTGCAGACGCAGTTGCTAGGTTTAAAAAGCTTTCAGGTTATGATATCTTTTTTAACACAGGTACAGATGAGCACGGTATGAAGATTTATGAAAAGGCAAAGTCTCAAGGTAAAACAGTAGAAGAGTTTACAGACGAGAGTTTTGTTGTTTTTAAAGAATCAGTAAAGATATTTGGAATGACAGAAGACTTACATTTTATCCGCACTACTAATCCGGAGCACACTAAAGCTGCGCAAGAGTTCTGGACTCGGTGTGATAAAAACGGCTTCATTTACAAGAAAAATTACGAGACTAGATATTGTGTTGGTTGCGAATCCGAAAAGACAGATTCTGATCTAGTAAACGGATTCTGTCCTGACCACCCTGGTATACCACTTGAAATAATAGAAGAAGAAAATTACTTTTTTAAATATAGCGAATTTACAGAAATTTTAAAAAAGTTTTATGAGGAGAATCCAAATTTTGTCATACCAGAATTTCGTTTCAATGAAGTTAAAGCTTTTTTGGATAGAGGATTACAAGACTTTTCTATTTCTCGACTTAAGTCCAAAATGCCTTGGGGTATACTTGTGCCAGGAGATGACACACAGGTGATGTATGTGTGGTTTGATGCGCTTACAAATTATATTTCTACTTTGGGTTGGCCGTTTGATTCTGAAGATACTGATTTCTCTAGATATTGGATAAATGGCACACCGACTCAATACTGTGGCAAAGATAATACCCGTTTCCAAGCTACTATGTGGCAAGCTATGCTTATGGCGGCAGGAGTTCCGAATTCTCACCAGATTGTAGTAAATGGATTTATTACAGCAGAAGGTGGGCTCAAAATGTCTAAGACATTAGGCAACGTAGTAGACCCCAAAGACATAGTAGAGGAGTATGGCACAGACGCCCTTCGATACTTTTTGCTTCGCGAAGTTTCTTCTTTTGAAGATAGTCCGTTTACTATTGAGCGTTTTAAAGAAGCTTATAATGCAAACCTTGCAAATGGCTTGGGCAATCTGACTTCTCGCATTATGAAAATGGCTGTTACTTATGATGTGGACTATGATTTGTTTGATGAAGAAACTATACAGAAGAAGTTTGAAATTTTAAACAAAGACCATATCGCATCTTATGATATAAAGGCAATAATGGACGGAATCTGGGAGAAGGTGTCTATCCTCGATAGAAAGATAGCCGAAGAAAAGCCATTTATGTTCTGGAAAGAAGATCCAGCAGGGACAAAAATAATAGTTTCTACCCTTGTTGTACTACTAGACGAAATTGCTTTTTCTCTCCGTGCCTTTATGCCCGAGACATCAGAAAAGATTCGCAATTTAATAAAAGAAAAGAAGACACCCGAGACACCGCTTTTTGTTAGAAAAGATTAGTTATGGAAATCAAATACATAGACATACATTCGCATATAAATTTAGAGCCTTTGAAACAAAATGAAGAAAGTGTCATTTTGAGAATGACAGAGAACGAAGTTGGCACTTTTGTAATTGGAGTAGATATGGCTACTTCAATTGAGGCAATATCTCTTGCAGAAAAATATGATTTTATTTGGGCTGGGATAGGGCTTCACCCAGCAGACAACCTTGAAGAAGTATTTGATATTTCAAAATATAAAGAGCTAGCGCAGAATAAGAAAGTAGTATGCATAGGGGAATGCGGGCTGGATTATTTTCGTGATCAAAAAGAAGAAACTAAAAAAAGGCAAAAAGAAATTTTCCACAAACATATAGAGCTCGCCCTAAGCGTAGGCAAACCTTTAATGATACACTCTCGTCCGTCTAAAGGCACAATGGACGCGTATGAAGATACATTAGATATTTTGGAAGAATATAAAAAAAGTAATCCTAGTTTGACTGGCAACTTCCACTTTTTTGTGGGAGATATAAATATTGCAAAGCGAGCATTTGAAATAGGATTCACTATGTCATATGATGGGCCTATTACTTTTTCTCGTGATTATGATGAGGTGATAAAGTTCTTACCCATTGATTCTATTATGGCAGAGACCGATGCACCATTCGCAGCACCTCTCCCACACCGCGGCAAAACTTGCGAACCTTTTATGGTAGTAGAAATAGTAAAAAAAATTTCTGAAATAAAAGGTATAACAGAAGAAGAGGCAAGACTAGCAATCCTCGCTAATGCTAAAAGAGTTTTTGGAATTTAGTGTATAATCCTTAATATGCAAAACTGGGTTTTATATGTAATAGGTGCTTCGTTTCTGTACGCTTTGGTAAATATCTCTGATCAATACTTGGTGGCGAAGTATTCTAAGGGGGAGAGAGGCTCGGGAGGACTTGTACTCTTTTCGAGTCTTATTGGCATAATTACAGCACTGATCATCCCTCTTTTCACATCGGGGCTTTTTGAAGTATCTTTATTCGACAAGCTTTTGCTTATGTTTACTGGTGGGCTTACTGTTGCTTGGGTTATTTTCTATCTTTATGCTTTAGAGATTGAAGATGTTTCTAAGGTGGTGCCTTGGTTTCTTACTGTGCCAGTCTTTGGTTATATCTTTGGCTATTTATTTCTAGGAGAAACTCTTACAAGCCATCAACAAATTGGCTCTTTGGTTATGATGCTTGGTTTAATTTTACTTAATGTTAATTTTTCTAAAAAAATTGTTAATGAAGCTCAAGAGGAGAGTGAAACAAAAGCAAATAACTTCAAATTAAAATCTGTTTTTTATATGTTATTCGTTTGTGTCATCATTGCTTTGCAAGGGATAGCTTTTAAATATGTAACAGTAGAAAGTAGCTTCTGGGTATCATCTTTTTGGGAGTATGTGGGACTAGGCTTGGTAGGTATTTTTATTTTTATATTTTCTACAAAGTATCGTGAAGAATTTATGCATATGAATAAAGAGGGTGGCAAGCAAATATTTGCATTAAATGTGGGGAGCGAGGTTACTGGAATTGCTGGCAACTTGCTTACTACTTTTTCTTTGCTTTTGGTGCCTGTTACAATGGTGTACCTTATGGGTAGCTTCCAGCCAGCATTTGTACTTTTTCTTACTCTTCTTGGTACATTTTTATTCCCAAAAATTGTCACCGAAAATATAAATAAAAAAGTTTTAATCCCAAAAATTATCGCTATCATAATAATGACTATTGGAAGCGTGATCTTGTTCTATTAATTTTTCTATGTTCTTTGCTTGCATTTTTTGAAAATTATGCCATAATATGAGGGTTGGTTTTGGTTTGGGGTATTCATAAATACCCGCCTATGATTCCAGAATTTCCACAATTTAAAAAGCTCGAACTTAAAGACAGAGAAGCTGTCGAAGGGTTCACTTCAAAATTTCCCCCGTATTCGGACTTCAACTTTGTCTCTATGTGGTCTTGGGACATAAAAGGAGAGATGGAAATTTCACAACTTAATAACAACTTGGTCGTGCGCTTCACGGATTATCTTACGGGTAAGCCGTTTTTTTCTTTTTTGGGGGACAATAAGGTAAAAGACACAACTACTAAATTAGTTAATTTTTCAAAAAGTAATTTTAAAGAAAATTTATTAAAGTTAATACCAGTTGATTTAATCAATCAAATTTCTAATGAGGACTTTCATATAGCACCAGATGAAGATTCTTATGATTATATTTATCTAATAGAACATTTAGCTAGTATGCATAAATGGCCACAACACGCTTCTGGTAAAAATGTAAGAAGTTTTATAAAGAATTGTACCAATTACACAGTAAAGCATACCCCTATAAAAGAAGCTGATAAAAGTATTTACTTGGGAATGTTTAAAAAATGGGCTGAGAATAAAAGCATTGATGATTATTCTAATTTGAATGAGTACTTTGCTTTAGAGCGTATTTTTGAAACACGCTTTGACAATTTGAATATAGTTTCTTTACATATTGATGAGGTGTTGGTTGGCTTTACTGTATATGAGATTCTCTCTTCAGAATATGTAATATCTCATTTCGCAAAAGCTGATACCAAGTATCACCGATCCGTCAGTGATGTGTTGAATTGGGAAGAAGCAAAGATATTGCATTCTAAGGGTGTAAAGTATTTTAACTGGGAGCAAGATTTGGGTATACCAGGTTTGCGTAAGTCTAAAGAAAAGTATAAACCAGCTTTTCATTTAAAGAAAGTGGTTCTCACTCATAAAGAATATATAAAATCTCTTCTTTACCAAGAGGATGGTATTGAGTATAATGAAATCTATGGATAATCAATCCAAATTATTGCTAGTTTTTGTTTTTATTATTGTTTGCTTATCAGTTGCTTTTGTTTTTTATAAAACAATCCTTCTTCAAGAATTCGAAGTGGTCTCTGAAGAATAGTTTGTGATTTTATTTTTATATGTCTAAACTTATGTGCCTAGACGCAACACCTGGTTTCCTTGGGATATTTGATTTTAGTGTTGCTCCAAATTTACTTTTTTATTCCTACGTACCCATCGTAGCTTTTTTGCTTTTTTTGAGTATTTACATTGTCAGGAAAGACAACTTCTCTTTAAAAAGTAAACTATTGCTTTGTTTAGCAGGTTCTTTTTTCTTATGGGTGGCAAACATCATCATTCAATGGACAGTAGTAGAGGCTGATATTGTGTATTTTGCTTGGCAGATTACTGCATTACTTGAAATATTAATACCGCTTTCCGTGGTCTACCTAGTGTATGTATTCATAGACAATAAAGATATTGTATTTTGGTTAAAATGTATATTCGCATTGATCATACTAACAGTGGCGGTATTGTTGCCTACTAATTTGAATATGTACGGTTTTGATATTGTTTATTGTGAAGGTTTGGTAGGGCCTCTTACTTATTATGTATATGCTTTCGAAGTCTTTGCTATCTTTTGGATTTTAGGATTGACTTTTAGAAGACGA
>CAYTMO010000040.1:0-8892 GCA_964439045.1 uncultured Candidatus Saccharibacteria bacterium
CACAGTTTTTTATAAAAAATTATTGTGTTTAATTTTTTTATGCGAGATAATTAATTTAGTTCTTTGCAATAATTTTTTTGAAATATTTTTTATAACTTTTTATAAAAAACTTTTTGAAAAATATTTTAGAGGTCGTTTATTGCAAACTAAATTAATAATTTAATTTTAAGTCTCTCTCGCCTTGGCGGGATGAGCAAAAAATATTATGGCAGCAAAAAAGAAAGCAGCAGCTAAAAAAGTTGTAAAAAAAGTAGCAGCAAAAAAGACTACTACAAAGAAGCGAGCATAGTTTCAAACTTGTTCTCACTTACAAAAAACCCACCGAAAGGTGGATTTTTTGTTTTTATAATGATTTTTTATAACTCGCGAATATAGGGGTTTGTGCTATAATGTATTTCTATGAGTATATTAAACAAAATATTCGGGGATACAAGTACTAAATTTATAGCGAAGAGTAAAGCAATTGTAGATAAAATAAACGCTTTAGAGGATTCTGTTTTAAATTTAAAAGATGAAGATTTCCCTAAGAAAACACAAGAATTTAAAGACATATTAACCAAAGGGGAAAGCTTGGAAGATATATTGCCAGAAGCTTTCGCTCTTGTTCGTGAAGCCGCTAAAAGAAATCTAGGAGAGAGGCATTACGATGTGCAACTCATTGGAGGTTTGGCGTTAAATTCTGGCAAGATTGCTGAAATGAAAACAGGAGAAGGTAAGACACTCGTCGCTACACTTCCTTCATATCTTAATGCATTGACTGGTCTTGGAGTGCATATTGTAACAGTCAATGACTACTTGGCTCGCAGAGACGCTGTTCTTATGGGGCAAGTACATAATTTTTTGGGTCTTTCTGTTGGAGTAATAAATTCTAACAATATTTCGTATTTATACGATCCTGTTCATAAAGAAGAAGATCCAGAAAGAGATAAGGTGGGAGAATTTAAAATTGTTTATGATTTCTTAAAACCTTGCTCTCGTAAACAAGCCTACGCGGCAGATATTACTTATGGTACAAATCATGAATATGGTTTTGATTATTTGCGAGACAATTTGGCTACTAGTGTAGAGCATTTAGTTCAACGTGGTCACAACTTTGCAATTGTTGATGAAGTGGACTCTATATTAATAGATGAAGCTCGAACTCCACTTATAATTTCTTCTCAGTCTGGAGATTCTGAAGATTTTTATGTGAAGTTTTACCAAATTGCAAAACAACTTAAAAAAGATACCGATTATACCGTAGATGAAAAGCTAAAAGCAATTTCTCTTACTGACGAAGGTATTAATAAAGCTGAGAGTCTTCTTGGCATAGAAAATATTTACACTGAAAAAGGTATTAAATATGTGCACCACTTAGAGACAGCAGTCAAAGCTCAAGCTATTTATGAAAAAGACAAAGATTATGTAGTTAAAGAAGGGGAGGTAATAATAGTAGATCCTTTTACTGGGCGTCTTCAGCCTGGCCGTCGCTGGTCTGAAGGGATCCATCAAGCGATAGAAGCAAAAGAAGGTGTAAAGATAGAAAAAGAAACTCGCTCATCTGGCTCTATAACTTTTCAAAATTATTT
The DNA here is from genome assembly GCA_964439045.1 of uncultured Candidatus Saccharibacteria bacterium. GTDB lineage: Bacteria > Patescibacteriota > Minisyncoccia > Phycocordibacterales > UBA9973 > UBA9973. The sequence goes on from CAYTMO010000040.1 coordinate 1,569, forward strand.
TAGATTTTATAAAAAATTAGGAGGTATGACTGGTACCGCAGAGACTTCAGCTGAAGAATTTCTAAAAGTGTACGGACTTGATGTAATAGTTATTCCTACTAATCGTCCTGTATTAAGAAAAGATCATAATGATTTAATTTTCCAGACAGAAAAAGGCAAGTTTCAAGCTATAGCTAAAAAGATAAAAGAATTAAATCAAAAAGGACAGCCAGTATTGATTGGTACTATATCAATTGAGAAGAACGAATTACTCTCTGTGTATTTGAGGCAAGAGGGAGTACAACACACTATCTTGAATGCAAAGAATCACGAAAAAGAAGGAGAAATAATTGCTCAAGCAGGTCGTCGAGGTGCGGTGACCATAGCCACAAATATGGCAGGGCGTGGAATCGACATTAAACTCGGAGGCAATCCTATAAATAAAGAAGAGTATGAATTTGTCAAAGAGGCTGGCGGACTTTTTGTTTTAGGTACTGAGCGTCACGAAGCAAGAAGAATTGATAACCAGTTGCGAGGTCGCTCTGGTAGACAAGGGGACCCAGGAGCAACACAGTTTTTCGTATCTCTCGATGATGACTTGATGCGTGTGTTCGGATCAGAAAAAATAAAATCTATGATGGGGCGTTTTGGTATACCGGAAGATCAGCCTATTGAGAATAGATTTATTGGTAGAACCCTCGAAAGTGCACAAGCCAAGATAGAAGGTTTTCATTTTGATTCTCGTAAAAATACTTTGGAATACGACGATGTTATGAACCATCAAAGGAATGTAGTATATTCCAGAAGACAAAAGATGCTTAAAGCAGATAAAGACGAGATTGAGATTTTGCTTAATAGTATTTCCTCAGGAAAAGAAGAAATAGAAAAAGCAATAAAAGAAAAAAGAGAAAAGTTAGGTGATGAAGCATTTCTAGAAACTGTAAGGAGAATCGCTCTTTATACCAACGATGTGCTTTGGATGGAGCATTTAGAGCAAATGGATTATTTGCGTAGTTCTGTAAATTTGCGTGCATACGGTCAAAGAGAACCAATAGTAGAATATAAAAAAGAAGGCTTGATGATGTTTAAAGAAATGGAAGAAAATTTCAAAGATCAAGTAGCCGACTTGGTTGCTAAGATTAATACAGAAAGTATATCTATGGTGAAAGAAGAAGTGAAAGAAAAAGAAGTTTTTGTTACTTCGCATTCTGAACTTTCAAATACTACTGCATCTGTGGATTCAAATAAAGAAATAGGCCGCAATGATCCTTGTCCTTGTGGATCTATTAATCCCGAAACAGGAGAAGTATATAAATACAAAAAATGCGGACTCATCAATGCCCCACAACACAGGAAATCTTTGGTGAATTAATTTCTTATTTTCATAGCTGTGTTATAATTTATTAAGCTTTTATGAAGCAGGCTTATTATACTTTTAAAAATAATGAAATAATTTTAGACAACGTCAGTAAGCGTTATTTTTTAAAGATTAGAGATTTACCTCCGGAAGAAAAACCTCGTGAAAAATTAATCAAACACGGAGCCTCTATATTATCTACTTCAGAATTATTGGCTGTGGTTTTAAATACAGGTACTAAAAAAGAAGGAGTATTAGAAATGTCCGATCGCATTATCAAAGATTACGGCGAAGGAGGCCTAATGACTCAAAAGAATCCGAATACATTATCTAAAGATTTAGATATTCCTATTGGCAAGTCATTGCAAATAGTTGCTTTTGCGGAACTAGGCAGAAGGTTTTTTGCTAAGAATAATTCTTCTTTTCCTGTAATTAGAACAGCAAAAGAGGTTTATGAATATACAAGAGATATGCAAAATCTTTCAAAAGAACATTTGCGAGGTCTTTATTTAAATGCACATTATAAAGTGATCCACGATGAAGTCATTTCTATTGGTACAGTCGACGCAAATATTATTCACCCAAGGGAAGTTTTTAAGCTTGCTATAGAGCATTCGGCTGTAGCTTTGATTTTGGTACATAATCATCCGTCCGGTATGTGTGAGCCAAGCCTTGCTGATGTTAATGTAACTAAGCAAATTATCGAAGCAGGTAAAGTGCTTGGTGTGGATTTGATCGATCATATAATAATTACCAAAGAAAATTTTATTAGTATTCCAGTTAAATACAATTAATTTTATGGACAATAATAATGAATACATTTTGTACGATGAACCTAAAAAGTGGTTTTTGAACGATAGACCAGATAGTAAAAAGTATTTGTCCAGTGAAGAAGAAAAAAGTCATAAAGATAGTTTGCTTTTCCACGTATCGCAAGGGGATTACCTTTCTACATTAGCCACAATTTTAAGATTTTTTGAAGAGAGTATAAAAGACAAAAATATTGGAGATGAAATGAGAGAGAAGCAATTAAAGACAATAGAAATAGTAATGAGTGATTTGTTGTACCTAAATGATAACTTTGATTTGGTACCCAAAAAAGCAAATATTAAGGATTAAATAACTATAATCTTGTTTTTTGCCTCTGTGTTATAATAACTTTGTGCAAAAATGGCTTAAAAAAATAAAGAATAAATGGTGGGGATTAAAGCTTTTGTATGCAAAAGTGGTGTACGGTTTTCCTGCAAAAAGGTTGAAAGTTATTGGTATTACAGGTACAAATGGCAAGACTACTACAGCCAAGCTTTTATATGAAGTATGTATGAGTTTAGGGTTCAAGGCTGGTTTTATTGGTACTACTGGTACATATTTGAATGGTCAAAAATTAGAGATAAATAGAAAAATACCCACCACTCCAGACTCAGTTACACTGACTAAGATTTTTTCAAAGATGCAAAAAGTGGGATGCGAATATGTTTTTATGGAAGTATCCTCGCACGCAATGGATCAAAATAGAGTAGCCGGAATAAAGTTTACTGGAGGAGTGTTTACAAATCTTACCCAAGACCATCTTGATTATCACAAAAGTATGCAAAGCTATTTCTTGGCAAAAAAGAAGTTTTTTGAAATATTGCCAACGGATGCTTTTGCTTTATCTAATATTGATAATGAATATGGTAATGAAATGTTGAAAGACATAAAAGCAATAAAGTATTCTTACAGCATACAAAATGAATCAGATTTTAAGGGCTATATTAAAAAGATAGATTTTTCTGGAATAGATTTAGAAGTAAAACACAAAGAAGCTAAGTATTTAGTAAAAGCAAAACTTTTGGGCAAATTTAACGCTTACAACCTTTTGGCAGTTTTTTCTGCTTGTGTGTTGCTTGGTTTTGATATTGATAAGGTTTTAAAATCATTAGAAAGTGTTTTGCCTCCGGAAGGCAGATTCGATTATTTTGTTTCGAAAACGGGCATCTTGGTAGTAGTCGATTATGCGCATACACCAGATGCTGTAGAAAAAGTACTAGATACTGCAAGAGGGATAGCGGAAGGAAGTAGTAGAGTAATAAGTGTCTTTGGTTGCGGAGGAGACAGGGATCCGATAAAAAGAAGAATTATGGGTCGTATTGGCGCAGAACTTTCAGATATTGCAATTTTTACATCAGACAATCCCCGTAGCGAAAATCCAAATAAGATTATAGAAGAAATGAAAACTGACCTTACATTGAATCATATTAAAAAGGTCGTCACTATTGCTGACAGAAAAGAAGCCATAAAAGAGTCTATAAAAATTGCTCAAAAAGGCGATATCATTATGGCACTTGGCAAAGGTCACGAAACTTACCAAGAAATTAAAGGAATAAAATATCCTTTCAGTGATATGGAAGAATTTAAGAAGCTATTACATTAAGATGCAAGATTACAAGCAATTTTTTAAAGGGAAAAAAGTAACAGTTATGGGGCTGGGGCTTTTGGGGCGAGGGCTTGGTTATACAAAGTTTATTGCGGAGTGTGGAGCGGATTTAATTGTTACAGATTTGAAAACTAAAAAACAACTTGTCACTTCGTTAAAGGAACTAAAGAGATTTAAAAATATAAAATATGTTTTAGGTGAACACAGATTAGAAGATTTTAAAAATAAAGATTTAATTATCAAATCTGCTGGTGTTCCACTTGATTCTGTTTATATAAAAGAAGCAAAGAAGAATAAGATACCAGTTGAGATGGATGTGTCTTTATTTATAAAGTTAGCAGGGAATATAAAAGTAATAGGAGTCACTGGTACAAGAGGGAAAAGTATGACTACTATGCTTATACATCACATTGTTAAAGCAAATATTAAAGACAAACAAATCTTTCTCGGAGGCAACATTCGTGGAGTCGCTACTTTGCCTTTTTTGAAAAAAGTGAAAGAAGGGGATATTTTGGTCGCTGAGCTTGATTCTTGGCAGTTGCAAGGATTTGGGGATTCTAAAATTTCGCCGAATATTTCAGTTTTTACTTCTTTTATGCCAGACCATATGAATTATTACCTGCCTGCCGGTAGGCAGGTGGTGGATGCAATGGAAAAGTATTTTGCTGATAAAGCCAATATCTTTAAATATCAGAAAAAAGAAGATGTATTGGTAGTTTCGCCAACAGTTAAAAAGCTTTTACCAAAAAGTATTAAAAGTAAAGTGCTCATAGCAGATACTAAAACAGTAGAAGGTTTTGAATTTGTTGTTCCGGGTGAGCATCAAAAGATGAATCTTGCTTGTGCGGTTTCAGCTTGTTTAGAGGCAGGAGTAAAACTAGAGCAAATTAAAAAATCTGTGAAAAGTTTCAAAGGTGTAGAAGGCAGGCTTCAATTTTTAAGAAATTACAAAGGTGTGAAGATTTATAATGATAATAATGCTACCACACCAGAAGCCACTATTGCTGGGATTAAAGCATTTGATGGCAAAAATGTTGTTTTAATTTGTGGCGGAGCAGATAAAAAGCTAGATTTAAAGGATGTAGTAAAAATTATAAATCAAAATTGTAAATTTGTTTCTTTAATTCCTGGCTCTGGTACAGACAGATTAGTTAAAGAAAAGCTAAAAATAGAAAGTTATCAAACAAAAGATTTCAAAGATGCAGTTTTCAATGCAATGAACAAGGTTAAGAAAGGAGACGTGCTTCTTTTTTCACCTGCTTTTGCATCATTTGGACTTTTTGCCAATGAATATGAAAGAAATGATTTATTTGTTAAGATAGTAAAAGGTTTAAAATAATATGGATTTAGATTTATCAAAAATTAAAAAAGTTTTCTTTGTCGGTATTGGGGGTATCGGTATTTCGGCTGTGGCACGAATGCTCTTATTAGAAGGGAAGAAAGTTTCAGGATCTGATATGTCTACCAATGAGACTACATATGATTTAGCAAATCTGGGCATCCCGATAGTAATTGGGCAAGGATTTGAACTAATCCCAGAAGATACGGATTTGATAATCTATACAATCGCTGTCCCTAATTATGACAGCAAACTTTTTGAGCAAATACAAAATTCAGGTATTCCTTATAAGAGTTATCCTGAAATGCTTCATTACTTAACTAATAATAAATACACTATTGCTATCTCGGGTACTCACGGCAAGACTACAACCACTGCAATGATAGGCAAGATGTTAGTGGATAATAAATTTGACCCATCGATAATTGTTGGTAGTTTTTTGAAAGAATATAAGTCCAATCTTGTTGTGGGTAAAAGTGAATATTTTGTAGTAGAGGCTTGTGAATACAAAAGGTCTTTTTTAAACATTAATCCTACAGTCTTGATCATTACCAACATAGAAAGAGATCATTTAGATTACTATAAAGATTTAAAGGATATTGAGGATGCGTTTGAGCAATTAGTAGAACAAACAAAAAGTTATGTCATTTGTAACGCAATGGATCCTGTAATTCGGGAGGTTGTAAGAGGTAAAAGAGTACAAGTCATAGATTATATGCCATTTTTAGAAAAAGTTTCTAAGCTCTCTGTGCCTGGATTATATAACAGGATGAATGCAGCTTCGGCCTTAGCTTTAGCCTGGATTTTAAACATACCAGAAGAGCAAGCCAATAATTCTTTAGCAAGTTTTCAAGGTACTTGGCGCAGATTAGAGAAAAAAGGTGTTACAAGCAGAGGAACAATAATTTATGATGATTACGCCCACCACCCTACAGAAGTAAAAGCTAGCCTTTCGGGCTTGCGAGAGCTTTACCCTGAAAAGAATATATTGGTTTTATTTCAGCCACATCTATATAGTCGCACTAAAGCTTTATTTGATGAATTCGTTACTTGTTTTAAAGAAGCCAATAGTATCTTATTTTTACCTATCTATTTTGCTAGAGAGGAGCCCGATTCTACTATCTCAAGCCAGATTTTAGCTGAAGCCATATTAAAACTCGGTCAAAAAGCTTTAGCTTTTAAAGATTTTAATGAAGCAGAGGGATATATTTCCGGACTTGAGTTGGGTCCGAATGATGTCTTAGTGACTATGGGAGCGGGGGAGGCGTATAAGGTGAGTGAGAAGGTGTTTCATATTTAGAAGTGAGTGTGTAGAATCTCTCCACAATCACTATATTAAGAATCTTTTAGCAGATTGTGTCAATAGTAGTATTCTAAAATAACCTTATTTAATAAGGTTATTTTAATTTGACATATAAGAGAATTATGGCATAAATATTGACTTTTGTCTTTAACTATGCTAATATCTTAGTATAACTCTTAGTTATAGCCACTTACTTGCTTAAGTGTTTATATATAAGGGTTTTTTCGTTTCTTCTATAAATAGAGCGGAAATATAGTTACAGAAATGGGTTAACAGAGCACAACTGTTTGTTATGAAAAATAAAAAATTAATACGATTCGTGGAGTCATTCATTCTTTTTCCTGTTTTGGCTACATCTATACCTTTTGGAGACATTCCAAATAAAAATATAGATACAGTTAACACTCCCAAGATCGTACTATCACAAAAAAATATTGAGACTTATGGTTTATTTGCTTTTAACCAAGCATTAGATGAAAAGTCTTTAGAGGAAGATAGGATAAAAGTCTTAGAAGCCAAAGCAATGGCAATAGACAGTTATTTTAAAGAACGCAATATGCCACTTGAGGGTTATGGTATGAAGATGGTAGAAGAAGCGGAAAAGAACAACCTAGATTGGAGGTTGATACCAGCTATTTCTGTTATTGAATCTACAGGGGGTAAATTTGCTTGTAAAAAAGTAAAAAATAGTTTCTTGGGCTGGGGATCTTGTAAGATAAATTTTGAATCAAAAGAAAAGGCTATAGAAATAGTAGCCTGGAATTTAGGAGGAAACAATCCAAAAACATCACGGCATTATCAAAAAGGTCAAGACTTAGTAGATCTGCTCCAGACTTATAATCCACCTAGCATAGTTCCTAATTATGCAGATAAGGTTATGAAAGTTATGGATATTATTGGAGAAAAGGAAATAATTATTAAAGAAGGAAT
>CAYTMO010000041.1:0-7529 GCA_964439045.1 uncultured Candidatus Saccharibacteria bacterium
GCGGCGGGCGGCCAGGCGCCTCGCATGGCTCCGTTGCTGAGCTGCCCTGGTGAGGTTGCAGCGACGGCATGAGGCGATCACGTTGTCGAGCTCGTTGACCTGCGCTCGAGACCATCCCATGGCCCGTGCCGCTGCCACCCCCACCACATGGTCGCCGTGGGCGCACAGATCGCAGCCACGGCGGGGGCAGGTGCGGGTGAGGTGGACTGGCTTGTGGCAGCGCCGGCAGGTCCAGCCGTCGCGTTCGTAGGCGGCGAGCACGGTGCGGCCCCACGGCCGGCCCCTGTCCCTCAGGTCGGTGTTCACGGGATCAGATGGTGAACGTGAACAGGATGCCGGGGCCGTGGACGTGGGCGAACACGAGGAAGGTGCTCCACCATTCGACGAGGTAGGCGATCACTGGTTCTCCTGCCCGGCACGGTCTGCTTTGGCGACCATGTAGCAGGCCGCCCAGGTTACGGCGACGATGAACAGCCCGAATGCTGCGAACATGGCTACCCCGAACAGCAGGTTCATTCGGGCCTATCCCTCGGTCTTGGGGCCGATGACGGGGGCGGCGGGTAGGCCGCTCTTGGCGCCTGCCCCGTTGCCGAGGAGGTAGGACAGGATGCCGACGGCGGCGCCCTTGATGATGTCGGGGGTGTCGCCGTAGCCGAGTTGTCCGGCGATGATCGAGAAGAAGCAGAACGTGAGCACGATGGCGAGCACGACGAGTTTGCCTGGCGCTGTCACTTCCATGGATCGCATTGCCACCGCCGCTACCCGTTCTTTCCGTTCATGGGGGGTTGGGTGTCGGGTTGCTGGCGGCCCGTTGCCCACGGGCCTCTGAGGGGGCGCCACGCCGCCGCCCGCACCTCTGAGGCAACCGCCTGCAACCCGACTGCGCTCATTGTACGACTCTGGGTGGTCGATGTGCGCACAGTCGGCATGGGTTGCCCTATCGGCGGGATCGCCGCTTGTTGGCGGGGTGGTGGTGAAGGGCTCGGATCAGACCCCAGCGGATCGGCCAGGCGACGAGGGCTGTCGCTGCGGCGGCGTACAGGAGGGCTGTCGTCATGGGCTTCGATCGTACTGCGCAAGGCGTTGGGGGCACAGTGACCAAGGTCAGGCACAGATAGGGCAGCTGGGGTTGCCGCAGCTGTCGTAGCTGCCTGGCTGGGTGCAGATCGGGCAGCGTTCCCACCCGTTGTGGTGGTCGTGTTGTTCTTTGCGGCGTGCGGCTTGCCGGCCGACGGCGGACACGTGCGCGGCCCATGCTTGGCCTCGGGTGTGGGTGACGGGCGGGCCGGTGTCTTCGACGGGGATGGGTTCGGGTCGGGGGCGGATGGCGGTGCAGAGGTCTGCGAGGCGGGGTGGGTAGGGGCTGACGGTGGCGTGGTCGGCGATCCATTGGCAGGCGGTGTCGAAGTCGGCGCCTGTTTTGCAGACGAGGCGAGCCCAGCTTTCGACTTGTGTTGGCTCGAGGGTGCCGGGCCAGTAGTCGTTGATGAGGTCGACCGCTTGTTCGGCGTCGTAGGTGTCCATCAGTTCATCCCGAGGGCTTTGTCGATGCGGGCTCGTCGTTCGGCTTTGCGGGCTGCGTCGGGGTCTTGGATGTGGGCGGCGATTTGGCTGGGGGTCCAGTCGGGGTGGTCGGTGTGGAGTTGGTGGGCTTGGGTTGCGTCGGGCCAGCGGTTGCGGATGCAGGTGTCGCGGTGGCTGCTGGGGTTGGCGATGCGGACGCCGTCGGCTTTGGCTCGGGTGTGGTCGGCTTCTCCGAGAAGTCGGATCACTTCGTTGATGACCTGTCGGTCGTCGTCGGTCGTCGGATCAGCGTTCGGGCCGCCGTTGTCTAAGGGGCCACTAGACGAAGAAGAAGAAGACTTAGAACTCGACTTCGACTTCGACTTCGACTTCGACTTCTCTAGAGCGGACAACTCGTGGATTCCGCTCAGATTCCGTTCGGATTCCGGGCGGACGTTTTCGGGTACTTGGGTTGCTTTCCGTGCGTCTCGTGCCGCCTGCTTGCGCTCCCGGTCTCGGCGCAGCCACTCTTCGCGCTGTTCTCTGCTTTGCTGACTCTCGAGGAACTGGTGAATCTCCCACCCCTCTACGTGGTTGTGCCACAACCCGACTTCAACGAGGCGCGAGGCGGCGGTGTCGTAGTCGGCGACGCCTGCGAGGGCTGCGATGAGCGGCAGTGTGTGCGCCGGGATGACGCCGTCGGTCATCTGTTGGTTGGACCAGCAGAGGGCGGTGACGAAGATGTCGCGACCATCTCGCCCTGCCGCGATGGCTTTCGGGTGGAGGTAGAACCCGTCGTCGAGCTTGACCCATGCCATCACGCACCGCCGCAGACGACGTGGGTTGTGCGGGTGGTGGTCCACATGATGGGGTTGCCGCAGACGGTGCAGATCGGCATCCCACCGCGATAGGCGTCTCGGGCTTGCTTGACCGGCTTGCGGTCACACGGAGCGGACTGCCATTCCTGGCTGACGTGGGCTGGCCTGCGGGGCTGTCGAGGGGCGTCTTGGCGCTTCGTCCAGTAGCTGATGCGTTTGCCTGCTTCGGACTCTTCGAGGCGGACTATGCGGCCGGCGTGGAGCTCGATCATGGCCTTCTCGAGGGGCATGTCGGCAAAGGCTTGACGGTCGGGGTTCTCCCAGATGCCGCCGTATGCGTTCCATGTGCCGTCGAGGTTCGTGGCTACTTCGATGACGTCTCGGGTCTGTTCGTAGCTCGGTTCGTGGGTGAACAGCCAGGGGGCGACGCGCCTGTCGTAGACGCCGCTGGACAGCCGGCGTAGCGCCCCGTTGAGCCGTTTGGAGCGGCTGTCGAAGGTGTGTAGGTCTAGCGGCGAGTGCTGGACTTCGTAGGCGGCGCGCGGACCGTTGGCTTCGGGTTTGTCGGCGTCGTAGAGCAGCACGTCCGGCTTGAGCCCAGCGAACTTCTTTTCGTCGACAAGGGCCCGTAACCCGAGGTGGGTTTCGGCGATGGCGGCCACAGCGTGCTTGAGGTCGTGGTGGGTGTCGGTTTCGTCTCGCCGTGCGGAGCATGTTTCGCCGACGCCTGGGTTGTGGCAGAAGAGCTGTCGGGTGCCGTCCCAGTAGATGCGAAGCTGGGGGTACATGGCGCCGTTGCATTCGGCGCATGAGAGCCCCGTGTCTCGGTAGGTGGATTTCAGGTCGTCGAACTCGGCCCGGGTGAGGGTGCTGGCTCGGATGGTGCGCTCGTTGATTCGCCCAAGGTCGGCCATCAGTTCGCTGGTCCTTTGTGTCCGGCTCCGGCGCGTTCGTTGATGGGGGTGATGCGGCAGGTGATGAGCCATTCGCCGTGCCCGTGCAGGGGGCAGCGGACGATGGCTTTGGTCTCTCTGCCGTTGGTTCCGCCGGTGTTGGTGGTGTGGACGGGGCCGTTGCAGGTGGGGCAGTTGACTGCCATCCACAGGCCGGGTGTCGTGTTGTGGGTGGGTGGTGTTGCTAGGTGCATGTCCTGGTTCCCGCTTGGGGCCGTCCGTGGCCCGCTCCGCCGTCCGTGGCTGGGTGTGGTGGGCTATTGGCTGTCGTCGGCCTGGAGGGCTTCTGCGGCGTCTTCTCTCGCCCAGCGGGCTTGGAGGTCTCGGCTGTCCCTACAGGCGGCGCAGAGCCCGGGGCGGGCGGCTTTGTCTTTCTGCCGGTTGCAGCCGATGCACCGGTTGCCGGCGGGGCGTTTGGCGGGGTTGTGGAACTGCTGGCCGCCGAATGTGAGGCCGCCGGTGTGGTCGGGGTAGAGCCCGCTCATTGGGTGGCCTCGAGGATGCTGGTGATCATGTGTTGGATGTGGGCGCCGGAGTAGCCGAGCTCGGGGGTGACGTTGTCGGCCCATGTGGTGAGGCGTTGGCGGAGCCGGCGGGTTTCGGTGGCGTAGTCGTGGGTGGCGTGTTGTTCGCTGGTGAGCGCGTCGGCGAGGACGCAGGTTTCGCAGGCTGTGGGCTGGTCGCCGTCGTGGTGTTTGGCGAGCACGGCCCGGACGATTGCGGGATCGGGCTGACGGTTCATGCGCTGGTCTTCAGTCGTTCGATGAGGGTGGATGCTTCGGTCTTAGTGAGTTCCTTGCGGCTGGTGGTGCGGCTGCCGGACGCCTCGAGGACGAGGGCGTCGACTTCGTCTTCGTCCATGCCTTTGCCGCTGGTGAGCGCACCGAGCATCCGCACCTGTGCTGCGGTGGCGAGATTGCTGTTCGGCTGGTCGCCGGTTTCGGCGTGCTCGGCCGGGGCGACGCCCGTCGCTGGTTTCGTCCAGTCGTGCGTGACGCCCTTCGCTGCGGGCTTGCGGCTGATGATGGTCTTCGGTGCTGGCGTGTCTTGTGTGGCGTCTGGGACGGCTCTGAGGGCCTGTGCGGGTTCGTCGGTGTCGTGGGCGTCGCTGGTGGGTTCGATCGCCCCGGAGAGGGTTCCCTTGTGCCACAGGTCGACCGCGACCCCGAATCGCATGGCGGCGTTCCGGATGGCGTCGCCGATCGCTTCCTTGATGGCGTTGCCGCCGGTCTTGCCGTCGGCGTGGCCGTAGCCGAGTCGGGTGACGTCGCAGACGGTGAGCCTGATCCACATGCCGCCGTTGCGGTCGGTGGTCGGGTTGCCTTCGGGGTCGAACGCGATCGGTTCCCACGACCAGGTCGGGTCGACGGTGAGGAGCCGGTTGGTGACGGCGGCGTGGCCGACGTAGTCGAGGTGGGTGTGTTTCTCGGTGATCCAGTTGCCGCACACCCCGCAGCTGGTCTTCTTGTGCTTGTCGCACTGTTTGATTGCGCTCTTGGAGCAGGCACCGCAGGTGATTTTGGGGAGCCGGCCGACGTCGCTGTCTGCGAACGGGGCGCGGAGAGCGGCTGCTTGTTCGGGGGTCATGCGGCGTTCTCGATCGCGAGGAGCGGTCGGTCGACGTTGTCGGTGGCGTGGGTGATCCACCCTCGTTTCTCGTCGAGCGCGTGCCATTCGGCGAGGGCGTGGTTGAACAGGTCCCACAGCTGCGGTTCGTAGGTGGGGCGGATGAGGTGGAGGTCGGCGAACTCGGCTTGGACGTGGACGAGTCCGTGCCAGTAGATGTCGGGCATGGGTTGTTCGACGTCGTCGATGTGGCAGAGGTCGGCTTTGCCGTAGGCGATGACCTGGCACTTGTCTTTGTCGCGGATGTCTTTGCCGGATTTCAGGTCGATGATGCCGGGGGCGTCGAGTGGTAGCGGTTCGAGTTCGGCGGAGGTGCGCCATTCGTTGATGAGGGTGACGATGGGTGTGCTGCGTGCGATGAGGTCGCCGGTGCCTGCGTACCGGAGGGTGGTGTTGGCGAGCGGGACTTCGGATGCGACGGTGTCGATCTGCCAGCGGTCGAGGAAGTTGGCGTACTGCTCGACTTGGGCGGCGATGTGGGCGTGTTCGTCGGCGAGTTCGACTTGGCCTGTGTCGTGGAGTTGTTCGCCGTAGGCGTGGATGATCTTGCCTTTGACGGCGGCGGCGTCGCGTGTGTTGCGCGGTGCGGTGCGGATCATGTTGTGGAGCTCGGTGTCGGTCCACACGGGGTCGGCGAGTAGGTGGCGGCGTTCGACGACGAAGTTGGCGCAGACGCGTGCGGCCCAGCCGGATGGGATGTCGAATTTGAGTCCGAGCCCGAGTCCGAGTGCGGTGGTGACGCCGGGGGCGTAGTTGCCGTCGAGTTTGTACCAGTGGTTGTCGCCGGTATTGATGCGTTGAAGCCGGTTGCGGGTGGTCATGCGTGGGTTCTCCGGTAGCGGCGGATGTTGTTGGCTTGCCGGCAGGCGGTGCAGGTGCAGCCGTGGTTGCTTGCGGTGCCTGGCCGTCCGTGGGCGTGTTGGGGTGTGGGCTGGGTGCGGCGTAGGGCTCGGAGCCGCCGGTTGTAGGCAGCCCAGTCGGCGAGGCATGCGGCGCATCGGCAGTGCGGGTAGCGGCCGCCTTCGCTGTGCTCGAGGTCCATCGGTTTCGGGTTCCTTGTGGGCAACGTGCCGGTCGATGTGCGACCAGCTGTGGGCATAGTACGTGCGGGGTGAGACGTTCTAGGACGCTTGCTGCCGGCGGCGTTCGCGGTACCGATGTTTGGTGGCGGACCCGTGGCGGATCTCCCCGGCCCAGATCCCGTCGGTCTCGTTGGCCGCCCATTCGCGACAGGCGTCGATGTGGTTGCAGCGTGCGCAAGCGGCGAGGGCTTTGGTTTCGCGTCGGGCGCGTGCTTCGGGTCGTTCGCCGTGGGGTGGGAAGAACAGGTGCAGCGAGTTGCGGCACGCTGCGGTGGCCGACCATTCGGGTTTCATGCTGCCACCCCGATCGCAGCCAACAGCTGGCGGCCGATGTGTTCGGTGTAGGCGGGCGGGATGGCCTCGGCCAGGTGTGCCCGGTCCATCCAGTCGATGCCCATGGCGTCGCGTGCCGATTCGAGGTCGGCGAAGTTGCCCGCGACCTGTCGGGTGTAGCCGTCTTCGATGTGGCAGTTGTGGATGGCGCCGCGCAGCCGGTGCTTGGTGTGCGGCGGCTGCATGCACAGGAACCCTTCGGTTTCGAAGTAGCGGTGCCGGTGGAGGCGCAGCCCGAACATTTCGCCGCAGAGCATGACGTCCTGGCGGATGGGGGCGCCGGCCACGTTTTCGATCACGAACGGGACGCGGGCTTCGCGGTACAGCCGTTCTCTGATCGGGGTGACGAGGTCGGGGTAGTTGTCTTTGGTGCCAGGGTGGAAGGCGCTGGCGATGCTGAATGTCTGGCAGGTCGGTGAGGCGTGGATGGCGTCGTACCCGTCGAGCGGGAACGTGAGAGCGTCGGCCTGGTGGAACTCGTCGCCGCAGTAGTCGGGCTGGGGTTCGATGTCGACGCCGACGACGTGGAACCCGGCGCGCTGATAGCCCTTGGCACTCCCACCGGCGCAACAGAACAGGTCGAGCAGGACGGGTTTCATGCTGCCCTGTCGCGTGCTTGTGCGTAGGCGGTGGTGCAGCACTCGAGGCGGCAGCCCCAGTTGGTGTATCCGCCGGGTGTGCCGTGGACGTGCGGGGGGATGTCGCGTTGCCGGTTGCGGGCGCGCCATTCGGCGTTGTAGCGGGCGCAGGCTGCTTTGCAGTCGGGGCAGCCGGTGGCGCGGTGTTCGAGGTCGGTCATGTACCGGGAGCGGCCACAGGTTGGAGCTCGCCGTTCGGCTTGCTCGTTGTCTGGTTCGACTTCGTACCTGTGTTCTTTGCCGGCGTGAACGGCGAGGCCGTGTTCGGTGGCGAACCGTTCGCCGCACTCCCAACATTCGTGTTGTAGAGGCGCACCGCCTGGGCGTTGGATGCGCTTGCGTCGTGCGAGCGGCCGGTCCATCACGCACCACCTGCGGGGTGGTCGGTGTTGATCCCGTCGCATGCCGCCCACAGCCGTTCGAACGTGACGTCGTCGCCGGTGAGATGCAGGATGCTGGCGAGTTTCACGTCGAGCGGGAGCTTGCGTTGTTCGGTGGTGGGGCAGCCTCGGGCGTCGGGTTGGTCCCACGCCCACCAGGTGATGGTGATCTGCCGGCCCCACTCCCCTGGCCGGG
>CAYTMO010000042.1:0-7424 GCA_964439045.1 uncultured Candidatus Saccharibacteria bacterium
CGGCCTTGCCTAAGCCGACTAATGCCTCTGGCACTTCTAGGTTTTTATTATTGCCCAACACTGCGCCAAGCGACACGAGCGCAAAGGTGAGCAACATCCACCCAGCCATTAACAAGTAGCCCATGCCCTTAAGTGCATTGTTTTTGGTGGCGATGACCGCCACGAGCAACACGCTTAGGATACCGACTGACGCAAAAGCGTCCATCGTTGCGGTGATTTCATCAACCCCGATATGGGTTTTGAATAGATCGTAAACAGTGCTGTAGGCTAAGGCGACCAAGCCCACGCCGGACAGCGACAGCCAGAACGGTATATATTTGGTTGCAAATGCAGGCGATATAAAAGCAATTATCCCGTCTAAAATCAATGGGATAAATCCCCTCAGTTTGCTTAGGTTATCTTCGGTCTCTGCGTGTTCATCCATTTTCTGTGTTCCTCTTTATTTCATTGCACCGCCTCAGCGGTGTTAACCACACTATAATTACTGACGGCGCGAGTGTTCCCGCGCTGCCGCGTAGTTGTCGCTACGCGGCTATTGAATACTCCAATTCCTTGCCGGTCAACATCCGGTAAAGCTCGGCGATGTCGCCAAGCGTTTCGCAATGCTCAAACGCAATCATTGAGGTTGAGCCAACAAAAATTACCTTTCGCTTTAATTTTCCGCTCCACTGCCAAGAAATAATTACTTCGTGAATCCCTTCGCCCCAGCAGTGAATCCCGGGTGCGCCCATGACATACTGACTGCCTAGCGCCCTCATTCCGATTTCGGTAATCGGTTCGGTTTTCCAGTTCATTTCCCCTCCGTCTCAGGCACGTCCGGCAACTTGAGCCACAAGCCGCCAAACTCGTCAAAGTTTTGAATTGTTTGGCAAAATCCCTCGGCTATCATGCCGTTTGTTGTTTCGATAACAACAAATAAGTCATCGCGCCCGTTGCTGCCCCGCCAAGCGTATGTTCCCCGCCCCGCTCGGCCTATCCTGCCACGCCATCGGCGCGAGCAATTCGCGCAATTGCGCGAGTTCGTCGGCGGTGCAAATGATGTGCGTGCCGTTGCCGTTTGCGTCGTCGTGCTGTAGTCGGTGCTGTTCGCCGTGCGGCGATAAGGTGAATTTGTTCATGTCATTGCCTTGATGTATAGTAATTTACTATACATCAAATTGTATCACAGAGTGTATAGTAAACTACTATACACGTGAGCGACATTAAACGAATATCGGTTAGTTACAGATTTACGCCTGAAACCATCGCCAAGATTAAGGCAATAGCGGCTTATTACGGCGGGCTTGAAACATCAGCGGTAGAGATAGCATTAACGCATGAGCTTGAGCGCATTGACATTGTTAAAGCAAAGCGGCAGCGGCGGCAAAAGAAGTTGCTTGCGCCAACTCCAACCCCGCCAACACCTTAAGCCCCTCTTTGTGAGTGCTGTTATCAACTATGAATTGCATTGCGCCTATCCAGCCATGTGGGCCAACTGGATATAAAAATATCTCTTTATCCGTTAGCTGCATGGCACAGTGGTAGCCGCTCAGTCGATAACGTTTTTTTGTTCGGGGTAGTCGTAAAATAGTGTGGAGTGGTGAGGCTGCGCTGTAGTTCGATTCGGGTTTTGAATCGTTAGGCACAGCCTCATTATACCCCTTAAAGCCTATGTTTTACGCGGTATCGCGTATGCGCCGACTAACTCACGTTTGACATTTTCCCATATCCTGAGCGCGCCCGGCTCATCCTTCGCAAACGGGCAAGAGCGGGCTACAAATACTAGTGTTTCGCTGTCGGTGAAGCAACTCCGGTGCGCTATTGCTAGCGCGTGGAGTATGGCGCTAATTGAGATTTCGCGGTATGAAGTCATAGTTGCACCGCCATTGTTCCCCACGCTTTAATCGTGGCCTTGAATTTGTTTACCTCGTTGCTGTATTTGCTGCGCCAATCTTTGCCCGTGCCAGCGCAATAGCTGCAACCGATAAAGCCTTCGCCGTCGCAGTCGGGGCATGAAAAGTAACGGTCGCCTTCGACGAATTCGCGCTCAACAACTCCTTCGCCATTGCACGTTAAGCACGTTTGTTCTTTGTCTCCTCGGCAAAACTGACAAACATTTAAATTGTCGTCGTCGGGTTGGAGTTTTACCCATTCCTCAAATGATAAGAATTTCATGATTTAAACCCTCGCTTAATTTCATTTGCCGCTGCCTCGTTTCGTTCTCGCGGCTCAATAAACGGTATGCCAATCGCGGTAAAGAAATCGACTTCGGTTTTGCAAATAATCTTGCTGTTGCCACTCCATAGATAGCCGTCTTTCTGTCGCAACCATGACGGCATTAAGCCGCCTTTATTACGCTGAGTTACAAGCAATTGCGAAAACTCGGCGTTGCCGGTGCGAATAGCAAAAATGTTGCCAAAATTATCTGGTTCAGCAATAAACAAATCGACCGCCATGCCGCGATAGACAAAGCGTTTGTATTTGTCGCCGTTACGTTTTACCTTTGTGTCATAATCGAATTTGCCGCCGTCTACCGCCATGCCAATACAATCACTGAGCAAACTATCGTATGAGTCGTCGTCTGGGTGGCGGTAGCCAAACATGTCGTAGGCCAGCGCTTCAACACGTTTTTCGATTACCACAATCTCAATATCTTTTACCTCGGCTTTTTGCCGCCGAATGCTTCCTGCAATTTCTGCCTGAACGCAGCCGCCTGCTATCAGTTTGATAAACTCGTTTGCGTATTGGGTTGCTGTTTTTAAGTCCATTTCTAAAACCTCTCAAAACGCCCCTAATTCGCGCCATTTCGCGGCGGGGCTAGAATTTCCTTTAGTCACCTATTCCCGTTCAAATTAGCCGCCAATGGGTTGATTCCACGCGGCTGTTTGCTGAGGCCTCGGTAGTAGTTAACTAGCGTTACTACATCGTCGCGGGTTCGCACGATTGCAATATCGTCGCCGCGCCATGCGGCAATAAAGTCAGCTTGATCGTTAGTCAATTTGCCGGTGTCGGTTTTGATTTCAACCAACACGTTAAAACCATTAGTGCCAATTAGCAAATCTGGGCAACCCCGACCAACCTTGTGTAAGTGCTGAACCGAACAGTGCAAATCACGGAACGTCTGCACGATCTCCGGTTGGTTGGCATCGACGGCGGCGGCGGTTCTCATGATTGCCCTCCCGTTTTCATCATATCCAATATCGCCCTAAGCTCTGGCAGTGTGCGCAAATTTAAAACCCGTGCATACGCACGGATTTCGGCGATTAAATTCTGCTTCTCGTATTCATCGTCAAGCGCTGGTGTAGCGCGTAGATATTTTGGGCGGCGGCTCCATTTACTAGCGGTAGCATTTGCATCTTCTAGACTTGGGTTGAGTTCAATCACAAAATCTAAAGTAATTTTTAACTTGGTCACCTTTGTGACTACATGTTTTATCAGTTCGTTGTCGTCAGTTTTGCGGTAAATCGCATCGCCGACGGCTACGCCTTCGACATACTTGCGTTGTCGTGGCGGCGGGTTAAATGGGGGGAGGGTTATTTCTGTCATGATTGCATCCTACAAATTTAATTTCCTTGTCAGCGCTGCGATGCGCCTTTCATATTCTTTTTGTGTCTTTGCGGTGGCCTTAATCTTGGCCTTTAGTGTTTCGTATTTCAGCCAGCGGTTACGCGGCTTGGGTTTTTGTTTCATGTAATGCGGTTAATCGCGCCTCGGAATGTGCAAGGCACAATCAAGTTCGTTAAGCCGTTGCGGTTTTTGCCGATCTTTAAAAACAGTTTGCCGTCGGGCTTCGGCATTTGGCCGGGGCTTGGTTTGTCGTCGGGGTCGCGGTAGGCTAGCAATACCATGTTGGCATCAGATTCGATATCGCCTGACTCTTTCAAGTGGCTAATATCTGGCTGCTCATAGCCTGAGCGTGAGAGGCGAGACAGGGCAATGACTACGGGTGTTTTGCTGGTGGCCTCGCGCATGACCTTTGGCAACTTCGCCAACTCGCGGCTGATAAACGATAGCCGCTGTCGGTCATCGCTGCCTTTTCTGCCGTCGCTCATGTGGTGCATTTGATCAACAATGATCATGTCAAGCGGGTGCTTTGCGCCGTAGGCTATGGCGGCATTGCGGATTTGATCGGGTGTCATCGATGACGGATCGTGAATTTTGATGCGTGATTTAAACTTGTCCACCATCTCAAGCCAGCCACGCTCACAGAGTTCTCGCTGCTCACTGGTCAGATCGCGCTTAATGATCTTGCCGTAGTGAATGTTGTGGCCTGTCTCGCTCAATTTCATCGCAATCATTCGACATGCTATATCCTTCCAGCTCACCTCAAAACTAAAATACATGCAATTTTGCCCACGCTGCGCGGCTAAATACATGGCTTGCACTGCGATTGCGGTTTTGCCTACGCCGGGGGGTGCGGCTACGATGACATATTCACCACGCGCAAAGCCGCCGCCAACAACGGCATCAAAATCTTTAATGCCGCAAGGTATTAACTCCGAGGGTGAATCGTCATTGAGCCATTCGATAAACTCGTCTGATCGTTCTGGCAGTGTCGCCCCTGATCGATCAGCGCTTTTATAAACATTATTTAACTGCTGGTGAGAGATACCGCAAACCTCATCGATGGGTAGCGAGATGTCGTAAGCGGCTTTGGCTGTTGCAGTTAATGCCGTTAGTAATCGGCGACGGGTAGCGAGATCGGCAACGATTCTGGCGTAGGCCTCGACGTTTAACGCAGTCGGGACGCTGGTCATCAAACGGGTAAGATACGATTCGCCGCCGGTTTCATCCAATCGCTTGTCCTTCGCCAGCGTATCTGACACCGTAAGCGAATCGGCGTTCGCGCCGTTGGCGTAAATGGCCGCGCATACCCATTGATTGCGCACGATGTAAAAGTCTTGGGCTTCGACGATTGCGGAGATTCGCGCAATACATTCTGGTTCAATCAACATTGAGCCTAAGACCGCTTCCTCGGCTTCAATGTTTTGGGGTGGTAATACATCAGCCATAATAAACCTTCGTGCCGTTTACTTCTACGGGAACAATTTTGTCGGCATATCTGCCGCCGGTGCTGCCGTTTGTTTTATTTGCCGATAACGCCTGAGCGCGTTTTTGAGTTATGCCTGATTTGTAATTCGATAGCGCCCAATCTAAACTAGTATTCGTGTGTTCGATCTTTCTAATTTTTGCGCCAAACGTTAGCGTGTCGCGCCAAACATCAATATCCTTTACGGCCTCTAAAATTCTTTGCCTAAAAGTTGGTGCTACGTTTTTTGCATTCGCCCACTCAATCCACAACTTAATGATTTCATCTTCGGCTGCTGCTGGAAATTTTTCCTCCGTGACAAATTTTTTTTTGTCACGGTCTTTTTCTTCTTCTTCTTCTTTCTCTTTCTCTTTCTCTGTTACCGTGACATCTGAGCGTGACATTTTTTTTGTGTCACGGTGTGACATTTCCGTGACATCATCCGTGACATCAAATAAAATGTCATCTGTGACATCATCGGGCGTGTCAGATTTTTTGTCACGCTCACGCTGTTTGCGTTTACGTTCTGTTGCGGTGCTGTCTTTTTCGGATGAGTAACCAGAGACAATAATCTCGGAGTTTGTGCCAATTGTTAGCAAGCCGCTTTTTTTAAGTGCAAGCACATCGGCCCTGCACGCTGCTGCATCTTTTCGCAGGTAATGCGCGATAGTGTCGTAATCGATTGGCGTGCCGTCATTCTCGATTAGCGCCCCGCCTGCATCACAAATTGCCGCAACGTGCAACAGTTTGTAATAGGTGAGTTGGGCTTCACACGGCAGCTTTGTTAGGCGGTGATCGTTTAAAGTTGCTGTCTGTAATTTGCACCACTGTTTCATTCTTATTCCTCCGTGCTATCCAACTTGCCGTTTTCTAATTTCATCAACAAGCTCTTTTAGTGCGCTCATCATCTGTTCGATTTGCTCAACGGTGTGATGGCTAATTCCCCATTCGTTGGACTCTTTCACGCTAATAGCAACGCGGTGTTTTACGTTTGAGCCTTCCGTCCACGACAAAAAAAATTCAGTCGTGGCTTGGGAATCAACATCGGACTTCCATTTATATTTGTCCATAATTATTTGATCGGGGCGACTTGCGCCGCCCCGTTGCGGTTCAGGCGGTGGCTTTGATGATCTGGGCGGCTTGCGCAATACAGGCGGCTGATGGATTTAAGTAACCTTTTACGGGGTCTTTCTCTGGGGCAATCCATTGCCACACGGCCTTAAGTTGCCCTGCGCTTGCGTCTTTGAGTGACGCAACTCCAAAGAGTGCCATTTTGAGCGCGGCGGCGTGGTCGGCGTTGCCCTTGCAAATGCCTTTGCCGAACATCATCGGCAGGATGGCGGCTTGTTTCTCGCTGAGTGCATAGCCTTTTGTGTCGAAATCTTGGGCGGCTTTACGTATGCCGTCAATGATATTCTGCACATTGTCGGGCAGTTTGGCGGGTTCGGGTTCCGGCTCTGGCTCGGTCACGATCTGACCCTCGATTGGCTGGTCGGGATGTGGCTGGTCGGCTGGCGCTTGGGCCGCGGTGAAGCTCGGCGGCTCTGGCTGGCTATAGTCAATGTCGGTATTTTCTGGCGCGGGTGCGCTCTTGATTACGGCGCGGTCAATCGTGTTGACCGGGGCGGATAGCCCACCGCTATTAATGGCGCGTTGGAATGCGCGTTTCTCGGCGCGTTCTACGCGGGTTAATGTTTTGCCGCCTTCGCTGCCGCCGAATTTTTCATCAGACCGAACAATGCCCAAGCCGGTGGCCTCGGTTGGTTCGCCCCCAATGGCGGCGACAACGGCGGCGCGTAGCTCTGCGCCCTTCATGCCCTCTAATGCAAATGTTTGGGTGGCACTGTGGCGCAATTGCCAATATTGTTGGCGGCGTTTTGGGCTAACGATCTTACATTCGACCACAATATCGGCCTCGGTGAGGTTGGGCTTATAGGTCTTGGCAATGGCTGCGAATCGCTCGGCATCGGCCTTGGGGTGAATTAGGGTGTATTGTGGAATGAGTTCGTCGCCGTGCGATGATGCGTATTGCATGGCGGCAAAGGCTTTTGTTTTGCTGCTGTGGTATACCCCGAATTCGGGTGTCCAGCCGATCTCACGGGCGGCGACTGATAGCCCTGTGATCTTCTCCTCTTGGTATAGGGCAATTGCCGCCTCTACCGGAATCAGGCTTTTAACGCCTTCAATCTCACATTGTGGGTGGCGCATTTGTAGCGCCCGAATTTGTAGGCGTGTCGCCTCTGGGAATTCTTCGATTGAAATCGGCTTGGTGTAAACCGCTAATTGCTTGCTCATGATAACTCTGCTCCTATCTGGTTAAACGCCTCGCTGAATGCGGCGCGTAGTTCTAATCTGATTGCTTCCTCTAGTGCCGCCATCCGCTCGATATATGGCGCTTTTGATTTTGCTACTGCCA
>CAYTMO010000043.1:0-6924 GCA_964439045.1 uncultured Candidatus Saccharibacteria bacterium
TGACACGGCATTACCTTGATAAGCCTTTAAAAAGTCTAGTACATCTGTGGTAGGTATTACACCTCCTTCAGCAAGTGCAAATAAATCTCTAACGATACCTAATCTGTCTATTGGTTCTAAGTTTTTGTTTTGTACTGGTCCAATCAATCTTTCTAATAACTCTTTTGAGTAGGCTGTTCTAAAAAATCCAGTTTCTCCTAAGTTTAATTTTATCCAAGAATTAGGAGCAGGTAATGATATTTTTTTGTCTTTAAATAAAACTTTTTCTAGAGAATTATTATTTCCATAAAGTATTGGTACAGGCCAGATTGTATTTTTTTTATTATTTAATTTAGAAACAGAACTTGCAAAAAATCTTTCTTGAGTTAGTTCAATCTTATCTTTTATATTCGTTACTTTTATTGCAGGATAACCATCTAAGCTTGTCCACTTACTCATCATATTTGAAACAACACCTTTGTGTTTCTTCGATACTTTTTCAAAAGCTTCCCATAAATGTATCGTTTCGGTGTTTTTATAGCTGTGTTTTTTTAAATAATATCTTAATCCATTTCGGAAATTTTCTTCACCTAAGTAATCCGCAAGCATTCGTATGATAGAAGCGCCTTTAGAATAAGAAACTTCGTCAAAAATCTCTCCTATCTCGCTTGGGTGATGTACTGTTATTTCAATAGGGTGAGTGTGTTTTAAAGAATCTAGCTTCAAAGCTACTCCTAAATCGTGTGTGGCGAATTGAGTCCAGATATCCCACTCTGGGAACATTTTGTCTACTGCTAAATATTCTATATATGAGGCAAAGCCTTCATTGAGCCAGAGGTGTGTCCACCACTCCATCGTGACTAAATTTCCAAACCACTGATGAGCTAATTCGTGAGCTATTACTAAAGCAACCCATTGTTTCGTAGAAACAGATGAATGCACAGAATCTATTAACAAAGCACTCTCTCTATAAGTTATCGCCCCCCAGTTTTCCATAGCTCCACTTGCGAAGTCTGGAATAGCTATCATATCTAGTGTGTCTAATGGATACTTGATATCGAAATATTCTTCATAAAATTCAAGCATTTTTACCCCACAAGATAATGCAAATTCTGCTTGGTGCTTTTTACCCGGTGTTGTGTAGACCCGCACCAAAACACCATTTTTAGATTTTTGTTCTAAGTATTCGAAATCTCCAATAATAAAAGCGAGTAAGTAAGTAGACATTTTTGGAGTGGGGGAGAATTTGAGAATTTCTAAACCTGCACTATGTTCAGATACGGAGACTGGTAATGTGTTTGAAATCGCTGTTTTTCCTTTGGGCACAATTAGCGACACATTGAAGACTGCTTTTTGAGCTGGTTCATCAAAGCAAGGGAACGCTCTTCTTGCGTCTGTTGCTTCAAATTGTGTTGTCGCCATATTGTGAATTTTCCCATCGACATTATATGAAGATTTATAAAATCCTCTCATTTTATCATTTAATATTCCTTTGAATACTAAATTTAGTTTTGTTTTTCCTTTTGGAATAAATTCTTTGAATATAAAGCTTGCAGTTTCTGACTTAGCGTCATAAGAAATTTTATGAGCAAAGATTTTACCTTGCTTACCGACAGGCAGGTTTTTCTTACTTATTTCGATGCTAGTTGTTTCAATTTCTAAATCTTTAGAATGTAAAGTTATTATTTTTGTAGGTTTCAGTATTGATATAGCTATAGTTTCAAATCCTTCAAAACTAAAATTTTCTAAATCTGGCCTCAAAGTCAAG
The DNA here is from genome assembly GCA_964439045.1 of uncultured Candidatus Saccharibacteria bacterium. Classification (GTDB taxonomy): domain Bacteria; phylum Patescibacteriota; class Minisyncoccia; order Phycocordibacterales; family UBA9973; genus UBA9973. The sequence goes on from CAYTMO010000043.1 coordinate 1,748, forward strand.
TCGTATGATAAAGGTATGATATCTTTTGAGAGCCTAACGCTCTTTGTGATCTTTTTATTGTTATTTTTCTTTTGCATCTAGAAATGTTAACATAAAAAAGTGGAAACAGAAATACAAGAGAGTGGATACACCATAAAAACACCTATATTTGAAGGGCCTTTTGCTATTTTATTGAATTTAATTGAAAGTAAGAAGCTTTTTATAAATGATCTTTCGCTGGCAGAAGTTACTGAAGATTTTTTAAAATATATAAATAACCTAAAATTAGATAGTTCGATTCCAACTGAGAAACAAAACGAACAAATTTCTAGTTTTATAGTAGTGGCTTCTACGTTACTTTTAATTAAATCAAAGTCTTTATTACCCAATCTTGACCTTACTGATGAAGAAAAAGGGGATATAAAGGATTTAGAAGATAGGTTGAAGCAGTACGAATTATATTCGCACTTGTCTTCTCACATAAAAGAGAATTTTGGTAAAAATATTATTTTTGCGCCACTTGAAAGAAAAAATGACGTATTAATATTTTTGCCAGACGAAAGAATCACCAAAGAGAATATGATGATTTTTGCAAGAGAAGTAATAGGCAAGATTCCTAAAAAAGTAATTTTACAAAAAGTTGAAGTAAAGAAGGTGGTGAGCATAGAAGAAATGATAGAAAGGCTAACACATAGGATACAAACCTCTATTAATTTAAACTTTAAAGACTTTGCTGGAAACGCTACAACTAAAGAAGAACGGGTGGTTGTAATTGTGGGATTTCTTGCTATGCTAGAACTTGCAAGGACTGGAATACTGAATCTCGTGCAAGAAAATAATTTCGAAGATATCTTTATTGAGAAAAAGTTACAGGAAGAAAAAGAACCAGAATCAAATATAACAGATGATAATGAAGATAACTTAGGAAATATATAATATGGAAAATTTAGCATCAAAAATTGAAGCAATACTTTTTTTTAAGGGTGAACCAGTAGCCATCAGTAAACTGGCGACTATTTTGAAAGTTCCTACAGAAGAAATACAGAACGCTTTATCTATGCTTGAAGAAAGATTAAAAGAAAGAGGAATAGTGCTTATAAAAAAAGAGGATGAAGTAGCATTAGGTACTGCCCCAGAATTCGCTCTTTTAATAGAAGATTTACAAAAAGAAGAGTTGAATAAAGAATTATCCAAAGCAAGCTTGGAAACACTTTCTATTATTCTGTATAAAAATGGTGCAAGTAGAGCAGAGATCGACTTTATTCGAGGAGTAAACTCTAGCTTTACATTAAGAGCGCTTTGCGTACGTGGGCTGGTAGAAAAATTGCCTCACGAAAGTGATAATAGGAGATATGTATATAAACCCACATTAGAGATGCTTTCATATCTAGGTATAAAAAATATAGAAGAATTACCAGAATACTCTGGAGTATCAAAGGATCTAGCTCAAGCACAAAAAAGCTTGGATGAATCTTTGGCAAATTCTTGATAATTTTAAATAAAATAGGAGAAAATCAAATGACAAAATATGAAAAAGGTCTAATATTTGTGCTTGTGTTTATGGGAATATTTGTATTCTTTTTTTGGCAAGGATACATTAGAGCTCAAGAAGATTTAATTATAAAAAAAGAACAAAAAGAATTAAAAGAAATAGATTTAAAAAACAAATTAACTAAACTTGCGAACGAGATAGAGAAGCTTGAGCTTTCAGCTATTGCTGTTTCTGTGTACGATATTTCTTCCAATAAAAAAGTTTATAGCAAGAATGATAATCAAAAGTTACCTTTGGCTTCACTTGCAAAGACAATGACAGTGATAGTTGCGCTTGAAAATATGACAAACAAAGAAGTTGTGATTTCAAATGAATCTTTGAAACAAGAAGGGGTGTATGGTCTTTCGGAAAATGAAGTGTGGGATTTTTACGATTTAGCAAAGTTCGCACTAATATCTTCGTCAAACGACGCAGCGTATGCATTGGCTGAGGAAGATGTAGATTTTTTGGAAAAAATGAATAATAAAGCACAAGAAATTGGTATGCTTAGTACTGAATTTAAGAATGTAACAGGCCTTGATATCAATACACAAAACGCTGGTGGTTATGGTACAGCGGAAGATGCAAATAAATTAGCAATTTATGCTTTAAAAAAATACCCGTTAATTTTTCAGGACACAGCTTTAGAAGAGAAAGTATTTAAGTCTAAATCAGGATTTATTCACCAAATACAAAACACTAATATTTCTCTTGCTAAAATACCAAATATTTTGTTTTCTAAGACTGGATTAACTAATCTTGCGGGAGCAAATCTGACTGTTATTGTAAAAGATAATATTGGTGATGAATTTGCAATCACCGTACTCGGAGCTACTCCTTTTGGTAGATTTACGGACATAGAAAAGATAGTAAACTTGTTGTATAATGTTAGTTATGAGAAATCAATATAAATATGTAATAAAGATTTTCTTGTTTTCTGTTCTCATTATTTCTTGTTTTTCATTTTTTAGTTTCGCAAATGCGCAAGATTCGACGGTAAACTTTGTGAAAACAGACATTTGGTATTCTAAAGCAAAGCTTGTAGAAGGAGATAAAGTTAAAATTTATACAGCGATATATAATCCTGACAGTAGAGAGCTCTCTGGTGTAGTGGCCTTTTATGATAATGGCACGTTGTTAGGTAAAAAGAATTTTATTATTCCAGGGAATGGTGTACGAGATGTATCTATTGATTGGACGGTTACTTTGGGAGGACATTCTGTTTTTGCAAAAATAGAAGAAGCGAGGCTAACTTTAGCTAAGGGTAAATACGAACAAATCTTACTAAATAATGTAGAAACAAGTAAAGATACCAGTATTGTGTATAAAAAGATTGCTTCAAGTATTAATACGGAAGTAGTAAATGAAAATATAGAAAATACAGCAAGTTCTGTCACAGAACCTATAAGCGATATTGGCTTAAAAATAATAGAAAAAACACCAGAATTTATAAGTGAACCAGTATCTGATTCTGTTAATTTTTTGGAGAACTTTCGCACAGAAAACAAAACTTTAGCTAATATAAAAAAAGAGCAATCAAAACAAGAAACTGAGTTTTCAGAATCTACACCTTTTGCTTACGCTAAGCTCTTTTTATTCACACTGCTTTCATTTATATTAAGTAGCAAATTATTATTTTACGGATTGTCCATATTTATCTTTGCTGGTCTAATAGCGGTAATATGGAGAAAATTTTTCTAAATTTTTATATTTTGTGTTTTTGGTGAAAGTATGTAAAATAAGCATATGTGGAAGAGAATCATTTTCGTTATAGTTCTTTTGTTATCAGCTTTATTTTTACCTTTTTATCTTACATACATACTTGCTTTTTGGGGAATAATATATTTTAGTTTGTTCTGGGAAGGTTTAATAATATTCTTTATTTCTGATTTGTTATATGGTGCTAAGATAGAATTTTTTGCTCAGGCAACATTCATATCTACAATAGTTTATTTGATTGTTTTTATAGTAATAGATCTTACAAAAAAGAGATTGAATATACAAGAAGAAAAATACATAAAATTATGATAAGAAGAATACTAAAAAGAAATAAATTAAAAAACAAAAGTTTTTTCGTGGAACCAGATGAGATCTTTTTAGATTCGAAAAATCTTGAAAATTTTGACCAACAGCAATTCGAAGGACGAATAGAAAAACCAATTTCAAAAAGAAATGTATTTTTTTTAGGATTATTTTTTATAATATTTATACTTGGATTTACTGCTAAACTCGGTCATTTACAGATAAAAAAAGGAGAAGCTTACTTTGTTCGTAGCGAAAACAACACTCTAAAAAAGACTATAATTTTTGCTGATAGGGGAATGATTTATGATAGAAATAAAGTAGAGCTTGCTTGGAACAAAAAAGAAACAACAGAAGAAGACGGGGTAAAAAGTGATTTCAGCACTCGTACATACCTTACCCCTGGCTTTTCTCATATCTTAGGATATGTAAATTCTCCAACAAAAGATAAAGATGGTAAATATTGGCAAACTGAATTTGTGGGTAAAGAAGGATTAGAAAAAATTTATAATGATCAGATGAAAGGTTCGAATGGTTCTAAAATAATAGAAACAGACGCACATAATGAAGTACATTCTGAAAACATAGTGAACCCTCCCGTGCGAGGCAAAGACGTAGTTTTAAGTGTAGATGCTCGCTTGCAACAAGAACTATTTAAATTAATTAAGGACTTAGCAGAAAGCAAATCTTTTACTGGGGGTGCAGGAGTAATTATGGATATAAACAATGGAGAAATGATTGCATCCACCAGCTTTCCCGAATATGATTCTTCTGTGCTTTCAGCAGGTAGAGACACTACTTTAATTAAGAGTTATTTAAATGATAAAAGGAAAGTTTTCCTAGATAGGACAAATGCGGGACTTTATACACCAGGATCTATTGTGAAGCCATTTTTTGCATTAGGTGCTTTAAACGAAGGTATAATAGATCCAAATAAAGAGATACTTTCTACTGGCTCAATATCTATACCAAATGCATACGACAAGAATAAGCCTACAATTTTTAGAGACTGGAAGGCACACGGCTGGACAGGAATGAGAGAAGCTATAGCAGTGTCCTCCGATGTTTATTTTTATTCTATTGGAGGAGGTTTTGAAGATCAGAAAGGCTTAGGTATAAAAAATTTAGAAAAGTATTCTAGACTTTTTGGTATTGGATCGAAAACTGGAGTGGATTTGTCTAATGAAAAAAAAGGAAACATTCCAAATCCTGAGTGGAAATTAAAAAACTTTAAAAATGATCCTTGGCGTATAGGAGATACTTATAACACCTCTATTGGTCAGTATGGATTTCAAGTTACATTGCTCGAAATGGTGCGCGCCACAGCAGCATTGGCAAATTACGGTACATTAGTTACGCCACATTTTATTTTAGGAGATGCTACGAAAGAGGAAGAAAAAGTAAAAATTGAAGGTCTAAAGAAAGGACACTATGATGTAATCCACGAAGGTATGCGTGAGACTGTAACTTATGGTACGGCAGTTGCACTGAACGTGCCTTATGTCAAAGCCGCAGCCAAGACAGGTACCGCGCAGGTAGGTATTTCAAAGAATAAAGTAAACTCTTGGATTATAGGCTTTTTCCCTTATGAAAACCCAAAATATGCTTTTACTGTAATGATGGAAGGTGGACCTTCTACTGGTAC
>CAYTMO010000044.1:0-6704 GCA_964439045.1 uncultured Candidatus Saccharibacteria bacterium
TTAGTTGCCCTAACAGTAAACTTGATGGGTCAAGTTATTATCTACACTACAAACACAGAAGAAACAAATGTGGGTTTTGGAAAGAATGCCGATGCTCAAAATAATGAATTTATGCAGTTCGCTGTCAATGGACCCATTTTCGGGGACGACAAGATGCCGGTCGGTGGGTACATAGACAATGGAAAAATGAAGAAAGGTTGGGTTGAACCAAGTGAAGCAGGAGGAAACTTTAGCATCCGCAATGCAATCTTCGGGGTAGGGACTGATGGAAATGTCCATTTAGTTCCTTATGCAGAATTACATCTGTTACCCGAAATGAAGTGGTGCATTCAAAATGGACCCGTTCTGGTCCAAAACGGAGAGAATGTATGCGGAACATCCCAGAGCGAATACCCGCGTTCAGGGGTCGGTGCCACAGAAGACGGGAGGATTATGGTGATAATAAGTTTAACTCCCCTAACCTTCAGAGAGTTTGGCAAACTTTTTGTAAAAGAAGGCTGTATAAAAGCCCTGTATTTAGACGGCGGTCCCCCCGTGGGATACGCCGACAAAACAGGAAAATACGGTTTTGATCCCGACGCAACAAAAATTCAGTTTTTTTTAAAAAATTAAACCTAATTCAAATCAGAAAACAAAAATCAAAGCGTTAAAGGGAAAAAGCGTTATGCCCCCTCTGGCGCTTTTTCTTTTGTATTCCAGGTTTATTAACAACAAAATCCCCTTTCGGGGATTTTATGATTTTTATTTAAAAAAAGAAATAATTTTTTACCAAGCGAAGTGAGCGAAGGCTTTGTTGGCGTCTGCCATCTTGTGAGTATCTTCTCTTTTCTTAATAGCAGCACCTTCATTCTTGGAAGCAGCAATAAGCTCATCTGCGAGTTTTAAATGCATCGGACGGCCCTTGCCTTTCCTTGCAGCATCACGAATCCAACGCATAGCAAGAGCAAGTCTTCTCTCAGCGCGAACTTCACGAGGGACTTGATAGTTTGCACCTCCGATTCTCTTTGAGCGAACTTCTGTAAGAGGTCCTGCATTCTTCATAGCAAGGTCAAAGACTTCAAGAGGATTCGGATTGCCTGTCTTTTCTTTTATAACATCAAAAGCTTGGTAGACTATCTTTCTAGAAGTTTCCTTTTTACCAGACCACATAATGTAGTTGATAAATTTCTCCAACTTTTGAGAGTTGTAGACAAAGTCTCCTTGTACTATATTTCGATTTTTTACTTTTCTTCGCATATTATTATTTAAATTATTTTATTTCTTTTTGTCGCCTGCTTTTGGTTTCTTGTTTCCGTAGAGGGATCGGGATTGTCTTCGCTTTTCTACGCCTTGAGTATCAAGCACGCCACGGACAATGTGGTATCTTACTCCAATCAAGTCCTTAACACGGCCACCACGTAGCATAACCACTGAGTGTTCTTGCAAGTTGTGTCCTTCTCCTGGGATATATGCAGTTACTTCCATACTATTGGTCAATCGTACACGAGCAATCTTTCGGAGCGCAGAGTTAGGTTTCTTTGGAGTAGTAGTAGAAACTTTAGTACATACACCTCTTTTAAAAGGAGCAGGGTAAAAAACTGGACGATTCTTGAGAGTGTTGAAACCACGAGCAAGCGCCACAGTCTTGGACTTTCGTTTTACTTTAATTCTATTTTTCTTTACTAATTGGTTTATTGTTGGCATTTGTTTTCTTCTTTCTAAAATAAAAGAGTCTTAAAGAAGACCCTAAAAAACTCTAGCATAAAATCAGACTTCAAAGATACAAAAGTAATCTACTATATATCTCAAAAAAAAGCAAATATATTTCTAAAGCGACAAACCAGTAATAAAGTAAAAACCAATAGATACAAGTGGATATATAAAATCAGAGAAAAACATCACAAAGATCAATAAGAATATAAGTGCATACTGCTCGGCGAAAGCAATGAAGCCTTCAAACGAATGAGGCAAGAGTGGAAACAATATTTTGGACCCATCAAGCGGAGGAATAGGAATGAGGTTAAATATTGCAAGTACTAGATTAACCACAACGATTATAGAAAGAGCAAAGCTCAAGCCTTGTGGCATCATTCCCATTGGGACAAAACGCAAAACTAAACCAAAGATAATAGCAATGGATAGATTCGCAATTATACCAGCGGACGCTACGGCTATGCTCCCCCACTTTTCGTCACGCAAATTTTCTGGATTGTAGGGTACTGGTTTTGCCCAACCAAGCATAAATGGAGAATGTGCTAAAAATAGTAGTAAAGGTAAAATAATAGAACCAAAAATATCTAAATGCGGAATCGGATTCAAAGTAAGCCTCCCCGCATAGAGCGCAGTCTTGTCACCATTCTTAAGCGCCACATAGCCGTGCGCTACTTCGTGTATCACCACAGACATTATAAGTACCGCTATATAAAATATTGCATCAGTTGCGTTCATACTTATTCTATGATAGCATAAAAAAATTATGGCAAAAGTATGTGCAATCACAGATAAGGGTTCTATAGTCGGTGGCGGGTATTCAAACCGTACCCGTGCTACCAAGTTCAACCCTACTGGCAAAAAAAGAAAATATCCAAATCTTCAGAAGAAAAGAGTCTTTGTGGCTGAAACTGGCAAGACTGTAACTATTACTGTATCTACTCGTGGACTCAAAACCATCAAGAAAAATGGCGCCTACGCTACTCTCAAAAAAGCTGGAATCATAAAGGGGTAAATAAAAATCACCAAATTTTTACCTTTCTAGGTCGGATATACCGCCCTGCCTCTATTGGCATATAGGATTTACAAAATTTGGTGATTGATGTTTACTTGTTTTTGGGGTTTTTGTCGCAACCACTTTCGTGGGACGTGTGAAGGGACGAAGTCCCAAACTTGGCAGTACAGTATTTACACTGGTACCTAATGATACCAGGGAATACATCCTTTTCGCCAGGTAGAATAACTACCTGGCTTGAGGATATTTGTACTTTCCGTTTCTCCTTTTTCTTCTTTGCAACAGCTTTCTTTATCATAAGTGTACAGTTTAATCAAAAAGTACTCTCTCTCTCTTCAGAAGTCAACAAAAAAACACTGGATAACTTTTCCAGTGTTTTTTTATTATTATTCTTTTTTTGGTTTTGGAAGTGGTTCATTCTGCCAATCTTCTAGAACTTGATTTTTGGGTTTTACTACAGGAGTAGGTCTTTCGGTATCTAACCATTTTTCAGCATCTTTTTTAGGGTCTACTGGCTTTTTAAATTCTCCTTTCTTTTTCTTTTTTTCGGGTTGTGTATATTCGTGTGACATAATTTAAATACTATACCACAATAACTTTTACGCCCCTACGAATGTAAGTGCTGTGCCTTTTTTACCAGAACGCCCTGTACGGCCGATACGGTGCACATAGGTGTCATATGTCTGCGGTACATCATAATTGATAACGTGAGTCACATCAGGGATATCCAAGCCCCTAGCAGCCACATCTGTGGCTATCAAGATAGTAATCTTGTCACTCTTGAAGAGCTCTAGAGTGCGGATACGGTCTCGACTTCTTTTATCCCCGTGAATACACCCCACTCGAAAGCCAAGCTGAGATAATTCTTTAGTCAATGTGTCCACCGCGTGCTTCATCTCTCGGAAAATCAAAACTTTTTCTGCACCTTCTTTTTTCAAAATTTCGTGCAGTCTGTCTATCTTCTCTTCTTTAGTTTTTACTCTTACTACATCTTGGTCTATGTTCTTTGCAGTCTCCCCTTTTATTACAGAAATAAAAATTGGATCTTTAAGAAATTCTCCTGTGAGCTTCTTGATTTCTGGAGAAAGTGTAGCCGAGAAGAAAAGGGTTTGTCTGTCTTTGTTTGTCTTGCCGATAATGAACACCATATCATCACGGAATCCCATATCAAGCATTCTATCTGCTTCGTCCAAGACTACGCTTTTATAATTGGTTAAATCTAAAACTTTTCTTTTAATCAAGTCTGTTACTCGCCCTGGTGTACCTATGACGAAGTTTACTCCGTGTTTAATTTCATTTATTTGTTTCAAAATCGGCATACCACCTACGACACATACTCCAAAGAGTCCAGAGCCAGTAGCGAGTGAGCGGAGCTCTTCTTCTATTTGCATAGCGAGCTCGCGAGTAGGAGCAAGCACTAAGACTTTTTCATTTTTATCTTTCATTACTTTATCAATCAAAGGTAAAAGAAAAGCAGCTGTCTTGCCTGTACCAGTATTAGCTAAGCCGAAAACGTCCCGTCCTTCTAGCACAGAAGGAATAGACTGGTCTTGAATCGGGCGAGGATTTGCGTAGCCCTTTTTTATAATATTTTTTTGTAACTTTTCATTGAAAGGAAAATCTGCAAATGTGTGCTTGGACACATAAGGCTTTTCTTCTATGTGTACTGCCTTCTGGATAAAGCGAGTAAAGTCTATCCTCTCTCCACCAAAACGGCTTTTCTTAGAAGAAGAGCCTCTATTGCTTTTGAAAGTATTTCTTTTAAAATTTCCCCCGCCTGCGCGGCTAGGTCCGCCAAAGTGAGAAGGAGAAGGACCTCGAGAAAAAGTCTTGGCTGCTGCGTGTAGAGAGCCTCCGCCTTTGTAAGCGGGTCTACTAGATGGTGTGCGAGAACCTGAAGATACAGGACGCGCAGAACTGCGTGTTGTTTTAATCATATATTTCTTTGTGTCAATGGCAATCAATACCACGACTCAAAGTCATAATTGATTTCCATCACTTGCCCGTCCGAAGCGTTAGCGTAGGCGGGATCGTCAGTCTCTTTATAATAAGTTTGTCCCGCTTGCCTGCCGACAGGCAGGTTAGTTACGGGAAGTGAGAATGATGTTAGAAGAGTAGCATTAATCTTAAAATCTGTCAAATTTTTGTATTCGTGCCCTGAATTTTGCCCCAACCAAAAAATATAATACTCCATTATAAAGCATTGCGGGCGGGCTTTTTTTAAAAAGCCCGCCCGTTTTTCATTTAGAGGGTTAAGGGGTTATTCGGGAAGACGAGGGGGCACCCCCGCAATGCGAGCTTCAAGCTCTTCGTTTTTTTGGCGAAGGTAATCAGCTTCACCCAATGCGACCTGATATTGCTCCTCGCAATACTCCAATTTTTTGGTGAGTTCTACGTTTTCATCGCTGGAAGATGACCATTTATACGCCAAAAAGATTAGAAGAAGAATTGTCAACAACACCGCTATTATTTCATTCCTGTTGCTCTCAGGTTTCGGATTGGTCCCGTAGGTTGGAGGATTCGTGCTTGAACCATAGGTGCTCATTGTCTGTGTATTTTGATTTTTTGCTCAAACGCGTAGCCACGACTCCTGCATAACAAGTTGTTCACAGAGAGCATTTTGGGTTCGAATTATTATTCGTCTAAGCAAAGCCTAGCAAATTTTAGAGCCCAAAATGCTCTCTGCAACACGCATCTTAATTTTCAAAGATCAATATTAGTTATCGACAAACTAACATTACTTGACGACTTTGTCAATTTTTCTTAATTAACCAGAAAAGATATAATAAAACGAATGAAAACATATTTAGACATCGTAAAGAAAGTTTTAGAAAATGGAGAAAAGGTAGAAACTAGGCAAGGCACTCCTGCTTACACTATTGCCGGAGCGATGTTTGAACACGATATGTCAAAAGGCTTTCCTCTTCTAACTACAAAAAAGGTTCCTTTCCGCCTTATTGCTACAGAATTAGAGTTTTTTATAAACGGAATTACAGATAAAAAATGGCTCATAGATAGAAACAATCACATCTGGGATGAATGGGCAAGTCCAAAAAAGGCACCATATGGTCACGATGAAGAATCAAAGAAAAGGATGCTAGAAGAGAGAGACTTGGGCCCTATATATGGATTTCAATGGAGGCACTTTAACGCACAATATGAAAGTTATGATTCTGATTATACTGGTAAGGGAGTAGACCAATTGAAAAAGTTAGTAGAAACACTAAAAACAAATCCACGCGACAGAAGAATGATTGTAAACGCTTGGAATCCGTTGCAATTAGAAGAGATGGGTCTCCCACCGTGCCATTACTCTTTTCAAGTTACTACAATCAACGGCAAACTAAACTTAATGTGGAATCAAAGATCCGTAGATACGATGCTGGGACTTCCTTTTAATATTGCGAGCTATGCTTTGCTTTTACATCTATTGGCTAAAGAAACAGGACTCAAAGAAGGCAAACTTGTTGGATTTCTGGCTGATGTACACATATTTGAAAATCATATAGATGGTGCAAAAGAACAACTCGAAAGAGACCCCAATAAATATCTCCTATCAAAGATTGAGACTGAAAATTTCACTTCGATATTTGACTGGAAGAATGAGGACACAAAGCTACTAAATTATGAAAGTTATCCTAAAATTCCTTTTGAAATTGCAATATAATTATATGAAAATTTCACTAATAGCAGCAATAGGAAAAAATAACGAATTAGGCAAAGGTAATGACTTGGTTTTTAAACTACCTGCTGATATGAAACATTTTAAAAATATCACCACTCCATACACTGTAATAATGGGTCGCAAGACATATGAAAGCATTGGAGAACCACTCCCAAATAGGAGAAACATAATAATAACTAGAAATAAAAACTATCCTCCGAAAGCTATAGAAATAGCAAACTCTTTAGAAGAAGCTCTAAAACTGGCAGATTCTCCAATACAAGATGAAGAAGTTTTTATAATCGGTGGTGGAGAAATTTATAAAGAAGCTATGAG
>CAYTMO010000045.1:0-6274 GCA_964439045.1 uncultured Candidatus Saccharibacteria bacterium
TTCCAGAAATAAAAAGTAAATCTAGTAAAGATAAAATAAGTCTCATATTTAATTATTTAAATTCTCTAAAACCACTGAAAGGTTTTATTTATAAAAATTATTGTTTAGGTGGGACAATAAAGTCTAAAGAACCTAGGATGTATTTTTCAGATTATAATGGGATGCTTTGTGATGCCATAAGACAAGAAATAGAAGAATGGAAAAATAAAAAGTTAATTAATGAGGATGAATATTACTTTTTAATTACGAGTCTTTTAGAGTCTATTGATAAATATGCCAATACAGCCTCAGTTTATGGAGCATTTTTAAAAAAGCTTAAAAAAACAGCAGAGAAGCTTTTTGTTTTAAAGCCTGCTTTGTTGGTGGTAAATGATCATAACCACAATGTGTACAACGAAGACATAAGTAATCTAATTTCAAAAGTTGAAGGGGATATATTGTATTTAGACCCACCATATAACCAAAGACAATACGCCACAAATTATCACCTACTAGAAACTATCGCAAAATACGACAACCCAAAAGTTTTTGGTAAAACTGGTTTGCGAGAATATCAAGATCAAAAGTCATTATTTTGCTCGAAAGTTGAAGCAAAAAAAGCTCTTAGTGATTTAATAGAAAAAGCTAATATGAAGTATATTTTTTTAAGCTACAATAATGAGGGCATAATGTCTCCTGAAGAAATAAAAGAAATAATGAGCAGAAAAGGCAAATACGGTTTCTTTAAGAAAGAATATATTAGATTTAAATCAGATACCAGTGATAAAAGAAATTATAAACAAGGCAAGACATATGAGTACTTGCATTATGTAGTGTGTAATTAAATACAATATATGCAACTAAATAATTTAACAGAAGAAGAGAAGAGAGTGATAATAGACAAGGGTACTGAGATGCCTTTTGCGGGTGAGTATGTAAACAATACAGCGCACGGTGTATATGTGTGCAAGCAATGCAATGCACCTCTATATAATTCAAAAGATAAATTTGAAAGTACTTGTGGTTGGCCTAGCTTTGATGACGAGATATCTGGCGCAGTAAAGCGCACCCTTGATGCGGACGGAATCCGCACAGAGATTACTTGTGCTAACTGTGGTGGGCATTTGGGGCACATATTCGAAGGTGAGCACCTGACGGATAAAAATATTCGTCATTGTGTAAATTCAATTTCATTAAAATTTATTGAAGGAAAATAATATGATTAAAAAAGCTTATTTGGCAGGAGGATGCTTCTGGGGATTAGAGGAATTGATGCGTAGTCAGGAAGGGGTATTGAATATTACTGCGGGCTATACAGGAGGAGAAAATGAAAATCCTACTTACGAAAATCATTCCGGACACGCTGAAGCATTGGAAATAGAATATGATGATACGAAGACCAGTTTTTGGAAGCTTTTGGATTTCTTTTTTCAAATTCATAATCCTACAACATTGAATCAGCAAGGTAATGACAGAGGTACATCATACAGAAGTGCAATATTTTATCAAAATGATGAAGAGTTAAAGCAAGCACAATATTTCATAAAAATAGTAAATGACTCTGGCAGGTGGAATGCACCTGTTGTAACAACTCTTGAACCTTTTACTAAATTCTGGCCTGCAGAAGACTACCATCAAGATTATTTGCAAAAGAATCCTGGGGGATATACTTGCCATTCTATATATTTTGATAGTTATTTAAAATCATAGGAACTCTTAGATTTATTTAAAAATGCCAAAGTGTCACTTTTTTGCTATTATATAGTTAATGAAGATTACATCAGCCGTATTCGTACGAGGGGCAAGAGGAGAAAACGATATATTAAATGACGGCATACCTCAGATTGCCTTTATTGGGCGTGCAAATGCAGGAAAATCCAGCCTTATAAACTCTTTTACAGGGGTCAAGAACCTCGCCATTACCAGTAGCACACCCGGGCGTACGCAGGAGCTTAATATTTTTCTAATAAACAAAAAAGTGTATTTTGTAGATTTGCCTGGCTATGGCTATGCCAAGACTACTTTTGAAAAATGGAAACAGATGAACAAAATAATCTATTGGTATCTTTTCGAATCACCTTACAATCCTAAAGTGGTTTTGATTATTGATGCGGAGATAGGGCCTACAGAAGACGATATGGGTGTACTTAAATTCTTAGAAGAAAAAGGCAAAGACATAGTGATAGTAGCAAACAAAGTAGATAAAATAAAAAAGTCCCAATACTTAAATCAACTTAAAAAAATCCAAGAAAAAATGAAAGGTCATAAAGTATTTCCTTATTCTTCAAAAGAAAAAAGGGGTATCGGCGAATTGTCTGCAGAATTACTAGGCAGAAGATAATGCGAGTACATCAGTATAATCAAATTAGCTATATAATAAAATCCCGCAAAGGTGCCAAAGGCGTACGCATCTCGGTGCATACGGACACTCCTGTTGTAATCACCAAGTCTAGGCTCGTGCCAGAAATACTTGCTCATAACTTTTTAAAAAGTAAGGCTACTTGGATACAAGAAAAGATAGAAGAATTATCAAAGAAACCCAAGAAGCTTTTAGCCCATTACTCTACGAAAGATTTTAAAGAGAATAAACAGAATGCTTATGTGTTGGTGCATAATAAGATTTTGCATTTTAATAATTTCTACAAATTTGAAGTCAAAAGTGTAACTATTAGAAATCAGAAGACTAGATGGGGGAGCTGTTCCGGTAAAGGCAATTTGAATTTTAATTATAAAATAATATTCCTTCCAGAAGAATTGCAGGATTACATCATCGTGCACGAATTGTGCCATTTGAAAGAAATGAACCATTCAAAAAACTTCTGGGCACTGGTGGCAAAGCAGGTGCCAGATTATAAAGATAGGATAAACAAAATAAAGGTTTATTAGCCTAAAAACCTCTAAAACCAAGTTTTCACAAAATAAATAAAGATGGTAGAATATTAAAGTAATAAATAATATTAAAAATATTGAGAAATTAATTTGAGAGTCATTTAATTATGAAGCAAGAAATAAAAATAATTAAAATTTCTGAACTCCATTTGTGGACAGAAAATCCTAGAGATCCAATAAAAACTAATATTGGAGATTTAGAAGTTATCAAGAGAGCAATAAAAAACGAAGGAGAAAAATGGAATCTTCCAAAACTAATACAAAAAATGGGAGATTACTATCATTTTAATAAATTGCCAATTGTTGTTGAAGAAAATAAAAAATATATTGTTTATGATGGAAATTGCAGGATTGCTATTCTGAAATATTTACAAAACCCACAATGGAGCGGGGATATTGAGGGATCTTTATTTCCCAAACATGAACCAGATGGTTTAAAAAGTTTAACTGAAATTCCTTGTGCGGTTTGCGACAAAGCAACAGCATTAGATATTATTTACAGAGACAATATTTCAAATAATACTTGGTCACCATTAACACAGAGTTATTTTGAACACTATTTATTAAATAAAGATAAAAGTTTATTTTTGGAATTTGAAGAGGTTACAGGTTTAATTAGTAAACATGAAAAACTTAATCAGCGATTTGTTAAAGAGGAAGTTATAACAGAAAAAAACCTAGAGAGTATTGGTTTTAGTATACAAAATAATAAATTATTATTTTCCTCTAATAAAGAGGATGCTGAGTTTATATTACAATCACTTATTTCTTTAATCGAAGATGGTGTGATCAAGACAAGAGATGATGAAAAGAAAGGTACTGTGAGAATAAAAACTGGAAAACTGGGAGATACTCTTAAAGAACTAATTCCAGAAAATAAAGTAAAAATAAAAAAATTCGATAAAACTAAAGAAAAAGAGACCTCTCAAGATTTTTTTAATAATATTCAGCAAGAATCTAAAAAATATGATCTTGTAAACTCACCCAAGTCTCCTGTAGGAATTTTCTTTAAAAAGAAAATTCCATACGGACTAAATAGCTCGTCTTTAAAGATTATTTATGATGAATTAGCTAGTATTTCTGTTGCAGAATTTCCAAATGCAAGTCATGACTTACTAAGAAGTTTTTTCGAGTGTGTTTTAGTTCAATTTTTAAAAGATATAAACGAGTATGAATCTTTAGTTAAAAATAAAGAGCACACCCCTAAATTATCAGAACTTATCACACTTTTAATAAATAAAAAATTAGTGGAAGACGAATCTATTATTCAAAATCTTAAAGAAATTAAAAATCATTGGGATAAACCTTATTCTTTAGCTAGAATGAATGCCGTTAATCATAATGAAAAATATACCTCTACTGAGAAAGATGTAAGGGCAACATGGGCTAAGTTAGAAGATATGTTCATTTTTATGTTAAAATCTAAGAAATAATATGTTTTATTCACCACTAAGATATCCTGGGGGTAAAAATAGACTGGCAAAATTTATAGCACAAATTTGTGTAGATAATAGAATTTCAAGTCACTATGTTGAGCCTTACGCAGGAGGTGCTTCTGTCGCACTATATTTACTTATTGAAAAAAAAGTAGATAAAATTTCAATTAATGATTATGATCGATCTATTTATGCTTTTTGGTGGTCAGTTTTAAATAAAACAAAAGAGCTTTGTGACTTAATAAGCAAAACAGACATTACAATTGAAAATTGGAAAGAAATGAAAGAAATTCAAAAGAATAAAGAAGAAGCCAGTTTATTGGAACTTGGTTTTTCTACTTTGTTTTTGAATCGCACTAATAGATCGGGGATTATTAACGCAGGAGTTATTGGAGGACTTGATCAAAAAGGAAATTATAAAATGAATTGTCGCTTCCGTAAGGAGGATATTATTAATAAAATAAAACTTATAGCAAAAAACAAAAAACATATAAAACTTTCTAACTTAGACGCAATTGATTTGATTAAAAAAGTTAAGAAAGAATCTAAAAATAAAAAAACTATATTTTATTTTGATCCACCTTATTACTTAAAGGGCCCAGGGCTATACATGAACTCATATGACAAAGATAACCATAAAGAAGTTTCGGAAGAAATAAAAAATATATCTGGTATTCACTGGATTGTTTCTTATGATAATGAGAAAGAGATACGAAATATTTATAAATGGGTAAAAAGAGAAAATACAAAAGAATTTTTATTGCAACACTTTGCGTATTCAGCAAGACAAGGCAAAGAAGTTTTGTTTTTTAGTAATACTTTAAAAGAAGTTGATTATTCGCTAATATAAAAATTATGTTTTTTTCTCGTAAAAATAAAGTAAAACCAGGAGTAGTTTATTTAGGGGAATCGACCAGACCAGATGGTTCTAAAGAAATTTATACAGGTATGACAAGAAGACCGGTTTGGGTAAGATGGAGAGAACATATGCAAGGTAGAGGAGGTGGATATACCAGGAGAGGGACTTGGTTTCATCCCCTTGGTGCTGTTTGGAGTAGGAATCCTCGTAAAGCAGAACAAACAATAAAACATATGTCTCATAATCAAAAGAGCTCCTTTGCTAGTTTTGCTGCAAGAAAGTTTTATTCATCAAAAAGAAAGTTTTGGTAATTAGAAGTTCACAAAAGTTCGCAAGGACAGTCCTTGCGAAAATTAAATAAAATATAAATGAAAGTTATTACTAAAAAAATAGATACGATTTGGTTTGAGCATATTCTTGCAGGGAGAAAAAAGTTCGAGTTAAGACTTGCTGATTTTGATATTGAGGAGGGAGATATTATTCGGTTGGAAGAATGGGTTGGAGAAGGTGAGAATCGCAAACCAACAGGAAGATACATAGAAAAGCAGGTGAATTATTTAAGAAAAATAGATTTGAAAAGTTGGGCTCAAAAACAACCAGAAATATTAGATAAGGGTATGTACATAATTCAGTTTGAATAAATTATTAATACAAAATAAAACAAGAATTTAAATTTATTTAATTATGAAAACATATAAAAATATTGATGAATATATAAAGGATGTGCCGGAGGGTGCAAGAGGGATGGTGCGAGAAATGAGAGCGCTTGCAAGGAAGCTTGTGCCTAGTGGAGAAGAAGCTATCCGTTATGGAATGCCTACTATTCGCCTATATGATACGAATTTGATTCATTTTGCAGCTATGAAGGGGCATTTTGGATTTTATCCTACACCTTCTGGTGTAAAAGCTTTTCAAAAAGAATTCGAAAGATTAGGTCTTAGTTACTCAAAGGGCTGTGTCAGATTTCCTTATAACAAGCCTCTACCAGTAAGCTTGATAACTAAAATTATAAAACTCCGAATTAAAGAGACAAAAATAAAATAAGTTATATAAATATAAAATTTATTAATTTCTGAGAAGAGCATTAAAATGCTATAATGCTCATATGGGA
>CAYTMO010000046.1:0-5995 GCA_964439045.1 uncultured Candidatus Saccharibacteria bacterium
AGGCTTTCGTACCACTATCAAGCAACGCTTTAGCTTCCGAAGAAATATATTGTCCAGGTAGTGGTGGTGCTGCTCAACTTGCTGCGATAGCAAACAGTTTTGTGGGCAAAGTAACCTATAGCCAAAGTAATCGAAACACAGTAAATTCGTCGATACCAACTTTATACCTTGATTGTTCTTCTTTTGTTAAACAGGTATATCAATGTGCGGGCTTAAGTTTCTCAGGACAACACACCGCCACAATGTTTAATTCTGGTAATTCGATAAACAGTATGTCTGGAACCACAGTAAACGGTCAACCATTACGCGTAGGAGATCTATTGGGGTGGAAAGCTGGTCAAACTAGTAAGTACCCAGGATCAGGACACGTAGTTATGTACATAGGAGGAGGACAATTTATAGAAGTCAGTGGTAGTGGAGGAATTAATGGGGCTGTAAAAAGAAGATCAATTAATACTTATGCAAGCTCATATAGACACATAATCAGGGTGCCTTAAATTTTATGACAAAAAGAAACCTTAAATTATTAATAATACTTATATTTATAATACTGGCTGTAATGTTTAGTTATTTCTTTTTTGATACTCCAAAAGAAAAAAATGTTGGAGAAGATACTGGTACAAACTTTATTTTTGATCTTTTAACTTTCGGCAACAAAAAAAATACCAACAATAATGCTGAAAAGGAAACACCAGCAGACATATCTGGATATGTACCACCTACACAAGAAGAACTAGCAAGAATAAAATTAATCAAAATCTCTAGTATGCCAATAGCAGGGTACACAATATTTAATCAAGAAAGATTTGTTTATGTACCAGAAGTAGTGAAGGAGGTACCAGAAGAAGGAGAAGAAATACCAGAAACAAAACCCCTCCCACCAGTGGCTCCTGAAACGGAATTCATACCAATTCTTAGATATGTAGATATGGCTACTGGAAATATTTATCAAACATTTTTAGATCAAATAGACGAAAGAAAGTTTTCTGACACTACTATACCGAACGTGCACGAAGCATTTTTTGGAGACAACGGTAATTCTGTAATTATGCGTTATTTGAAACCAGACGGTAGAACTATATCCACCTTTGCTGGCTCTTTCCCTAAAGCAGTAATAGGAGGGGATAGTAGTAGTGGAAACGAAATAAAAGGTTCTTTTCTACCAGAAAACATTACCAACCTTGTAACCTCTTTTGATCAATCACAAATATTTTATCTATTTAATACAAAAGATGTGGCAGTAGGTATTACAGGAAGCCCAACAGGTGAAAATAAGGTTCAGGTTTTTGATTCTGGTTTTACTGAATGGTTACCCGAGTGGCCTAATCCTAATATGATAACAGTCACAACCAAAGCTTCTTATGCTGCACCAGGGTATATGTATGCTATAAATCCACTGAAGAAAGATTTCAAAAAAGTTATGGGGGACATTAGGGGCCTTACCACCCTTACTAGTCCAGACGGTAGAAAGGTTTTATATAGTAACAACACAATGTCTATTAATATTTATGATATTGCATCTTTAAGCACCCAAAGTGTTTCAATAAGAACATTAGCCGAGAAATGTGTTTGGAGTTATGACTCTTCTAATATATATTGTGCTGTGCCAAAAGATGGAATTAGTGGGTCACAGTACCCAGACACTTGGTATCAAGGAGAAATTTCTTTTTCGGATGATATATGGAAAATAAATGTAGAAAGTAATACTGCAACAAAAATATTTGATCCAGCACTTCAAGCAGGGGAGCAGATAGATGCTACAAAATTATCATTAAACAAAAACGGAGATTATTTATTTTTTGTAAACAAAATAGATTCTTATCTTTGGGGATTAGAACTTAAATAGATCCAACATACTTTATTACTACTCTCCTTGTTGGTCCTACACCTTCTGATTCTGTTTTTAGATCAGTTGCATCAGACAGAAATTCGTGGGCAATGCGTCGCTCGAATGCTGGCATCGGGTCTATTTCTATGTTGGATTTAAAGTATCTAGCACGTTCAGCCATCATATGAACCAGCGCCTCAATGCTTTCTATTTTCTTTTTTTGAAAATCATTTATGTCTACTAAAAAATTAGTACCTTTGTCTTGATTTTCGTTATCTGTGGGTGAATTTGAAATATTTTTAGAATCTACTATTCTTTTTACTATATGATTAAGGGCATTTAGGGCTTCGCCTTCTTTGTTTGTGAAAATATAAGGATCTTTAACATTAACCTTATACCAAATACTTTTTGATTTTGGGTGTTCTAAAATATCTATTTCACCGGAAATTGTTGTAAAATGTTCTACTAATTCTTTTATTAAATTCTGAATTTCTTTTGTGTTCATTTTTATAAAAAAATTTTAATTTTATTAAACCACAACCACATCTTTACTGCTCTTATTTCTTAGATATATTTGTTGTCCAATTGCAAAAACATTACTAGTGATAAGATAAAGAGCGATTGCTCCGGAAACTGTGTATGCAATAAACGCCATTAAGAAAGGGAAGACGTATTTCATTTGCATTTGCATACTCTTAGTAAAGCTCTCTTGGAAAGATCCAGCTTCTGCACCGGAGGCTACTGGTTGAGGCATAAAATGTGCTTGGAAATACTGAGAAACCCCAGCAAGAATAGCTAAAACAAGACTCTTTCTTCCAATATCAATAAGACCCAAGAAATTCATATTTAAATTAGTTGGTACAGGAATAAAAGAATAGAGCAATCCGCTATCAAAATTTATACCTTTATAGAAAACATAATAAAGGGCAAATATGATGGGTATTTGAATTAAAATAATCAAACAACCAGAAAAAGGATTTGTTTTGTGTTTTTTGTATAATTCAAAAGTTTGTTTTGCTTGGTCTTCTTTACTTGCACCACTTTTCTTTATTTTATTTAACTCTGGCGCAAGCAAGTTCATTTTTGCTTGGCTTTTAATAGATGCTGCAGAAAGAGGTAATAAGGCCAATTTAACCAATATGGTTAGCAAAATAACAGCAATACCCACATCTCCACCAGGGGTTACTGATACTAAGAATGCGAGTGCGTTTAAAAAAGGTTCATATAAAACTGTATTCCAAAGATTAGTAAGCATTCTTGTATTCTATACGAAAATGCCCAATTTTCCAAATTTATTTATTTTAAATTATCTATGTGGTTCCTCTGCCAAGGATGACAACGCAAAATGCGACAAAATCCGAGCCAAGAACCCAAAAACACACCATATTTTTGTACTGCTTGTTTTGTATACTCTGAGCAAGTAGGGTAGAATACACAGCTTGGTTTTTTAAGTGGGCTTATATATTTCTGATAAAAATTAATGATTTTTATGGTTGATTTTGTTAAGTATTGTTTTAATTTCATTTTCTAATTCTTGTGCCCCATTTTTTATACCAAACACCGAAAAACTCTTTTTACCAAAAACGAAAGCACCTAAAAAACCCTTAGGGAGGGATTTTAAATACTTTTTGATAACAGAATAACCTTTTCTTCTTAGTGAGTTACGTTTTACAGCTAATTTTGAAACATTTTTAGGGGTAATGAAAGCAATTTTTGGAAAATCTGAATGATTGTTTAAAAACTTTAAAGTTAAGTTGTTAGAATTAGCAAAAAAACTCTTTTTAAAAAGAATTTCTATGTCATTCTTGTTTAATCTAGTATTTTTAGGGAGCATAATAAAAGCTCGTAATACACTAAACAGCTAATTTTGCTCGTCCTTTTCTTCTTCGTGCTAGAAGCACTTTCTGGCCGTTCTTTGTAGCAGATCTAACCAAAAAACCGTGTGCTTTGGCTCTTTTTCTTTTATTAGGTTGGTATGTTTGTGACATAGTTCCTAGTATAACCCAAGACTTGTTTTTAGTCAAAAAAAACCAAAAAAACTATAAAAATTTATCTTATTAACAACTTATCAACATAGTTAATAAGTTTTTAAAAATTTATTGATTTGCGTATGAATAGTATAATACTGCTTATGGATACAAAAGAACTTTGGAAAAATTGTTTAATTGATATTGAGGCAGGATTATCAAAAGCGAATTTTAGTACTTGGTTTAAAAATACTTCTATTTTAAAAGAGGATTTAGGTGTAATTTATATAGCTGTACCTAATGAATTTGTGCGAGATTGGTTAAAAAACAAGTACCATAAATTAATTACCAAAACTATCGCTGATATATATGAGAATATGCGTGCAGTGGAGTATGTAATAACAAAAACAGAAAGCCCCAAAAAAGAAGTGGATAAAAAGACTGAGACTTCTTTTGTAAACAAAGAATTGCCTCTTCAAGATTTATATATAAACCCAGAAAATAACCTAAACCCTCGTTACCAGTTCGACTCTTTTATTGTAGGAGGTTTTAACGAATTAGCTTATGCTGCGTCCCAGGCAATAATAGAATCGCCTGGGACAAAGTATAACCCCTTTTTTGTATATGGAAACACTGGTTTAGGTAAAACACACTTACTACAAGCAGTAGGAAACTCAATAAAAGACAAGTATACAAACAAAAAAGTCCATTATATAACACTGGAAAAGTTTGCTACAGATTTTATAAACTCCTTACAATCCAATAAAGCAAACTCTTTTAAAGAAAAATACCGTAAGTATGATCTTTTAATCATTGATGATATTCAATTTATTGGTAAAATGGAAAAAATTCAAGAAGAACTTTTCCATACTTTTAATACTTTCTACGAAAACAACAAACAAATAATATTCTCCTCCGATAAACACCCAAACTACATCCCAGAACTCGCAGACCGCCTAAAATCAAGGTTTGCACAAGGGATGATAGTAGATGTATCAGAACCAGAGTATGAGTCTCGTTTAGCTATCTTAAAAGTTAAGTTAAGAGAGCAGGGGGTTGAATTAGAGCCTTCTATATTAGAGTATGTGGCTGACACTATAACAGGTAATATTCGTGAACTGGAAGGTAGTCTAAATAGTATTGTTTGCCAATACAGATTAAAAAACAAGTCACTCACCCTTACTGATGTAAAAAACATCTTAAAAAACAACATAAAACCAAAGAAAAGTGTTGCCATAAAAGATGTTGTAAAAATAATCAGTGATTATTATAACTTGGAAGAATCAGCGGTTTACGAAAAAACACGAAGGAAAGAAATAGTTAAAACAAGACAAGTTGTTATGTATATTTTACGAGAAGATTTTAATGTTTCATATCCTTTGATAGGGCAGAAACTAGGGGGCAAAGACCACACCACTGTAATACACTCATATTTAAAAATAAAAACAGACTTAAAAACCGACCCACAGCTTATGCAAGAAATAGAACAAATAAGAATTATGTTTAAATAACAGTGGATAAGTGGTTTACAAACAAAGAAAAACATCCAAAAAGTTGGTAAATTATAAGAAACAAATGTTAATAAAAAAAGAATAACTTTAAACAAAAAATAGATATATAAAAACAAATGTGTATAAAACAAAAAGTTATTCGAAAGATAGTTAAACAAAATATCTTAAAAAGTGTTTAAATTTAAAACAAAAACAACTTATCCACTTATTAACAGTTATAATAATATTAATAAATTAAATATATAAATAAAGAAACATATGAAACTAGAATGCTCTGTGGAAAAAATTAAAAACGCAGTTTCCCAAGTGGAAAAAATAACTGGTAAAAACCTAACACTACCGATACTTTCTTCCGTTCTTTTTGTGGCTACTGGGAAATCTTTAAAATTAAAAGCTATGAATTTAAGTCTTGGTATTGAAATAGAAATTCCAGCTAAAATAGAGAAAGAAGGAACTCTTGCGATTTCAGGAAGTGTTTTAGCTAATACTTTTTCCAATATATTTCAAAATGAAAACATAATCTTAGAGGGGGTAGATGGTAATTTATTAATAAAAACAAAAAAGAGTCAGATAAAATTAAAGGGTGGGTTGCACGAAGATTTTCCAAGCATTCCGGTTGTAACAGGGTTAAATTTAGAAATAGAATCAAAGAAACTAATAGATGGTATTAAATCTGTTTACTATAGCGC
>CAYTMO010000047.1:0-5949 GCA_964439045.1 uncultured Candidatus Saccharibacteria bacterium
AATTTGGTGATATAATATAATAATCGTACCTTCGTATATAATAATATATTATGAAAAATACTATTAAAGGAGATTATTGCTCTTTTGAGGTGAGTAAGTTATTGAATCAAAAAGGATTTGAAGTACAATCTTATTCTTACTATTATGATAATAAGCTTTTTTTTGATTATAGTTCCTTTTGTGGATATTGGGTAGATCACTACTTTGCTCCTACACATGATATTGCTACTAAATGGATAAGAGAGAATTTTGGAATACATATTTATGCAGAGTATAACTCTGGTTCTAAAAAATGGGAGGAGAATATTAAAGATTTAAATTCTTTTGAAAACACCATTAAGATTCAAGAAGAGTTTTATAAAAAGGTAGGAGAGGTTGATTATGATAAGCCAGAAGAGGCTGTAGATGCAGTATTATTATACACTTTAAAAAATCTCATATGATAAAATACCAATTAAGAAAGGTAATAGAAGTAGGTGACTGGGATAAATTAGTCACAGATACTTATGGCAGAGTATATAATTTTCAACAACAAGATGGTTGTAAAAGTAGAGGTAATGAACATATAACTGTACCTTGTGATCCTGAAGATTATGAAAATGATACAATTCCTGAAATTGTTAATGGTGAAGAAATGGGTGTCTCATTTAAAGCTTGGTTAGAAAGAGACCCTAAACAAGCATTGTCTAATCCAGAAGATCAAATGTCTTGGAGTGTAAATTTATGGTGGGATAGAAACTTCTATCCTCATGTAAGTATGATTATTAATGATTTACATTCTAAAGGTTTAATAGAAGAAGGGGAATATACAATAGAGATTGATTGGTAATAAACATTAAAAAAAATCGAAATGAAAAATAAATTCCCCTTAATTACAATTAGTGTTCTTATATCAATGGTGGTTATAGTTTTATTGATAAATAACTATGGTTCAGATAGTGTAAAGATATATACTGCATTTATTGCACTTAGTATATTACTTTTATCTATGCTTGTATTTGTTGTATGTGCTGTTCGTAAAGTAGTTAAAAATGAGAAGAGATATAAAAAATTCCGTAAAGAGTTGAGTGTGGGTGATATGACTGATGAAGGTACCATTTTAGATATTGAGGGTGATGTAATAACAATTGTTAAGACGTGTAAGTTAGAGTTTATATATCCACCAAAATCAAATGATGATACAATTAATTTAATTTAATTATGAAAGGTATAGTTAGAAAAACAAAAGAATCCGCTGGTGATTTTATGAAAGGTGGTGGTGATATGTTCGATCCTCGTCAACAAGGAATATGGGAAAACGATCAAGGATATTTTATTGTATGGAAAGTTGAATATGAAAAACTATTGCCACATGCTGGTATATCTAAAAAAGGTACTGGTCCCGGTGTTGGTAAGAAAACTTATATAACTAAGAGTATACCTTTACATCTTGATGATATTTCGATGGTTACTGAAAACATGGAAGTAGAATTTGAGATTGATGGATCTTTTGCAGTTTTATCTACTATTACTTGGGATGATGTGAGTGATTTTATGTTAAGTGGTAATGGATTAGTAGATATTAATGATTCTTTTAAATGGGTGATTGAGGAGTTTAAGAAAAGGAATTATAAGATACCAGAAAAGGTTGTTGAGCAAATTAAAAAGGTTAAAAAATGATTTGTAAAAATTGTGAATATTTGGGTGAGGATGAAATTAGTGATGAGGGTTTTTTTATATGTGAGCATCCCTTGTCTTGGGAGATGCGTTTAGAGAATATAAATAATATTCCAGATAATTGTCCACTTAAAATATTAGAAAATGCATCAAGTAGAAATATGGGCCAGCTTTAATTGTGGTGGTTGGATCTTTGTCTTTCAGAAATCAATAGTATTGCCATTTGTTCCTCAATTGGGGATTAATTTATTATTTGATAGGTTTCGTGAGAAGGAATTTGGGTTAATGTTGATTAATGATGATTCAACATTTACGGATATATCTTATGATGTTGATGCTAAGAAATTTTATGTAAATGTAAGGAAATCGTGGAATAAATTTATATCTGAGGAATCTATTGATACGGTGATTTCTAATTTTTCCAATTGGAGAAGGGTGGATTCGGAAAGTATTGAGAATTTTAAAGAATTATTAAAACGAAAGGTATGAAAACTAAATTTGCATATGTTGGATATGAATTGCCTCAGTTGATCAAGAGTGGGGTTGAAACCTCATTAATAGTGGATGGATATATTCATATGAAGGAGGGTCAGTCGATTACTTTCCTTAAAAAGAATAGGATTGTATCTGGTATAAAGATTGATCTTGATGATAAGCTAGTTACAATCTATATTGATGATGAAGGGACCGGGTGGCAAACAGTCGGTTTCAAGCCTTAGGCTATTGATTGCTAAAATAAATTTGGCGGGTATCAAAAATAGGCGTATCTTTGTGTAACAAATGGAGAGGAAGTAAGCTAATTAGCACCCTCTCTATTTCAAGATGATTCATAGATAGACAACCTTTTTAAGGTCCGATCAGAAGGTTTGATACAATACCTTATGGGATAATAGTCTATTGAATGTGTCAGAATCATCTTTTATTAAGTTGTGCTAGCAAATTGGCAACAGCGAGTCGCTAGTGAGTAATAGTATAAGCGTAAGGAAATAGCACTGTACCGTTTCAAATCGTCACAACGGCCACCTTTTGCAGGTTCGAGTCCTGTCTCAACTTTTTAGTTCTTTACATATTTAATCATATAAAAGTTTACAGATACTTTATTCTGTGTGTTATAGGTTTATTTATTAACCTCACCAGTTTTGCTAACTTGGGGATGAATGATAATCATTCACTGACTTCTCTCTGATATGAGGTTATGGAGGTAAATAATAAGTAAAACTGACAAAATAGCATAAAAATAAATTTTATAATTTAATAAAACTTTTGTATCTTTGTGTTATATAATTAGTCAGAAGGTCGTAAAAAAGTTCCTAAATGGTTGTAAATGTTCCTTCATTTTTCAAAAAAATATTTGGTTACAATTTTAAAAAAGTTTATCTTTGTAACATATTAATACGGTCTGTTCGTCTAGCGGGTTGTAAGTTTACACTTAACTGTAAACCTCTACAAGGACACTCAGATTTCACTGGGTAACAGTGGTTCGAATCCACTACAGGCTACAAATTGTGGGATAAATCAGGCGTTGTGAACGACCCCTAAAATAGTAATCAACGCAACAACATCGAACCGTGTGAGCAATTACAATAAAGTTCGATGTTTCTATAAAATTTAAGTTCTTTTAAATACTTGGTCTGTTCTTCTAGCGGGGAATGATAGGATTCGACTTCGGCCAGCTATACTCACTAACATACATGTGGGGCGGCTTATTTAGGACGAGGTTGTTCCCACTTAGGTGGGGTGAATTTTATTATTCTTAGGATAGTCGCCTTTTCGGGTGATTGACATTGGTTCGAATCCAATACAGGCTACAAATTGTTAAAAATTTGACCTTAGAGTTTTGGAGGAGTTGAAATAATACTTATCCTCGACTTAATAGACAGGTACACTGCGTCTAAGGTTAATTGGGCTGTCCATGGCCCTCCATAAACCACCCCCTTCGGGAATGAGGAATTTATGGTATATGATACATCATATACAACTTATGGTTGGAAGATAACCGATCCAACTTGTAACAATAAGTGAAAAAATCAGAGGCCGCTGGTGATTAATATAAATGGTTAATCAGTTCTGAATCCGCCTGTCCCCTCAGTAGAGAGGAATGATGGGACCTTTACGGATACTAACAGAAAGAGATTCAGAACTTTTTTATAGATTTTTTAAACTTCCAGTTTTTTAGAGTCTATAATATATCTTCTTCGGAAGAAAAGTCGTTGGTGAGGACTTTAAATCACTTATCGTTTCTGAGGATATAAAATCAGAATATTTTTTAAACTTTTATAGTTTAAAATAATATAAAAAGTCCTGAAAAGGACAGTCGTTAGTGAGGACTTTAAATCAATCGTTTAACTAAGGATATAAAATTAGTTTGTCGTTGGTGAGGACATTAAATCAAAATTTTTGGATTATAATTAAAACTTTGTTATCTTTGTAATCTATAAAATAACCCACGTTCAAACAAGTAGCAATACTTACCTTGGTAACAAGTTGTGGTCAACATCGGTGAGTCCGATTTTCTTACCTCTATGAGGATAGGAAATGAAGAAAGTAAAGTTCCTTTACTAATCACCGATGTTTTTTATGAAAATTAAGTTCTTTAAAATATTGAAAAAATTATCTAGTAGCATGGTTCGCCCAGCTTACGAAGATATAGGGCGGTCTATAGTCCTTTTAAGTGGGAAACCATTTAATAAAATAAACTGGGAAACCAGGATAAAGTGACTCTAATTGCTGTAATTAGAGTTGCGGCTCCCTCAAAAGAGCTCGAGTAGAAAAGCAAGATACCATTGGATCCGCAGTAGTGAGGGTAACTCCGTAGCGAAGGGATTTGATGATTAGGCGATGTGGTCGTCTGATTGAGTCCGGAAGGACAATAGGAATAACTTGTAGGATCCCTTGTAAGAAAAATTACCTCACCGGGTAGTTTGATTGCGGGACCCAATTTGTGAGGTGTCTTAAAGTCGAATCCTTAAACAGGGAAGACAACTTAAAAGTACAGGTGGTGCTGTTAGTTAAGCAACATTAATCTACCAAGGTTAGTGTCTGTAGATATCTTCAAAAATGGTGTTAGAGGTAACACACGGAGTAGTTTGATATTCTGTCGCTCAAAAGGTGATGGAGTCAAGGGCCAACCACTACTTCGACATTCCACAACGGCTAAATTTTGTAATATTTAATGACAAATTAAAAAAAACAAAATCGAAAGCGTTGGTCAGGTGTCAATGAAAGGTGACTACTTAGTTACGAGTTGTTCGTAGCCACATCAAGCTCGAAAGGCGGATGTGATTCTCAAGAAAGCCTTATAGGGGGTCGAACCCCGAGCCAGTTCGATAGGATTGGGTAAGCGTTAGTAAAGAGAGAGTATTTGATACCTCAAGAAGTGATTAGTCTAACTAATCGTCACTGAGACTTACTACTCAAAAGGTAGTGGAAATAAAAGGAATCCAAATAATCTTTTTAAAGAGTCTCAACTGAACGTGTATTCTCAGCGTTTTTTTATTACTTGTTTCCTAACCGAAATAAGTAATACTAACCCTAATAATCAGGAATAGTAATTTCTCAGCGATGGTAGGAAACTACGGGAATATTACCTTAAAAGCCTAATCATTAATTTGATTAGGTTTTTTTGTGCTATTTTATTAAAGAAATGAATGTAACAGAATTCATCTTTAAACCCACCGATATGAGTGAATCACTTTCTTTTTTGTTCCATTTTTGTGAAAATAAACGCATGATGATGCTGGTTTTAACTTAGACGGTCCTTTACTAGGATTCCATTGTTTATATGCAGCAATACTCGGATGACCACATCTACGGAGTAATAATCCATCCTTTCTAAATGGATCATAATCATCTATAAACTTATACAAACCATCTAATTGATCACACTTAAACCAACCATACGAATGAACATGTATCAAATACCATTCATCCGGTAACCTATAAATAACCGCATCACCATCCCTTAGATTAGTATCAGGAATTCGTAACCTAAAACCTAATTGAATAACATCATCACTATCTCTTTGGCTATGTCTACTAGATAAAACTCCCCTAGGACTCATAAAAAATTCAACCTCATATTCACTAAACCTATCGAAAACATAGCTTCTTAGATTATTAAAATCAGATTCACTAAACGATAATAACTCATCTTTTGGATTTCCATTTTCATCATAGGTCATATTATCAAAATCATTACTTGTCATACTCTGATAATAATCATTACTATATTCCTCAAATAATCTTACTTTCATATTATTATGTTGATTTTTTATTTACTACCCATGCTACCGG
>CAYTMO010000048.1:0-5700 GCA_964439045.1 uncultured Candidatus Saccharibacteria bacterium
TATAAAAAAGCGCTAATCATTCAGGCTTTCTTTTTTCTAAAGATTCTAATTTTTTAGAAATTAAAATTAGCTCTTCTTTAATATCACTAATTGTGTTTATTTCATTCTTTACATCGTGCTCTGTTCTTTCGCTTAATTTTCTTTCTCCTCTTAAACCAGATAGAATAAGCTCGTTACCAATAAAACTAGAAGTAAAAGCCCCCGTAACAGAAAGAATCAAAAATCCAAGCAAAAAAGAAAATGGAGCGTCCCACCAAAAACTAGAGTCAAGGCTCATAGAAGAGTTGTGGTAAAAACTATTCGCAAACATAGAATGAATCTCATCTGCTCCATGCCAAATACCTCGCCAAAACAAAACAATACCCACCCCGACAATTAAAGCATAGACCATTGGATAATGGCTTAAGAAACCTTGTATTCTTTTCTGTGCCTTTTTAAATATATTCATAGCTGGGAGACTTGGGGTCGAACCAAGATAACAGCTTTCAGAGAGCTGTGTCCTACCATTAGACGATCTCCCAAAACGATCCTTAAATTACAATTACATAACAACAATAGTACAAAAACCTACTTTAATCAATACAGCGCATTTCCTTGGTATGTTATAATCACCGTATTACTTGTAATATAAAAACATAATCGTATGTCAAAAACAATAATTGGAGTTTTGATAGGTGGAGTAATTATAGTTGGTGGGTATTTTTTAATAAATAAAAATAAAATAAAAGATTCTGCATTAACAGAAAATACAGAAACAGTAAACACCGGGGCAAAAGTGACTACAAAAGAAGCAGATCAGCTCACTGGTAAAAAAATGGCTTTTAGTGAATTTATCAAACAAGACTCTGGATCTTATAAATGCGAAGTCAAGCAATATATGAGTGATTTTGAAAATAGTGGTACTGTATACATAAATAAAGGAAATATCAGAGGAGACTTCAGCTCTGTCGCAGAGGGACGAAAAATAGATAGCTCATTTATTCAAAAAGATGACTACACTTACAACTGGTCCTCTGCGACACCAAATATGGGAGTCAAAATAGCAGTAACAACAAATACAGAAAGTGCTACAGATGCGCAAATGCAAGGTACATATAGCTGGGATGCAAAACAAATCGGTGATTATACTTGTGGAGAGTGGGTGGCAGATGAATCAAAATTCAGTATACCTACAAGCGTAACTTTTACTGAAATCAAGCAATAATAGGTATATAATAATATTATGAAAAAATTATTAAAAGTTTCGTCAGTATTAGCAATAATTGCAGGTGTAATATTAGTAGTAGGTGGTATATGGGGAATATATTTTACATATACAAATGTATCTAGGGAAAATATAGTTACCCCAAGTGATGCTTCTATGCCAGAAGTTGCTGTGCGTGGGCCATTATCATTAAAGTCACAAGCTGATGTCATAAGAGAACACACATTAAAGAGTACTGGTGGCAAGACTTATGCCGAAATGCCAAGACAAATCCAAAAATTAGATGAGATGGGCAACGGAGTAGTAGATGCAGAAGGTAAACCAGTAATGGTGCCCAATACTGCTCGTGATATATGGATTACCGCTACGGCTTTAATGACAGCTCTTAATCTAGGTATAGTAACTTATGCATTTTCTGGATTTATAATATTGTTTGGACTTATCTCCCTCTGGACTGGCTATGTGTTTTGTAAATTAGGTAAAGATACAGCTTAAAATACTATATTACTGGCGTTTAATTTTCTTTGATATTTATGGTATAATACAGCTATGGAACATACAAACGAACATAATACCCATAAACACGAGGAGAAAGAACATAAAACAGAACCAGGATCAGAATACGGTGCAAAACTATCTGGCGATGATATAGTAGCCTTCTTTAGAAAAGTATTTCAAGCTGGCAACTCAAGAAGTATAGTCTGGAAAAACGAGGCCGGAAAAGAAATATTTAAAATAAATCTTATTCTACTTTTTATAATCTTTTTCTTTATACCAGTCCTTGCTCTCATAACCATCATCATACTCATAGTCACAAACGATTCTCTTAGTATAGAAAAAAGAATAAATAAATAGAATTTTACAGTTTATTGAGACAATAAAACTATCTCTTAATACAAGCTTTTATAAAACTAGTGAAAAGTGGATGTGGAGCAAGTGGGCAAGCTAAAAATTCTGGATGAAATTGTGTACCCAAAAAGAATGGGTGCTTACTCTTTGGAAGCTCAGCTATTTCCATCAATGTACCATCAGGGGACTTGCCAGAGAATACCAATCCGGCTTTTTCTATCTGCTCTATAAAATTAGGGTTAACTTCGTATCTATGCCTGTGTCTCTCTTCTACTTCTTTTTTACCATAAGACTCGCGTGCGATAGTCCCTTCTTTTATTATTGCCTTGTATTCCCCAAGTCGCATATTACCACCGTATCGATGATTTTTTATATTTTCTTTTTGGCTTTCCATTATGTCTATCACAGGGTTTTTTGTTTTTGGATTTACTTCAGTGGTATTGGCGTCTTTAAGACCTAAGACATTTCTAGCGTATTCTATGACAATCATCTGCATACCATAACAAAGTCCAAAATATGGAATCTTATTCTCTCGTGCAAACTTAACCACAGCAAGCTTCCCTTCTACTCCACGAGAACCAAATCCTCCTGGGACTATTACCCCATCATACTTTTTCAACTCTTTTAATTTTGATTTATCATTTTCAAAATCTACTGCATTAAGCCAAGAAATTATTGGTTTTTTATTTTGAGCATAACTAGAGTATTTTATAGCTTCTATTACAGACAGATATGAATCTGACAATATGAAATCTCCTGTCTCGAAGTACTTACCAATTACAGCTATCTTAACTGTCTCTTGTCCATTGTGTGCGTGTCGTGCAAAATTATTCCATTTAGCCCAAGCTTTGGTATCGGGTTTTTTGTATGTTATACCTAAAGCTTCACATACTTTTTCTGATAACTTTTCTTTTTCAAAATTTATTGGTATATCATAAACACTATCCACATCCGGTGCGGAAATAATACGCTCCGGTAGTAGACTGCAAGAAAGAGCTATTTTCTCTTTTCTTTTTTCATCTAGTCTTGTATCAGCCCGTGCAATAAGAAAATCAGCTTGAATTCCAGAACCATTAAGCATTCTGGCTGCGTGTTGAGTGGGTTTTGTTTTCATTTCTCCTACTTTACTAGGAGTAGGCAAATAAGAAACCATTACAAAAACTACGTCTTTGGGAGTTTCCATTTTCATCATTCGAGCAGCTTCTAAAAAGAGCATATTCTGATATTCTCCTATCGTACCCCCAACCTCTATTATCACAACATCAGCATTTGCTTCATTGCCAGCTTTCTTTATTCTACCTATTACCTCAAGCGGAATATGCGGTACTACTTCTACACACTTGCCTTTGTATTCTAAATTTCTTTCTTTTTCTATAACAGTCTGATACACACGTCCAGTAGTCATATAATTTATCTTTGTTAATTTAAGTTCAAGAAATCTTTCGTAATTACCCATATCTTGATCAGTTTCGTCTCCATCTGACAAAACAAAAACCTCACCATGCTCAGTGGGGTTCATAGTACCTGCATCTACATTTATATAGGGATCAATCTTTATAGCGGTTACAGAGAGTCCGCGATTTTTGAGAATAAGTCCAAGTGAAGATGAAGTGATTCCTTTCCCAACTCCAGAGATAACCCCTCCGACTACAAAAATATATTTACAATTATCTTTCTTTTCTTCCTTGTTTTTTTTAATACTTTTGAGTCGGTTTGTTTTTGACATTTTATTTATTTAAATATCTTCTAATAGCTAGAAAACTTGAAATCATTCCTAGCAAAACTCCAGACAATAACAAGATAAAGAATATTTGAAACAAATTAGAAACGTAATATGTATAAACGTTAAGTCCTAAGAAATTTGTCATATTGTTTCCTACCCAAGAAGTAGCTGGTAAAAATATAACAATAGTAAGGAGAGAAGCTATCAATCCATAGAGCGCTCCCTCCATTAAAAATGGACCTCTAACTCGCATCTTTGAAGCTCCTACCAAGCGCATCACACCAATTTCATCTTTAGAAATAAAAATAGTAAGTCTAATAGTATTAAAAGTAACAATAATAGAAATTATTATAAGAAGCAGTGTGATAATAAAACCAAGCCTCTGTGCACCATTTATTATAGAATTTAATCTTTCTATGACTGATTTATTTTGAAAATAATTTACTTTATCAATAATATTCTGAGATCCAATGATTAACGCATCATCTGACTTTAAGAAATTCGCAATAGTCTCATACTGAGATACTTCTTTAGCTTTTACATTTAGATATCCTCCTAATGGATTACTGCCAATTTCGTCTAGTGCTTGAATAGTAGGATAATCATTCGAATGCCTTTCCCGAAAGAGTGCCAATGCCTCATCATCTGTAGTATAAGTAACTTCAGCAACTTCGGGCAATTCTTCAATTGATTTTTTTAAGTCTAAAATTTTCTCTTCTGGTGCTCCTACTGTAAAATAAATTGTCACATCCACCTTTTCTTTTATTTGCTCTAAAGAAAAGTTTAATACCGCTTGAAGTAAAATAAGTGTAGTAATGACAGCCAAAGTAATGGTAACAACCAAAACAGAAGCAAAAGAAACCAAACCACTACGCTTAAAATTCAAAAACCCTGCTTTTACAATTCTATTAAATGAATTCATAATTTTTATTATATCACGTACCTTCCATTCTTATCGTCTCTAACAATTTTACCTTTTTCCATTGTAATAACCCTTTTACCAATGGACTCTATAACTCCTCTATTGTGAGTAGTTAATATTATGGTTGTACCTAAATCATTAATCTTTTTTAAAATCTGTATTACATCATAAGTGCTTATTGGATCTAAGTTTCCAGTAGGCTCATCAGCGATTATTAATTCTGGTTGGTTGATAATTGCTCGAGCTATAGCAAGTCTTTGTTTTTCACCACCTGACATCTGGTGTGGAAAATGAAACATTTTATTACTTAAATCTACTAGCTCTAAAACGTGTGGCACATCCCCTGCTATTTCTTC
Organism: uncultured Candidatus Saccharibacteria bacterium; assembly: GCA_964439045.1. Lineage (GTDB taxonomy): Bacteria > Patescibacteriota > Minisyncoccia > Phycocordibacterales > UBA9973 > UBA9973. The sequence goes on from CAYTMO010000048.1 coordinate 5,055, forward strand.
ATTTGTCTTACCTACCGCCTCCATAGCAAAAGCTATGTTTTCATAAGCTGTTTTGTTGTTTAAAAGCTTAAAATCTTGAAACACCACACCGATTCTTCTGCGAAGCTTGGTGAGTTCGTCACTTTTTAGCTTGTGAATATTTAAAGATTCAAAAAAGACAGTACCTTCAGTCGGAGCATCTTCTGCTAAAATCATTTTGATAAGAGTGGTCTTGCCAGCGCCAGAGTGACCCACAACAGATACAAATTCTCCTGCTGTAACTGTGAGATTCACATTATCTATGCCTATAGAATCTTTCGTATATACTTTTGAAACATTATTAAAATAAATCACCCATCTATTTTAGCACACATCCAAAACCTCACCAAACAAGTAAAGTTAAAAATAGGTAAATTTATATAAACTTTTGTAATTTGTTAAAAACACTATTTGCTATCACAAAACTACTATAATCAATATTATCTAACCTTTTAACTGATACCACAAAATTCACAGTTCCTGTTAGAAAAACTTCATCTGCCTCATACAAATCTTGCTTAGTGAGTCTTTTTTCAACAACATCGAAATTTTCTAAAATTATTCTTCTTGTAACACCGTCTAAGCAACCATCCTTCAATTTAGAAGTGAAGATTTGTTCATCTTTTAC
>CAYTMO010000049.1:0-5525 GCA_964439045.1 uncultured Candidatus Saccharibacteria bacterium
GTCGGTGGCGAGGTGCTGGACGGCGTCGACGTGGATCTGGGTCCACGAGAACGCGTCACCGACCGACCCGGCGCCCTGGCCGCCGCCGAGCTCGTAGACGGTCGGCAGGTTGCCCTGCAGCCAGCCGGCGGTATCCGCCTCGAGCCCGGCGAGTTCGGCGTCGATCGAGCGGCGCAACTCGGCGAGCCGGCGACGGCGGCGTGCTGTGGCCGGGTCGGTGGCCGCGGCGGCGACCTGTTCGTCGATCGACGCTTGGGTGCCCCGGAACAGCTTCAGGAGCTGCTCGACGAGATCAGTGACCTCGACCGGTTGCGGCATCGGTCAGGTCAGCGCGACGGGCGGGCGCGGCTGATCGTCGACACCGACACGCTGCCAGCGTTGCAGATCCGTTCCAGCTGCGCGATCTGGGCGTCGAGCGCCTTCAGGTTCTCCGTCCAGTTCTCCGACTGGTCACCGGTGATCGTCCACGACGTCGGGTTCCCGGTGACGATGTCGGCACGGAACTGCCCGAGGACCTCAAGGGCGGCGGCCTCCGCGGACCCGCACCGTCCGATGCGTTCCTCGAGGTCGGTGCCGTCGATGACGTCGCCGTCGCCGCCGACCTTGGATCCGCACCAGCGGCGGATGGTGGCGAGCTGGTCAGTCGACAGCATCGGGCGTCTCGGCCGCCTTGGTGGACTTGCCGCGCGTCCCCCGCTTCGGTGCAGGCTCCGGCACCGGATCAGCCTCGGGGTCTTCGGGGGTCTTGTAGTCGCCCGTCACCTTGATCGGCCGTGGCGCATCCTGACGGCGCGGCGCAGGGGCCTCGACCTCGGGGACGACGTACCCGGCCCACACGTCCTCCCGTTCGATCTTCGCGGCGACCTCGTCGGGGACGTCCTGGTCGCCCCAGTCGGGCCCGTACCAGACGCCGTCGACGGCCACGTTCTTCGCCAGCTTCGCCATCGCGTTCTTCTCTCGTTCGTTGGGGCGGGAAACGACCAGGGGCCGGAACCGAAGCCCCGACCCCTGCTCACTGCTCGTGGGCCGACGCTGGCCTACGGGATCGTGTCGGCGACCATCAGGCGCCGCGGGTTCACCAGGACCGGCATGCCGACCGCGCCGACCTTCGTCCACCGGCCGACCGGGTCCTCGACCTTCATCACGACGGCGACGAGGCCGGGGGCGGCTTCGAGGGAGAGGCGCTGCGCCTCCGCGAGCTCCAGGGCTTCGGCGGTGATGCCCCACGCCGTGTACCCGAGGTCGGACGGGTTCTCCGGGAGGAAGATCACCTTGTCGACCGGGATCGCCCGGGTGGTGACGCCGTCGACGTCGAAGCGGCCGTTGTACACCTCGACCGGCGGGAGGCCGTTGACCTCGAGCAGCGAGTTGAGCTGGCTCTGGTTGATCGTCGACGGGATGATCCCGTTGGCGTTGGCCAGGGCACGGAGGCCGGCGTTCTGCAGCATGTGGCGCAGCGTGGTCTTCGAGACGACGATCCGGCCGCAGGGGCCGCCGTCGTCCTCGTACACGTCGAGCCAGGTCTGCAGGTCCCCGATCACGTCCGCGGAGGCGTGCGTCGCCCACGAGACGGACGTGGTGACGATGTGGGAGCCCGGCACCGCGAAGTCGGCCTCGATGGTGAGCCCGTTCTCGGCGGTGAGCGTGAACTTGCCGTCGGTGAGGACGTCACCGCGGGCGAGCTCCATGCGGATCTGGACGGCGCGGGCGTTGAGGTCGACGTCGTCGTAGATCGCCTGGTCGAGCCGCTGGTTGTTGGCGCCCTGGAGCCGGGCCAGCAGGAGCCGCTCGTACTCGCCGATCAGGGTCTTCTGGCCGAGCGGCGGGAGCGTGATGCGGGACTGCGAGAACGCGTCGCGCTTCCCGATCGGGGTCTCGGCGTCGTACGCCCGGAACTTCGCGGCCCGGTTCGTGCGGGACACCTGGTCGATGACCGCCTCGATGTCGTTGATGACACGGTCGGGGAGGTACCGGTTGAGGCCGATCTCGGCGGGGACGGGGAGCTCGCGGACGTAGCCGGTGAGCTCGGCGGGGTCGACGAGGTCGTAGAGGATGGTCATGGGATGGGGGCCCCTTCAGCTCAGATGTAGCGGATGCGCCCGGCGACGTCGGCCTTGCCGGCGGCGTCGAGGCCGTGGTTGGTGGGCAGGTTGGCTTCGCGGACCTTGCCGTGGACGAGGAGGGCGGCCCCGTGGGCGTTGGTCGTCGCGGACGCTCCGGGGAGGGAGACGCGGACGGAGGTGAAGAGGTGGCCGACGAGGGTCTCGGTGCCGTTGGTCACGGAGCCGCCGCCGGCGGTGCCGACTGCGGGGACGAGGGTGCCGGATCCGCCGGTGAGGGACTCGGTGATGGCGATGGTGGGAACGTCACGGCCGACCCACTGGCCGCCGAACGTGACGGTGAAGATGGTGACGTTGCCGGCGGGGGTGCCGCGCGTGACCGTGACGTCGCCCGGGTTGATCGTGGGCAGCGATTCGAGGGCGGCCTGGAGGGTGGCAGCGTCGCCGGCGGCGTTCGCGTACGTGATGTTGCTGGTGGCAGGCGACCCGTCGAATGCGAGCGTGTAGGTGCCACCGGTGGCATCGAACGTGAGGGTCTGCACCTCGGACGGGCTGGCACCGTAGGGGCCGTAGAGGCCGTTGCTCGTGCGCTTGCCGAGGCACATGCCCGAAGGGATGTAGCCGTTCGGGTAGTGGGTGCCGGCGGTGAAGAGCGACAGGTCGAGGGTGATGGTCTCGGTGCTGTCGGTGCCGTGCGCCGAACCGAGCCAGGACTGGTCCTCGACGGTGAACGATTCGGTGCGAACAGAGATGTCCATGGTGCTGGTCTCCTGCCTATGCGGCGGGCTGGGGGTGTCGTTGCTGTGCGAGGGCCTTGCCGCGCTCGAGGGCGGTGGTGATGGCCTGTCCGCCGGCGGGCGGGGCGGGGGGTGGGGTGCCGGTCCCGGCCGGGGGCGCGGGGGGTGCGCCGCCCGGGGTGGTGAAGAGGGCGGGCATCTCGGTCTTGAGTGCGGTGATCTCGACGTCGATCGCGGCGTCGTCCGCGTCGGCTGGGACGGCGACGAGGCGGGAGGCGCGGGTCATGGCGGCTTCGGGGATCCCGGCGGCGGCGAGCTTGCGTTCGACCTTCGCGGCGAGGCGTTCGCGGTCGGCGTCGGCCTTGGCCTTCTCGGCTGCCGCCTGGGCGGTCTGGGCGGCTTCGAGCGCCTTCTGCGCTTCGCTCTTGGTGGCGTCGTCAGCGGCCTTCTTGTCGGCGACGATCTTCTTGGCTTCTTCGATCGTGACGCCGAGCTGGTCGGCGATGGCTTGCTCGGCGGCGGTCTTGGCGTTCGCTGCGGCGAGCTCGGCGGCCCGGGTGGCTTCCGCCGTGGTGATCGTCGGTGCGGGGGCGGGTGGGGTGCCGGTGCCGCCGGGTGCGGGCGGTGCGCCGCCTTCACCGGAGCCAGCGCCAGCGCCGCCACCGTCGCCGTTGGCGAACATGAGGGAAGCGGCGAGCACGCCGAGCGAGGAGAGCAACGTGAGCGAGGTCCAGGCGTTCGAGATCCGGTCACGGACCTTGGGCTTCGGCGTGTGGGGGGTGTTGCGCACGGGTTCTCCTGGTGGGTCCGAGGGGCGTCGGGGTCGCCATCAAGATCCGTGAGCCTTCATGGGCGCGCTCGGATGCAGCGCCGGTTCAGTCGTCCTCTTCGAACATGTCCCGCTCGAGGTGCGCCAGGTGGTAGCGCAGGAGCCCGATGGTGACGTGGAAGGGCTGGCCGCTGTCGGGCGAGAGCCGGAAGTACGCGGTCGAGTTCTCGTCCATCAGGTCACCGGACGTGAGCGTGGCGGTGAGGACCCAGCCGGTGAGGATCTCGCCGGGTCCTTCGTAGGCGGCGGCGCAGGCGAGGATGGCGGCTTCGAGTTGGGCTTCGGCGGCGAGTTGCTCGGGGGTGGCGTCGGCCATCAGCGTGCCGCCCAGAACTTGCGGCGGATCCACGTCAGCACGTTGCGCGACGAACGCAGGTCGTACCGCTGGCAGACGTGCGGGTACGGAGCGCCCTTCACTCGTCGACCTCGGGGGCGTGGCGCGGACAGAACTCGATGACCACCGTGTCCACCTCGATCCACCGCTCCCGGCCGTGCTCATCGGTCACCTTGTGCGCCGGGGGTGTGCAGCCGACGGCGACGGTGCCGGGCTGGTGGCAGCGCGGCGCAGCACACGTGATCTCGTTGGCGCAGATCGCGTGCATCAGCGTTCGAACCCGTTGCGCGCCCGCCGGACCCGTTCGATGATCGCGTTCCACTGGTGGGCACGGCGGCGGGCGGCGCGGGCGGTCCAGCAGGTGCGGGCGAGGATCGGTGCTTTGGAGCCGTCGAAGGCGCGGTAGATGCGGCGGCCTTTGGTGAAGTAGGCGGCCGTGGCCATCAGCCGCGCTCTTGGTCGATCGACTCGTAGGTGGCGGCGAAGATGTCGGGCTTGCACGGGTAGAACTCGCCAGCCACTCCGCGGATGATCCAGTCGCCAGGGCTGGCCGTCATCGTCCCTTCGAGTGTGGGGATGTCGAGGGTGCCGAGCGCGGGCATGTAGCCGATGCCAGGCCCGCCGACGTGGACACCGTCGTCGGGCAGCGACGAGAAGTCGACGAAGCGGAGAGCCTCTTGCAGGCAGGCTTCGGTGCCGTCCCAGTGCATCGCTTCCACGACGACGGGGCGTTTGCGGTACTGCTGGGCGGGCATGGGGCGTGCCTCCAGGTCGGGGTCAGCGGGCGAGAGCGCCCATGAGGACGAACACGATGCAGGTGGCGGCCACGAAGAACAGGCACGCCCGGTGGCTCACGACGGTCCGAACGGTCGAGGGTCGGCGGGCAGCGTCGAGTCGTGCAGGATCCGGGCCCACTCGTCGAGGCCGAGCAGGTGCGCGATCTCGGAGAGGGGGTGGCCGATCAGGTTGTGCGTCGACCAGTTCCGCCAGAGGTTGCGCATCACGGGCCTCCTGGGGGCGTCGCGGGCGGGGTGGGCAGGTTCAACGTGGGCGGCCCAACAGGCGGGGTGGCGGTGTCGGGGAGCACCAGACCGAGCTTCGTGGCTGCGAGTTCCTCGCTTCCGGTGGCCTCGGCGAGCTGCAGCGCCGTGGCAGCGTCCTCTGCTTCGATGCGGGCGATCTCGTCCACCAGGTCACCGACGTCGAGGCCGGCGTCGGTGAGCATGCGCAGCGCGGTGAGCCGGGAGATGCCGTGCTGCATGAGCAGCTTCACCACGCTCTCCACCACCGCAGACAGGTCCGCCGGGAGGTAGGAGCCGAACACGACACGCGCCACCGGGTTCGGGCCCGGCTCGAGCACCCCGCCGGCCTGGCCGAGGCGCTGCACCATCTTGAGCATGAGCCGGTACTTCGGGTCACGCGTGAGGCGGAGGAACTCGACGAGCTGGCGGAACGGGCCGAACGTGAGGAGGAGGTGGACGCCGGACTTGATGTCGCCCTGCTTGGCGCGGCCGAGCACTTCGGCGGGGATGCGGGCGTTCACGGAGAGCCGGTCCTGCAACGCG
>CAYTMO010000050.1:0-5111 GCA_964439045.1 uncultured Candidatus Saccharibacteria bacterium
ATCCGATCGCCACGTACGTTGACTGTGCGCTCCCAGGCGATACATGTGAGTTCGCCAATGACAGCGCCGACTGCAAAAGGGAACGGTCTTGAAGGACCGCGGACCACGCCGCCCATCCACGTTCCGTCAGGATTTCGTGGTCCGAAGTCGCGCTCACCCCCAGCGCTGTCAGCACTTCCTTCTCGCCCTGCGCCAGTACCCCGCCGTGCTGCACCCATTCTTCACCATCCCAAACGGTATCCGTAGCCTGAACACTTACGATAGGCGTCCAGCCGCGCGCTGTCAAGACGAGGGTGTCGGGACCGAAGCAGCCCAGCATGGCCGACTTCGCTGCTTGCCGGTGCACGGGGCTCGACACTTTTGTCAGCTCCGGCATGTTGAACATGGTTCTACCGAAGACCGCATAAGGGTCATCGCCCGCACGGAACACGTCCATCAGGTCTTCGTAGTCGGACGTCCAGGCCAGCGTGCGCGGCTCGATCTGTGAGAGGTCGACCACGCCGATGACGTGATCCTTGGGGGCCATCAGCGCCTTGCGCAGGAACGATCCGCGCTTCAGGTTCTGCATGTTGATGGCGCTGCCCCGGGCGGCCGTCCAGCGCCCGCTCAGCGCACCGTAGTAGGACAAGGGCACCGGCAGGGGGCCGCGCTCGCTGATGTCGAGGAAGCGCTGCGCGCGCGTGCGCTCGGTCGTGCTCTTGACCTTCAGCCGGGCCTCGCACAGCAGCGCGAGGTTCTCGTCTTCGCCGTTCAACATCGCCTGGAACAGCGCGTCGTTCTTGGCCAGCGCCGGGATCGGCAGCTTGGTGGTCGGGCTCTTCTTCGTCGGGGGCTCGACGCCGATCGAGCGCAGGAGCTCAGCGAACTGCTGGGTGCTTGCCAGGATGCCGTCGGTGATGTTCAGCCGATTGAGCAGCGCCTCGCGCGTCTCCTTCTCCTCGTGCAGCGCGTCGGTCAGCATGTCGGCGTCCAGCTCGATCTTTGGCTCGACGAACATACGCAGCGTCATGTCGATCAGACGCAGCTCTTTGATGGGATACTTCCAGGCGGACATGTCGGCCAGCGGATAGTCCTGGCCGCAGTTCTCGCGCTCGAGCATCACCAGACGCTTGAAGATCTCTTCGCACAGGAACACGTCGTGCTTGCAGTACTCGGCCAGCTCTTCTTCGATGTCACGGGTCATGTCGGCATACGACATCATGCCGTCGGTGCTGTGCACCGCGCGCCCCTTGGGCGGCAGCCTGTAGTCCTCGGCCATCTTAGCCAAGCTATTGCCGCGCTCGACGCCACGCACCGCGCGGCCCATCGAGAGGGTGTCGAAGTAGAAGGCGGGCTTCACGCCGTAGCGCCAGTGCAGGATGGCCGCGTCGAACATGGTGTTCTGGGCCAGCACCGCGGTCGTTGACCAGTCGATGCGTGCGAGGTACTCGGGTAGGTGCTTGTAGCTAACCCAGCGGGCTTTGCCCGGGTCGCCTAGCCACTTGAAGCAACAACCCCAGGCACCGAACCTGGGGTCGCGAATGTATTCCTCGGTGGTCATCTTGGACAGCGTGTACTCCTTGCTGTCCCACATCGTCTCGAAGTCGAGCACGAGCACCCGCTTGAACGGTGCGGCCATGGCGTCTCCTCAGTTGAATTTGTCGCGCGCCGGCGCGTTGGCCGTCGCAGTCTTGTACAGCGTGTTGGTGAGCTGGATCAGCAGGTTGACCATCTCGCCGTAGTCCATGGCCACCGGCATCATCCGCGCCTCGCCCAGCGTGCTGCCCGGCACCACCGGCCCGCTGACGCTGATGATCACGCCCACGTTGGGGCTGTCCGGATCGAACATGTCCATCACGGCGTCGACCGCCTCGAGCAGGCTCTCCTGCACTTCCTTCGGTGCGCTGCCGATGCGCAGTGCGCGGGCCATCAGTTGCTCGCCAGTTTTTTCAGTCATCGGGGTACTCCCAGTCGAGGTCTATGAGAAGCCTTCGTAGCTCGTCGAGGTTGTGTTCATTGACGACGAGCGTCGCACCGCCCGCGTCTCGGATCTTCTGCAGGTTCATGTCCTGCAGCGCTGTCGTCTTGCCGTCGCCGGCTTTGGCCTCGATACCGATGAAGTGCCCGTTGTGGCACACCAAAAAATCAGGCACACCTGAATTGCCATAGCCCGTTCCAATAGGCATTGCAAAGTAGGTCTTGGACTCTTCGAGGATCTTGCGAATGTTCTTCTTTACCCGGGCCTCGGGCGTTGCTGCCATAGCTGCCTCCGTTGGTTGTTGGGGTGAGGGGGGAAGGCAGGTTCCGCGCCCCCTCTGCTCGCGGCTACGAGGTGTGCGGCGCAATACCAAGCGCCGGGACGCCGCACTGACATCTTGGGTTCACATCTGCCATGCCCCCCAGAGACGCCTCACCATGCCCGACTCAAATTCCGAGTTTGTCCGATCGCATCGCCAGCTCGAGCGCTGCCAGGATGTTCCACGCTTCCTGCGCCAGATGCAGCAGTCCGCTCTCCTTGTCGTAGCTCTCGCCCATGGCGCGCAGCGCCGCGTGGCGCGCGCCCGCATCGAGGTAGCGCTGCACCCCGTCAGGGACCGTCTGCCAGCCGCCCCAGGTGTACTTGGCAGCGCCGTACGCAGATACGTCGGCCACCGCCATCAGCGCCCGAGGGAACTGCTCCAGCGCGCCGCGGCGCAGCGGCGTCTTGCCGGCGTCCAGTTTGGCGCCAGGAGCATGCGGGTCCAGTCCGTTGGGGTCACGCTCTTTCGGGTGTTGCTGCGGGGGTGCAGGGATCGTGCTACGGCCCATCATGGTGCCACTCGTGCTCGGCAGGCCGTTGAGCGCAGCACCTGGGGGGAACAGCGGTTCGTATTGGTTGCGAGGTGCGGTCCAGGCGCGATAGTCGTTCGGCGCGACCCAGGTGTTGGTGTCGCCTTGCCAGTTGCGCAGGTAGTCGTACTGGCGACTCTCGAGCTTGTCGACCTCTGCTTCTTGCATCGCGTGAATTGCGGTTCTGTCGCCTTCAGGTGCACCAAGATCGGCGCCCATGTGCCACGTCTCGTAGTGCTTCTTCTTGTACTCCTCAACCGCGGCCTCGGCCGCTTTGTTGAAGGCGCTGTCGGCGTACTGCTCTTTTCCATCACTCATGGGTCACCTCTAAAGTTGGTCCTGCGAACATCTGGATCTCGCGCAAAGCCTGCTGCTTCGCCCGATACCTTGCTTGCCTTTCGGCGTGTGTCATCTTACTGCGAACGGCCCGTTTGCCTGGGCCCATTTTGTAGACCGGCGTGTGGTCCGCACCGCGCGCATCCTTCACCCAACCGCAGATGTGGACGGCGCCTGCTTTGTCCAGCGCGTGCAGGTACTGACGCACGGTCCGGATGAACAACCCCGTCTCTTCAACCAGCTCGTGGGGGGTGTGGGGGTTTTGCTGCAGCGCCCTGATCATCAGGGCATACGTCATCGCACTTACCTTGACCTGGGCCATTCAGCTCCCTCATCGCGGCCTTCCAGCCCGCCGTGTACATGCGCTGCGCGAGCCAGCGCGCCATCATCAGTGTCGAGTCGTCCTCGGTTAGGCACGCCGGCAGTTTTCGGATGCGTTTCCATGCCAGCGGGAAGCCGCGGGGGCTCGCGCCCCCGCCCTTCTCAGCGCTCTCCGGCATCTTCGAGCTGGCGGATGTAGTCCATGCAGGCCTCGGACCACCCGTCGATGTGCATCCACTTGCCGTAGCCCACCCCGTTGCGGTTGGCGGCGACGTTGAGCATGTAGCCCTTGGTCCCCACCGGGTCCGGAACGCGGTCAGCCGACTGCTCGTCGGTGATCACCACCAGCCGATCGTAGCCGTAACCGTTCATCGCCCGCACAGCAGCGCCCAGCTCGGTGCCTCCGCCAGCGCGACCAACCGCGTCACGCAGTGCGAAGCCCCGGCGTGCCGGGATCTGACGCACGCCGTTCGAGAAGATGAACACGTGCACGTCATCACACAGCTCGCGCAGCACGATCGCCACACCACACGCCGCGTCCAGCCGGCTGATCTCCGACTTGCCCGACACCGGATCCTTCATGGAGCCCGACACGTCGATCAGCACCACCGTCTTGCCCTCGAACTTGGCGCGACCCTCGAACGAGCGGAACATCGCTTTCTCGATGGCCGGCTCGAACATCGGCGCGTGCCGCGCGGCCGCCAGGAACCGGAAGGGCAGCACCCGGCTCACGTTGACCTTGTCGGCGTACGCCAGGATCGCCGCGGCCGTCACGCCCGCCTCGTGCATACCGCGCAGGTTCCGCAGCCACGCCAGCCCGCCCAGCATGTTCCCGTTCATCAACGTCTCGAACGTCAGGCGCTTGTCAGCGCCGCCCGAGAGCTGCACTTCCCAGGTGTCGGGCGTGGCCAGCTTGCCGTCCACCAGACGCTTCCACAGCGCCTCCTGCTCCTTGTCCTTCGGCTTGGCGTGGCACAGGAACAGCGCATCGCGCAGCTTCACGGCGCCGTCGCGGTTGTACTTGGCCAGCTGGTACTCGTCGAACTTGTGGAACGCCGCGGCGAGCCCCTGCTTGACCTGGGCCGACAGCGGCTGGCGCTTGTCCTTCCAGTAGATCGCCAGGAACTCGGTGATCTCATCGGCCCGCTGGATGATGTCCGGCAACAGCAGCCCAACGAGATGCTTGTGGCTTTTGAGCCGCGCCATCTCGCGCACGATCAGCAGCGGCAGGTGCCGCAAGTGCTGCTTGGTACGCGCCTCGTAGGCCACCGCTGCCGCGAACTCGGGGGACACCTTGCCGACCAGCTCGGCGATGGTGCCGGCAACCGTCTTGCCGTCGATGTAGAAGTTGTCTTCCCACAGCATGCAGGTCGCCGACAGGCGGCGCAGGCGCTGCTCATCGGTGATACGCGCAGCCGGCCCGCCTTCGGCGGTGCGCGGAGCCGGGGTTTTGATCGCCACGTTCATACGCATGTCTATCTCCTAGTTGTCAAAAAAGAAAAACCCCTTGCGGGGGCCAGTCGGTGCGGCTGGGCACAGGGTGTTGTGGGAACAAACGAGATCGCCTTTGGTTGACTGCTGCTCTAGCCACTGAGCTACTGAAGGCAGTTGCCCCCAGGCCTGATTCGAACAGGCGACCCGCAGTA
>CAYTMO010000051.1:0-4861 GCA_964439045.1 uncultured Candidatus Saccharibacteria bacterium
TCTAACCAAATACACTTTTTATAGTTTATAATGTCCTAAAATAATTAAATATTTCAAATTATAAGGGAAAATTCTATGAAAAAATTTATCATATCCATCATTCTCAGCTTGTCTTTATTGGGTACTTTTGCTTTTAGTTTAAATCAAGCCGAAGCATATGTAAGTGTAAAAGGATATACCAAAAAGAACGGTACATACGTTCAACCTCACGTAAGAAGTAACCCAAACGGCTTGAAATATGACAACTATGGTTATAAGCCAAGCCAAGGTCTTTACAATCCTTCTTATGGAACAAAAGGAATAGAATGGGATACGCCAACTTACATTACCGATCCAGATTATTACCTGGGTAAATCTTTATATGAACAAAATAAATCAATTAGTGGTTCTTCTTTCTCTCAAAATATGAATACTAAAGAAGAAGTTACTTTTGGAACTAAAAATGTACCTTACGTTGTAAAAACATGGTCAGATAGTAATCCAAATATATCATGCGATCAATCTAATTTTTTGCGAAATAAAGAAAGAAGCGAGTGTATGACTTACAGAATGTTGAAGAGTGGCTATAAATGGGAAACAACCATAAACGAGTTTGATGGTAAACACTACATATATAATCCAGACACAAAAGTAACCTCTTCTTGCCTAGATGGATATTCTTTTCTTTATGATACAAAAACAGGTAAATTAACTAATTCATGTGTTCCAGAGATAGATGTAGCTCAAGTATTACCAGCAGGATGTACAACAAAAATTGGTTTTAGCCCTATCAGTGGGGTGTCTTGTTTAAACAATACATGTGCTTCAGGAATGTCTTGGAATGGTGCCAAGTGTACTAGTAAATAAAATTTTATGAAAAAAATAATCTTGAGTTTAATAATCCTAGCCTTAGTAGTGCCATTAATAACTTTTGCTCATCCTGGGAGGACCGATAAAAGAGGTGGTCATACATGTCGTACAAATTGCCCTAAATGGGGTCTAAAATATGGTCAATACCATTATCACTATAAAAAGAGATAATTTATGAAAATAGTACTTATTGAAGACGATGAATTTTTACTTGATATGTATGCTCACAAATTTAAAGAGGTGGGTTTTGAAGTTAAAACCATCTTGTCTCCAAACTTAGAAAGTGCTGTGTCTGATGTTGAGGATTTTATGCCAGATGTGATTATTACCGACAATCTTATGCCAGACGTTAGGGGAGTTGAAATAGTGCATTCTCTAAACAAAAATTTAAAAACAAAATATATTCCTATTTTTATATTAGACAATTGGACCAAAACATCACTAAAGGCAGATGCAAAGAAATATAATCCATGCAACTATGTGGAATATTTAGTAAAAGCAGACTTTACTCCCAACGAGATAGTTAAAACCATTAAAGACTATTTAGATAATCCAAAAGGATATGTATCGCCGTATAATCATAAAGAAGATAGTAAAAAACCAATTAATAGCGACAGGTATTTAACCTTAAAAGAAATTGTTAAAACCTTGTTATATATAGTAATGGGAACCATTTATATGGTTGGTTTGGTTGGGACACCAACCTGGTTTAAAGCTCTTATTGAAAACGACACTTATACATCTATATTTATTTCTGTGTATTTGTTTCTTGGGCTTTTCCTTGTTTACTACATAAACGGTATAGATAGACGAAAAACAAAAAGTTTTAAGGTTATATATAAAAAAGACTATGAAGATATAAAAAATTGGGTCAAAGCATTTATTGAGGGAATTGTTATCCTAATAAAAGGATTGTCTATTGTAGCTATTTGGTTATTAAAGGTACTTGGGATAGTTGTCTTAATTGGATTAGGAATTTGGCTGGTAGTTGCACTCGGTCCATTATGGATTATCGCAATATTACTATTTATATTGGTTTTTCGTTTTGTTTAAGCTATTAATTTATGGAAGAAGGAAACAACAATTGGGTAACTTGGCTGGTAGTGATAGGTATAATCTATGGTGGCTACAGCTTGTTTGGTAGCGATAAAACAAGTGAATCTGAATACGTCCCTACATCAAGCTACAACACAGCAAATAGTCTAGATTCCTATAATTCTTCTGGTTATGGCAGTTACAATAGCAATGACTATTCAGATTACGAACCAGAAAACCCCTATGATGAAGGCTCAGGGCATTCAGCAGGGTATGAATGGGCGCAGGAGAATGAAGTTGATTCCTGTGGAGGTAACTCAAACTCTTTCATAGAAGGATGTGAAGAATATCTCTCCCAGCAAGAAGAGTACGAAAATTACGAAGAGTAAGTTAATCAGCAGAGATGTTGTTATAATATAATTATATGAAAACATTACTTATACTATTGATAGTATTAATTGGAGCTTTTGTTCTTATAAAGCATTTAACCGAAGGTAAGGAAGTGAAAGAAAAGGATTTGTCAGTATACAAGAGAAAGAACTTCTTATTTGATACTGTGTCTGAATTAGATTTGTATAAAATGCTTTTAGGGCTATTTGGTGATAAATATCACGTATTTGCACAAGTAAACTACAGCCATCTAATAGAAGTAAAACCCATGTCTTATAGTGAACAAAGGAAGTATAGAAGCAGTATCGATCGAAAATCTGCTGACTTTGTTTTGTGTGATAAAGAACATGTAATACCAAAACTCATTATTGAATTAGATGGCTCGGTCCATAATTTCAAAAGCAAACAAGCTAGAGATGAGTTTATAAATAACTTAACAAAAGTGGTAGATTTACCAATTTTACATATTAAAAATAATGAAATGAGCAAGGATTTTGTTGAGAGTGAGGTTAATAATAAATTATATGGAAAAAGTTTTCATGCATGACCCAATATGGTTTTCTCCTCTTAATGTCATACATCATGGCAACCTGCTCAAGAAAACTATTCCCAAAGAAGAGCTAAAATCAAAGAAGTTTAGAAAAGTAATAGAAGCCTGCACTGTTGCGCAGATGCTTGTAGGTATTATGGTAAAAGAAAACAAGGAATATTGGATGCAGTTAGTTGATGATAAAGAAGAGACCCCAGATATACGTACAATTAGATATGCTGATAAGCATCGGGAGAATTTCGACATGCTTGAACAAGTGGATGTCGAAGTTATTGAGTACGAATCGCATACTAGATTATCAATACCTGAATTTATTGTTGCAAAAAAGTTTTCAAAGAAAAAGAGTTATGATGAAAATACAATAATACTTTGCCATATAGGTTCTGGAGTAAAAGGATATTTACCCCCTGGAGACGAGGTTAAAAAGATATTAGGCCAAATAAAATCTTCTTGTGATATTTTATTTTTAGCTGGAGCCAATCCAACCTCAACTATCTTAAGTCTATATACATTAAGACCTGAGCCAGGTCTTCTTTTGAAGTACGATCCTGTTGTTGAGCTTAAGAATATGAATTTAAAAAAGAAATTGATGGGTGTCGTTAGTTTTAAATTAGGTAGTCGAAGACCATCGGAGTATGATTCAGATACTAAGTACTATCCATTTGAAAAACTGGGGTATGTGCAAGACAAGGATGGAGTATATAGATTTGATTAGGATTAATTATCTTAAATCAAACATTGTAAACACAGAAATAGGATTGAAGGGAAGGAATAGATGTTCCATTACTTTATTGGTATATCCGTAAATACTTAAATCGTGATAAAATAAAGGTGGTTAACTTAAATTAGTCAGTAATATTAAAACCTTGGAAAACACTATTCCATTTTAGGATCATATTCTCTATAGTGTTCCAGTCCAGAGTTTTACAGCCCGCAGATTTTTGAATCATATTTTATATATATATATACCGTGATGTAATTCCGAACTTTTGGTATAATGTCGTTATGATAATAATAACAGGAGCGAGTGACAGGCTTGGAAAACAAGTCGCAAAATTATACAAAGAAGCAGGTAAAAAAGTTGTAAATATTTCTAGAAGAGAATCAGAGTACTCTGATGTTAATATTTGTATTTCTTTACGTGAAGGAGAAGAAATTAAAAAAGCATCAGATGAGATTCTTAAAATGAATGAACCTATTGAATCAATAATTAATTGTGCGGGTGTTTTGTCTGTGCAGAAATTAGGAGAAATTACTGAAGATGAGATAAAGCGTTTAATGTCTACTAATGTTAAATCTCAAATATTATTAATATCAAATTTATATAAACGAATTATTTAAGACAAAACTGATATTGTAAATGTCGCGTCTACTTTAGGATTGAAAGCTTATGTAGATCAAGCTGTCTACGGAGCTTCAAAATGGGCTGTTAGGGGATTCACTAAAAATTTACAAGAAGAATTTAAAGGTAAGCCAAACAGAGTAATTAGTTTTTGTCCAGGAGGGTTTAAAACAAAACTTTTTGAAAAAGCAACGGGTATAGATAATACAGAGAATGGAGGTGAATGGATGAAACCAGAAGATTTAGCTCTTTTATTAAAACAAATTTTAGATTTACCTAAAAATATGGAAGTTTCAGAGATTGTGATTAATAGGAAATAAATTAATTGATTTAATACTAATTTTAAGTAATTCATGATTCTTCAAAAGTTCTGAAATCCAAACATTAAGCCCGCAACAACACACGCAGGACAGCCTAAACGCTGTCCGAGTGTTTTGTCGTTGTGAGGTGAGGGGAGAATTGAAAGGCGGAGGCTGACGAGCCGAGCCGGGGTAGCGAGATTTTTCAGTAGAAAAATACTTGTGACCGATTCTCTCATCGCCCGCAATTTTTAAACCTTTATTTTGCAAGGTTAATTTTTTCTAGCTTGATGGAATAGTGGAACACTTTTTGGTATGATATAAACATATGAAGAAACAAATACTTATGATCCATGGGGGAATGACTTTTAAGAATGATAAAGATTATTTGAATTA
>CAYTMO010000052.1:0-4587 GCA_964439045.1 uncultured Candidatus Saccharibacteria bacterium
TAATTCCTATACCTCCAGCTATCCAAATTTGTTTTTTGGAATTTGCTTCATTGTAAGAAAATTTACCAAAGGGTCCTTCAATCTGAACCTCGGTTCCTATTTTTAAATTTTTAACCTTATTTGTAAAGTCGCCTAAATTTTTTATAGTAAAAGATATTTCTGGAGAGTTTTCTTTTGAAGAAATTGAAAACGGATGACTCTCTTTGCCTGTTTCTTTACTGTTAAAACTTATAAATGCGTACTGACCAGAAGTAAAGCTGATTTTTTCTTTTTCTGTACTTAAAACAACTTCAGTAATATTTTCTCCTAAATTTTTAATATTAGTGATTTTGTATTTATATTTCTTTGTTGTATAAAAACCAAAAATAGTATGATACATATATGCATACAAAGCTACGGCAGAAACAAAAAGCATATAAATTCTAAGTGGCAAAAAACTCGATGTATCACTAGGAATTAAGAAAATATGAAGTCCAGCAAGGAAAAAAGGCAAACCCATAAATTTATGAGTCCATTTCCATATATGATACTTAGGTCTAAAATATAGTGTTAGAAAAATTAAAATTATCAAAAGATAAAAAGCTAAGATACCAAAATTAATAGGCCAAGTATATTCGCTAGGTATTAGAAAAGAAATTGCTCTATCAAATGATAAATCTGTATATTTATAAAGCAAAAACAAAGGATGGAAAAGCATAAAGATGAAAGCCCATTGGCCAATCTGACTGTGCCTTTCATAGACTTTATTCAAACCATAAAATAGATTTTCGAGAAAATGGAAACGGGCGCTAAGTAAAAGAGAAGTGGCAAACATTGTCATTCCCAAAATACCAAAAATTTTACCAAACATTAAAGTAGTGGTGTAAGTATTTTCGAAACTAAATACAAAGGTTGGCGAACTAAATAATAACATTAATGCAATTATCTGTATCAGAAATACAAAAACCACCCCCAAATTGTCTTTAATCTTTTGTACCATAGTAAAAAAATTATAACACAAAATTTGCTTAAAAAATATATTTCGTGTAATACTTGGTTAATGAAACTTTTAATTGTTGAGTCACCATCAAAAGCAAAAACTATCGAGAAGTATCTCGAAGGCTCATATACTGTGCGTGCTTCTGTGGGGCATATTCGCGATTTACCTAAATCAAACAAGCAAGCTATTGATATAGAAAATGGTTTTATTCCGCATTATGAAATATCAAAAGGGAAAGAAAAAGTAGTAGCAGAATTACAGCATCTTTCAGAAAAAGCTGATTCTATATTACTTGCAACTGACCCCGACCGTGAAGGAGAAGCTATTGCTTGGCACATAGAAGAACTGTTAAAAAAAGATAAGAAAATAAAAGCTCCTATACAGAGGGTAACATTTCACGAAATCACAAAAGAAGCCATAGAAGAAGCACTGAAGAATCCCAGAGAGATTGATACAGCATTAAGAAAAGCTCAAGAAGCTAGACGAGTATTGGATAGACTTGTTGGTTATGACTTATCTGGAATAATTTGGAAAAAAGTTCGTTATGGGCTTTCGGCTGGACGAGTTCAATCCCCTGCGCTTCGTATAATTATGGAACGCGAAAGAGAGATAAGAGCTTTTGTGCCAGAGAGATACTGGAAGCTTTGGGGAGACTTCGAAACAAAAAATAAAAGCAAAATTACACTCAATTGTGAAGATGAGCCTAGAGACGAAAAGCTTGTAGAGAAAATATTAGAAATAGGCAAAAAAAGTGATTGGGTTATAGACACAATAAAAGAATCAGAACAAAAGCGTTCCCCCCGGGCACCTTTTACTACTTCAACGCTTCAACAAACAGCAAGTTCTAGGCTCGGTTATTCCCCTTCTCGCACAATGCAAATTGCTCAGAAATTATATGAGGCAGGACATATAACATATATGCGTACAGATAGCACAAATTTGTCAGCAGTAGCTCAAGAGCAGATAGTATCTTATGTAGGGAAAAATTATGGTAAGGAATATGTAGAAAAAAGAATTTACAAAACAAAATCAAAAAATGCTCAAGAAGCTCACGAAGCCATCAGACCTACTCATATAGATGTAGAGCATGCAGGCACCGATGAACAACAAAAGCTCTACAGACTGATTTGGGATCGCGCAATTTCTTCTCAGATGACGGATGCTAAATTATTGAAAACAAAAATCATAGCAAAAATAATATCAAATGAAGAGTTGCCTAATTTTTCTGCCAATGGTTCTAGATTGCTTTTCCCGGGCTGGCTTGCGGTAGACTCTGCTGCTCGCGGAGAAGATGTTGAACTTCCAAAATGTGAAAAAGGAGAAAGATTAAAATTACTAAATCTAGAAAGCATAGAAAAATTTACTGAACCACTAGGCAGATATAGCGAAGCCGGACTCGTAAAAGAACTCGAGGCTCGTGGCATAGGACGCCCGTCTACTTACGCTTCTATAATGAGAACAATTGAAGAAAGAGGTTATGTGAGAAAAGAAAACAAGACTTTATTCCCTACTGATACAGGCGAGGTTGTTTCAGACTTTTTAGAAAATAACTTTGCAAATTATATTTCAGATACATTTACAGCAGAGATGGAAGACGAGCTCGACGAAATATCTCGCGGTGAAAGAGAGTACGAAAAAACGTTAAGAGACTTTTATGTTCCATTTTTAAAAGAAGTGAAAGAAAAAGATAAATTAGAAAAAGCTACAAATCTAGGTGATGCTCCAGAGGACATTAAATGTCCAAAATGTGGCAAAGCTATGATTATCAAGCTTGCTCGTGCTGGAAAGTTTTATTCTTGTTCTGATTATCCAAATTGTACTGGCGCATTGATGTTGGACGGTACAGAACTTCAAGGTCCAAAAGAAATTGGAGAATTGTGCCCTATTTGCGGAGAAAAGAAAGGCAAGTTGGGTGGTGGCAAACTTGTGGTCCGCGAAAGACGAGACGGCACAGGCACATTTATCTCTTGTTCAAGATATCCAAAATGTAAATTTGTAAAACAAGACGAAGAAGAAGTGAAAAGGAAAATGACCAATGTAGAGTGTCCAACTTGTAAAAAAGGTTTTATGATGGAACGCAAAGGACGTTTTGGTATATTTTATTCTTGTTCAAATTACCCAGATTGTAAAAATGCAATAAAAGCAAAGCCTACAGGCAGGGTCTGTGGCGAATGCGGAAGCTTAATGATGGAAGGCACAAAGACTATTCCAGAAAGATGCAGTAACAAATCCTGCAAAATGCATAATCCACATAAACTTATGCAATAAAAATGCTATAATTAAAAATTATGTCTGATATTAAAGAAATATTCAATTTAATAGAAGGCGGTATGTCAGATCAAGACAAAGAGCTGATATCCAAAGCTTACGATTTCGCAGAAAAAGCTCACGAAGGACAAAAAAGAATGAGTGGTGAACCGTACTTTATTCACGTAGTTGAAACTGCAAAGATCCTTACTAAGTCTGGTATGGATGCTAAGACTATAGCTGCAGGACTTATGCACGATGTATTAGAAGATACTGAAATAACAGAAGAAGAAATGGAAAAGGAGTTTGGTGAAGAGATAGTTTTCCTAGTAAAAGGAGTAACGAAACTTGGAACATTAAAATATACAGGACACGAAAGACACGTAGAAAGTCTCCGCAAATTTTTTATAGCAATGGCAAATGATTTGCGTGTAGTCATTATAAAATTTGCTGATAGACTTCACAATCTAAGGACGCTAGAGCACGTCAGAGAAGATAAAAGACATAGGATAGCACTAGAGTCTATTCAGATTTATGCACCACTTGCCAACAGACTCGGAATGGGAAAACTCAAAGGTGAAATAGAAGAAGCAGCGTTCCCCTATGCATATCCAAAAGAGTGCGAAGAAATAGATCAAAAATTAAGTGCCAGAAAAGAACAATACCAAAAAGATATAAAAAATATTCACGATGAACTTGAAAAATCCTTAAAAGGAGAAAAAATTCATTTTGAAGAAATAAGTTACCGGATAAAAACAAGGTATAGTTTGTGGCGCAAGTTGGCAAGATATGAAAATGATATTGATAAAATACATGATGTAATAGCTTTGCGAGTAGTGGTAAGCAACATAGAAGAATGCTACAGAGTACTCGGTCTTATACATTCACTTTGGAAACCATTGCCAGGTAGAATTAAAGATTATATCTCATTGCCAAAACCCAACGGATACAAATCATTACACACCACAATATTTACAGGGTTAAATGGTATTGCCGAAATACAGATACGAACAAAAGAAATGCACGCAGAAGCAGCATATGGTATCGCAGCGCACTTTGCTTACAAAGAAAACGCACATGAAAAAAGGAAGGAAAATAAAAGTAAATTTGAATGGATTGAAGAACTTAAAGATTTAAACTATTCTCCAGATAAACCACAAAGTTTTTTTGAAAACCTAAAAACAGATTTCTTTAATGATCGAATATTTATACTAACACCAAAAGGAGATGTAGTAGACTTACCAGAAGACTCAAGTCCTATAGACTTTGCTTATGCAATACATTCAGATATAGGAGATCATACATATTCTGCAAAAATAAATGGAAAGATAGCACCAATACTTTCAAAATTAAAAAACGGA
>CAYTMO010000053.1:0-4302 GCA_964439045.1 uncultured Candidatus Saccharibacteria bacterium
TAACTAAAAGGGTATTTTCATCTGAACTAAGAAATTTTAAGCAAACAAGATTATCCTTTGTTGAAGGCTCTTTTATAGTATCTAAGTTAAAATCCGCATCGTGAAAATCATAACCATCCTTAAATATGTATTTTTCTTCCTGCAATATCTTTTTAAGCTCTTTCAAGTGTTCAGTTTTGATGTTTTTTAAATAAATATACGGGGCCCCTGATTTTAAACTTCTATTATTTAGAACATAGAACTTTTTCCTTATGTTTAATACCACCTCTTTTAAATCTAAAATATTATCTCTTTCGTCTACATCAATAATGAAAAATCGCTCAAAGTCATCAATATTTCTAAAGGTAAAGAATTTACCTTTTATAAATTTAAAGTAAGCCTGATCACCTAGAAACTCACGATAGGTAGAATTGAAAATTAGAACCTTCCCGTACTTAAGAAGATCAACAATTTCTTTTTTTGTCGTATATCTATCAGAAGGGTTTGTACTTAAAGTAACTTTCTTCCTTAGAAAGTCTGCGATATTAGAATAATAAAAAATTGATTCCTCAGCAGTAGAGCCAAAATTATTTTCAATTAACTTTTCTGTTACTTGTTCAAACTGAGTTTGAAATGATGGAGAAAATAAAAGTTTGAATTTAGTGAGAAATATCTCCTTCTGAGCATCCGTAAAATCATCACTCTTATTACCAAGTACTCGGTTCAAGTATGCTGAATCAACAACTTCTTCTAGGCAACTTTTATCTTTAAAAAAACAATATAGATAGTAGACTTTTGAGATATCTTGCCCAACATTCTTAAGGAATTCTTTTATCAACTGTATGACAGGTTCTTTAATTTTTGAATAGGTGAAATCTTGTGTTTCTTTATACTTAACTTGCATTACAAAGTCCCCAGCATCAATATCCTGGATTTGCTCTATGAAAATCTTTTTATTCTCATTAGCAGAAGCAAAAATTTCTAAAATAGCCTTATCTATTTGAAAATCAAAGCCTTTCAATGCATAATAACCACCGTCAGTTTGTCTTGTCATACTTGCTGATATTATACTGCAAAAACCACTCAAAAGACCAGAATTAAAACAAAAAGGCAGTATTCCCATAATAAGAAATACTGCCTTAATTATTATCTATTCTCTTACCACATCCCATTCTCCAACTCTTTAATCCAAAGTGATGCCTCGCTTTCGCTGATATCCCTTAGTTGGTTCATACACAGCTCCTGCCGTATGCTATCCTCAATGTTTTGGAATATTAAGTCTTTGAGTATTTGTTTCTGTCTACTGGTAGCTCTTCCTGGCTCGTCTGAGTCCTCCATAAAATAGGATCCATATCTAGGACCATCTAAATTCGCTTGTAGTGTAAGTGTATTCATAATTTTAATATTAAGGTTAATAATTACTTCATCGGTAAAAGACTGGAAATCAACTCAGAAGCATCGAATCTGGTGAAGTATGGAGAATGTACTTGTTCTAAGTATTCTGCCTTAGTAGAATCGTTGCATTTTTCAAGTAACTGAACTAAAAACTTTCTTTGCTTATCTGTAGCTACCTGTGGCATATCTTCTTCTCCGTAGAAAGCTGGTTCATCCCTTCTTTCTAAATCAATATCAGCTCCTTCTTTCAGTTGTGTTGGGATGAGGTATAACGCATCAAGTGTCTTTGTAGAACGAACAACTGCATCTATTAAGCTGGTAGTCCAGGCATACCTTACTCCGCGTTCCAAAAACTTGTTCATTCTATTCAAGGTAGCTGTACCCCTACCAATTCCCAATATCTGATCTTCTTTGAATAAAGTGGTTTTAAAGGCGATGAGTCCTGGTATGTTTTTAAGTAAGGATAGAGTTTCCTTATCTTCCTCTACTATGACAGTTAGATTAAAGGACCCTATGTTTTTTGCTATTTCTGTAAGCACAGGATTATTTTTATTGTTTTGATTCATAATTTTAAGTTAATTTTTTAATAATAATTTGACTAGAAGAGTATTCAACTGTTATCTTGTCTCCAACTAAAAAACCATACCTGATTAAGATATGGTTTGTGATAATTATTTTGGGAATAGATTTATTGTTCCTGTAACGATACGAGATTGTCATTTTTCTATTCATGCTATTCTTTCTTTAATTCCTGCACCTGCCTATAATAAAACAAGTAAATAGATTTTATTCTCTTCACTATCTTCTTCGGATCCCTTCTATCTTCTAATACTACAAAAGAACGAATAGCTTT
This sequence comes from uncultured Candidatus Saccharibacteria bacterium, assembly GCA_964439045.1. Lineage (GTDB taxonomy): Bacteria > Patescibacteriota > Minisyncoccia > Phycocordibacterales > UBA9973 > UBA9973. The sequence continues at coordinate 2,228 of CAYTMO010000053.1, forward strand.
TTCTCCTTTACGTGGGACCATGCCCAAAGCCACCCAATTTTTAAAACTGAGAACTGATCTTTTCGGGTCATAGTTTTTAAGTTCTTGCTTCCCCCACCTCCTTACAATCTCTTCTTCAACCAATGCACGAGTTTTCTCTGAGCCCATATAGTTAGAAACTTCTGGGCCTTGTAACACTTCTTTAATTGATTTCATAGTAATAACTTAAATAGATTAATTCCCTACAAGTGACGAGCTTGTATGATACGAAGACTATCGACCCATCTTCTTAATAAAATAGTTGTGTGCTACTGAAGATGCTTGATGCAAGGGGTATGGGGAGTTGTTCGATTTAACATCCATAGAAATATTAGGATCCCTATGTAACGCTACTGCTTGTTTCCGGGACTCCAAAACTCAAAACGACCCAAAGTACCACTTTCAAAAGATAGCCTGAGTAATCAATTTCAGACCATTGATTTATATAGCTTATTTGACACCCTGTTTCGCACAGAGGCATATAGAGGGTTGTCTCGGAATGATTCTGCATATAGAAATTGAGGGGTATAAAAAAATTCCAAAAATTTTTCAGAAAAAGTTGGTTTGCACCTATTGGAGAAAGGTGTATTATTAAAAGGTGGTCAAAATTTCATAAGTAAGTAGCCTAAACCAGTGAGTAATTGCTGGCATGGTGAAAGAGTCCAGTCGGACACAAAGAACCCATCATATGGGGTTGTCCGACTGGCTATGCGAGGAAACTTGCGTAAGTGGCGAAAGCTACTAACCTCTATGGTGGGCTTTTTGTTGCCTACTCCTAGAATTTATAAATAGAAACAAAAGAAAAACTTATGTCTTCAGTGGCACTATTTATTCTAGGTATCATCCTAGGTTTGGGAGGAATTGCTGTAAGGGACCGGGTTGGTGGTGGAGATGGAATTGAATATATATTTTATGCTGCTTTTATTTTTTGTTGGTATAAAGCTTTAGTAGGACATAAGGAAAAATAATTTAAATAAAAAATATATGAAAAAATCAATCACCACAATATCAATACTTATCATCTCTTTTGTTTTCTTAGCACCACAAGTTGCAATGGCAGTCTGGTGGAATCCATTTACTTGGTTTAAGAAAAAGCCAGTTCCACCACCCGCAGAACAAATCTATGTTAAACCAATTGAAAAACAAGCGGCACAACCTGTTGTTCAACCACAAGAAAAGAAAGAAGTTGTTGTAGATAATAAACTTGTAGCAAAGAAAACTGTTGAAGTTTCAACCAGTCCGAAAAAAGAATTTGAGAAAGAAAAAGTAACTGCACCTGCTACTCCTGTGGTATTAGAAAAACCTACTGAATATGCTCCATTGAAACCCTTTATTCCCCCTACTACTGGTATAACTCCTCCAGAGACTCCTGTATTTTACATACAAGCTCCTGATGGGACGATGTGGTCAGGATATACTAAACAAGAAGCTCAAGAGAAAGCTGATCAATATATGAAAAGTTTAGACACGAAACCGCCTAGAGTTAACGTTCAAAAAGTAACAGACAGACTACTATCTACCTTTACACAATTTTTCCCAGACAATGAGTTCAAAGGGGTTGTGGGGTTAAATCTTGACTATGAAGATCCATTACCAAGCTCAGGAATGATTAAATTCGAATATTATATGGACGATGTTTTATTTGGAAGTCTAACAAACAACCTTGGGGGCAAAATAACTTGGGACACAACAAAATATTCAGACGGAACACATACATTAACAGGAAAGGCTTATGATAAAGCTGGAAATGTAGGTATTGGATCAGTTGAAATAGAAATTAAGAACAACTAATGAATTGTTTTACGATGTCCTAGTACGCTAAAGACTCACTAACTTTAATCTTACGGATAATTCTGTAAAAATGGCTGAATGGAGCTGGAGTTTTGTATTTCCATTCTAAATACATTGATGTAAAATCATATATATGCCTCCCGAAACAACTCTGTACCCAACAAAAAATCTTAGATATAAAATCTGTGAGTTCTTGATTGATAAAAGAAGAAGAACTCCAGGTCTTGGTAATGCCCTAAGAATTAGAGGTGAAGAAATAGCACATT
>CAYTMO010000054.1:0-4287 GCA_964439045.1 uncultured Candidatus Saccharibacteria bacterium
TTGTCATAAAATTTATCGTTATTTTTCTTCTTATTGTTTTCGAATCCCGTAGTAGGGAGAGAAAACAATAAGAAGAAAAATATTACCCCCTCGATTCTAAAAACTTAACACTCTTTTCTGGATTTTCTATTAAAAGATATTGGTGATTTAACACATCAAGCGGATTCAGATTTTTAAGGAATACTATATCAAGTGCAGGAATGTTGCGGAAGCTTTTCTCAGCATTTTCGTTTCTGTCAGAAAGTGCAACAAGGATACGAGGCTTTTTAGAAATAGCAGCACTCTTCCAACCACCAGCTTTTGCAAGATTTTTCATCACATCCACTGCAAACTTAGTGTTCATCTTTGTAACATCAAGAGAATCTGCAAAAAGGATTTCACCGTCTTTCATTTTCTTAGAAAGTACAGAGAAAAGTGCTTGAGCTCTCATACTCTTTGAGATTTTTCTCTTGTAGTTCTTTGCTGAAAGTGGTCCGTGTGTAACACCTCCACCTACCCAAATAGGACTTCTGCTTGATCCGTGTCGAGCGCGTCCTGTGCCTTTTTGTTTCCAAGGCTTCTTGCCTCCACCGGATACTTCTCCACGGTCTTTGGTATCTGCAGTTCCTGCGCGCTTATTGCTACGCATTCCTTCTACTACTTGGTGCACCAAGTCTGCTCGCCATTTTGCGGCAAAGACTTTTGCAGGCAAATCTACCTTACCACTTTCTGCTCCTTTTTGATTGTATATTTTTGCGTCCATATAATATTCTGTATTACTTATTTTGTCTTTTAGTTACTTTTGATTTCAACCAAGCTACCACGTACTCCTGGTACTGCACCCTTAACAAGGATAATATTGTTTTCTTTATCAATAAAAATAACTTTCAAATTCTTTTGAGTTATTCGATCTGAGCCCATTCTACCTGCCATACGCATACCCTTAGGTACGTGTGTGCGGAGTCCTCCACCGATACTTCCAGGCTCTCTTTCTGAGTGCTTCTGTCCGTGAGATCTTGGTCCTCCTTTGAAACCGTGGCGCTTTACAACACCTTGAAAACCTTTACCTTTTGAAGTACCTGAAATCTGAATTTTATCTCCAACTTCAAAGATTTCTGTACCGAAAGTATCCCCAACTTTGTATTCGGTATCTTTTTCTGTACGAAATTCTTTGATATATCGGAAATTTCCTAATTCTTTCAAGTGGCCTTTAACGGCTTTGCTTAGGTTTTTGGCATTTTTCTCACCAAAGCCTATTTGTACTGCATTGTAACCATCAGTTTCTTTAGTCTTTACTTGTGTAACCACAGCAGGACCTGCAGAAATAATAGTCACAGGCACAGCTATACCATCTTCGGTAAAGTACTCTGTCATATTCTGTTTTGTTCCCAAAATAAATTTCATAGTGTTTCAGTAATTTTTATAACATTTTTACATCAATATCGACTCCAGAAGGAAGTGATAGATTTGTAAGGGCTTCAACCGTTTTTGCATTTGGGTTTATAATATCAATCAATCTTTTGTGCACTCTTATTTCAAACTGTTCTCGGGAGTTTTTATAAACAAAAGATGCACGATTAACTGTGTATTTCTTTATTTCAGTAGGCAATGGTACAGGACCAACTATTTCTGCATCATAACGAAGCGCAGTGTCTATAATTTGTTTTACAGAAGTATCTAGTATCTTGCTTTCATAAGCTCGGACTCTAATACGAAGAACTATCTTGCCGTCTTCACGGACTTGAGTTCTTTTTTTAGGAATCTTAACTTTGTTAGTGTCATCTCCTTCTACTTTAGCTTTCTTTATTTTTGTTTCTTTAGTTGCCATTGAATTAAACGAAATTTATGTACGTATTAACCTAAGATTTTTGTAACAACTCCTGCACCAACAGTCTTACCTCCTTCACGGATAGCAAACTTTTGTGTTTCTTCAAGAGCAACAGGGGTTACTAATTTAACTGTAATTTTAACTGTATCTCCAGGCATAACCATTTCTGTACCTTCTGCAAGAGTAACATCTCCAGTAACATCTGTAGTACGGATGTAGAATTGAGGCTTGTAACCCTTGAAGAATGGAGTGTGGCGTCCACCTTCTTCTTTTTTCAAAACATATATTTCACAAGTGAAATGATCGTGTGGAGTAACTGTACCTGGCTTTGCCAATACTTGTCCACGAGTAATGTCTTCTTTCTTTAGTCCACGAAGCAAGATACCTGCGTTGTCTCCAGCCATACCTTCTTGCAAGTTTTTGTTGAACATTTCGATACCAGTAACAACAGCCTTTTGGTTTGCACGAATTCCAACGATTTCGATTTCTTCACCTACTTTTACTACTCCTCTTTCGATTTTACCAGTAACAACTGTTCCACGTCCTTCGATAGAGAAGATATCTTCTACAGGCATAAGGAAAGGCTTTGCTACATCTCGCTCTGGAACTGGGATATAAGTATCAAGAGCATTTGCAAGTTCTTGAACTTTTTGTGCCCATTCATTAGACATATCTGTCGCTTCAAGAGCTTTCAAAGCAGAACCACGAATAACAGGAGCGTTTGCACCGTCGAACCCTTGTTTTGTAAGGAGTTCACGGATTTCTTCTTCAACCAAGTCGATCATATCCTTGTCATCTACCATATCGCACTTGTTTAAGAAAACGATAATCTTAGGTACTCCAACTTGTTTTGCAAGCAAAACGTGTTCACGAGTCTGGGGCATAGCACCGTCAGTCGCAGCAACTACAAGAATAGCACCGTCCATTTGAGCGGCACCAGTGATCATATTTTTAATATAGTCGGCGTGACCAGGAGCATCGATGTGCGCATAGTGACGAGCTGCTGTTTCGTACTCGTTGTGAGAGATGTTGATAGTAATACCACGAGCTTTTTCTTCTGGAGCACCGTCGATTTGGTCAACACTTTTCATACGAACAGTGTTACCTGCTAGGTTTAAAACGTTTAAAATTGCCGCGGTCAAAGTAGTCTTTCCGTGGTCAACGTGACCAATAGTACCTACGTTTACGTGTGGCTTGTCTCTTTTAAAATCTACTGCCATATTTTTGTTGTTTACTAATTAAGACTCAACGTACGAGAACCAGTCGCTAAGGCTTAACTACTAAAAATTAATGAACTAATAATAAATAACTTTTTATAAAAAAACCAATATAAAAACTGCGAAAGTGCAGTTGTCTCTATATTATCAGAATAAAATTTAATGTCAAATTGTTATATAAATAAAAAAATCCCCAGAAAGCTTTTAATTTGTAACCCTTATCTTTATTTTTAGATATGGTTACATTGTATGCGCTTTGGGGATATTTAATTACATTCTTAGCAGCCTTGAAGACAGCTAAGCAAAACGGCAACGGCCAAGGATGCAATCCAGCCGTACCCATTTTTATCTTTCATAGAGCAATATTTTATAAACTCAAACTACTCTGTATTTAAGAGGAAGTCAATACACTCTATCGTTTTGTGTAAATTTTGATAAAAAACAAGGTTAGTGTAAAATCTAACTTAATGCACACAAATGAAACAAGTAAATTATCAGAAAGCAAAGAGAAGACAAAACTTGTTTCCCTAAATATTGAAAGGGACAAACATCTAGACAGAGTCTTAGAGTTCTTGAAAGAAGAAAATGCAGATGTGGTGTGTCTACAAGAAGTGATAGAAAATGATGTAGAAACAATAAAAAAGGCAATAGGAATAAGTAACTCTATTTTTAACCCACAGCTTAAATGTCTAGATAAAAATGGGAATATTGTAACTTTAGGTACGATAATATTATCCAAATCCCCTATTATCAAAAGTGAAGCTCTGCTCTATAGCGAAGAAATGCCTATGTCTTTTACTCCAGAACTTTTTCAAAATCATCTACCACAAGAAGAACGAAAAGTGTTAGTAAATAAACAAGGAAGTAGGAAACTCTTAGTTGCAGAAATAGCTGGGAAAGATAAAAATTGGAAAATAGCCACAGTGCATTTCACTTGGTGCTTTTATGGCTCCAAAGACAAAAATGGAGATTTCATCTGGGATATAAATCAAGAAATGCTCAAAGAGCAAACCGAAGATGCAACTCGATTAATAAAAATATTAAATAATTTGAAGGAATTTGTGTTTTGTGGAGACTTGAACTCTCCTAGAGGAGAAAAAGTGTTTGGAATGTTTGAAGAAAAATTTAAAGATAATATTCCTAAACAGTATGAGACAAGCATAGACGAAAGCCTGCATCGCGTAGGACACTTGCCTCTTATGGTAGATGTGCTGTTCACTACACCCAATTACCAAGCTAAAAATGTAGTTTTCAAAAATGGAA
>CAYTMO010000055.1:0-4231 GCA_964439045.1 uncultured Candidatus Saccharibacteria bacterium
ATTTCATTATTTTTTAAAAGCTTAATAACTTTTTTAATTTGAGATAAAGCATAATAAGGCCTAGCATAAGCATCTAAAACACTTCCAGTGCTTATTGTATCTCCTAAAGACTCACCATCTATTCTAAGAAATTTAATGTTGTTTTTTTTAAAAGTGTCTTCTGTCCAGCCGTTTACAGAAGACATAAAATAAGTGTATCTTTCTTTGTATAACTCTAAAGGAAGGTAAATTAGTTTCATTTTTTATCCTATTTCTATTATCGCTGAATTTTCGCCGTCTTCGCTGACTTCGATAGACATCTGTCTATTTCCGTAAATTGTATTTATATAAGTAGCAATATTTTTTGCCATTGTTTCACAAGACATTTTTCCTAAACATTTACCCCAAGAATCTACATAGTTTTTAAGTTTATTTTTAACTAAAAAAAACTCTAGCTCTCTATCTTTATGATAAACTTCTATTTTAGCAGACACTATAAATAAATGCCTATGTTCATTTTTCAAAAAACTTACCTGCTCTATAGCTTCGGGCCAGCAGTGAGTAGCGTCAAAATCAAATCTAACCACAATAAAAGTTTTCATCTTACTATCTCTAAAAATTCGTCTCGACGCGGACCTGATCCGAACTTACCTCTCAGTTCAATAGTTTCAGTTTCGCTTCCTGTGTCTTTAACACCTCTAGAAATAACGCAATAATGCTTTGCTCTTATATGAACAGCAATATCTTTTGTTTCTAGAATTTGCTCTAAACAATCTGCGATTTGTATTGTTAACCGCTCTTGAACTTGGGGCCTTCTAGAAAAATAATCTACAATTCTATTAATTTTTGAAAGACCTATGATTTTTTCTTTAGGTAAATATGCCACAGTTGCTAATCCATCTATTGTAACAAAATGATGCTCACAAACAGATATAGTTCTAATATCTTTAACTGCTATAGTTTGCTGACTATTCATTTTATTTTCAATAGTAGTTATTTTAGGAAAATTTTCTTCCTTCAAACCTGCAAACAATTCTAAAACAAACATTTTTGCTACTCGCTTAGGAGTGTCTTTTAAAGAATCATCCTTTAAATCGACTCCTAATGTTTTTAAAATAGAAGTCATGTGCTTAGTTATTCTAGAAATCTTTGCTTTATCAGATAAGTTATTACCTAAAAAAGGCGTTGGCGTAACTTTAGATAACCATTTTTTTACTTTATATCTAGAAATTTGTGCGTTTGTAAGCTTAGATTCCATCTTGGATTCTCCTTTATATATTTTTCAATAACTTTAAAAGATTCATTCATTTTATTATATTCAGGACTTAATGATAAACGTGTGTTTGTACTTTTAAACAAAGACTCCATTTGTTTTGCAATATTCAAATCAAAACCCTCATCAACTACAAGCTTTAATTCTGAACATTTTAAAATAGCGTCTTTGTTTATTTGATAATTAGAATCTCTTTTTGGTGATATAGTTACAAAATCAATTCCTTCAACTATAGGGAAAGTTCCATTTGTTTCACAGGCAATAAAGAACCCCAAGTCATTTAATATTTTTACAATATGAGGAGTTTGTTTATTCATCATTGGCTCACCGCCAGTAATGACAGCAAACCTAGAGGGTTCAGATAAAGCAATATTTTTAAAACTTTCTTCTGTCCAATCAGTATGAGAGTTGAATTCTGTATCACACCACGAACATTTTAAATTGCAGTAAGGCATTCGCACAAATAATGCTCTTTTGCCCCAAAGATATCCTTCACCTTGAAATGTCCAAAACACATCATTAATTTTTAACACTACGCCTCCGCAACAACATAACAATTGCTAGTTTCCCATAATTTTATTTTAGTCACTCTAACTAGAGTTCCTTCTAAAATCTTATTAGATTTATTTAATAAATAAGCTGCTAAGTTTTCTGCCGTAGGATTAAAGGGCACAACATAAGGACTTTTTAAACCGTCACAATTTAAAATGTGTTTTAGATTAGGATCTTGATCCCAAAGAATCATATTATGATCCCAATTCAAATCTATCCAAGCTCCTATTTTTTCTTTAATAACTCCAAAATCTACTATTCTGCCGAGTTCATCTAAGTTTTTAGCTGTGACATGAATTTCCGCTTTATATTCGTGCCCGTGCAAAGTCCGGCACTTTGATTCGTGGTTAACAACCCTGTGACCTGCATCAAATTTTATTATTCTAACTGCTTCAATTTTCACAAAAACCCTTACTAGAGCACTATAAATGCTTCAATTTGTACTAAAAAAATTACCAACTACTCTATTTTAAGTCAAACACGCATATTACTTATAGTTTTGTTGAATTTTTTGTTGTAATCTTTATATTTGTATTTACTTTTGCGTCATAATATTATATTATTATTATAACGACAAACGAAAGGATATAAGATGCAAGTCATAATTCAAGATGTAGATTTATATGGACATTTAGGACGAAATTTTCACCCAAAAACATCCGATATAGGATTAGAAGGAAGAGTAACAGAAATTTTTGTTGAAACCAACAACTGCACTTTTAAAATAAAACAATTAGATCGTAAAGCAGTCGAGAGTTTATTTTCCGAATACACGATATATTATACTGTACATATGTTTGATGGCAGAATTTTGCAATTATTAGACGAAGAAGTTGAAATAATTCCTGCACAATTTATAAATAGCGAGGACGAAAATGAGATATCAATCTAACCTCTTAAAAATGACAGTCCATCCGATGCACTCAAAGCTATTTCAAAAGTTGAATGACGAAGAATTGGCCGCTGTAACTGCTTTCATAAACATCAACGAAGAGCTGACCGACGACGAGTATGCCTTTATATGTAACCGATGGTATCTCGATCAACCGAAGCCGAAGCATTATTCTGATATGTGGGCTATAGTTTCACAAGTGAGGAAAATATGAAGCGTATTGAAGTCCCGCCAAGTAAAATAGGAGCCCCAGAACGTGGAGCGATTATGTTGCCACTGAGAGGTCCTTTTGTAATTTTATCTCAAGACATAACGGTTGATTTAACTTCGCCATGGTCTAAGTTTTGCGACGATAATAAATCGTGGAGTACTGAGACGTTCACTTTAATATTAGGCAAGACTGTATATCAACAAGACAGACAAGGCGGCATAGCCGTTGCAGGGTATTTACATGACACGTCGGATTGATCAAAAAGTAAAAACAAACAAGAAGACTCTCGAAAGCTATTTGACGCCAAAGCCAGATGAGCATTTGATAAATTTTAAATTGCCAATTGAATTGCATAACCAGGTTAAGGCAAAGTTAAAGGCGCGTCGCTTAACAATGAAGCAACTTTTAAACGGAGCCGTCCTTGCATTCCTTTCCGAAGACAAAGAGAGTCGAAAATAAGCAGCTCTTAGCGCAAGCCAAGCGCTCTCGTTGCGTCGCTTGTGGCCGGGTTGGTTCTGACCCTCATCACATTCAAAGTCGCGGCGCTGGCGGCCCAGACGCTTCATACAACATATTGTATCTATGTCGACAACATCACACTGAAGTCCATCAAATTGGATATCGCAAGATGTGCGACAAATATCTACAAGTTGAACTCGTCTTGATATCAAAAGGTTGGCATTTCGACGAATTCCACAAACTAATCCACACGGGAGTTGAAACATGATCAAAAGAGGCTCACTCGAGTATTATGCAGACTTATTAAGCAAAGCAAAGTTGAACAGCGACGATTTGTCTAAAAAGAAAATGCTGCTTTATCGCGCTAAAATCTTGGCGAATGTGAAACGCTATCAGTTTGTACAAAAGGAAACCGGCGTGCCTTGGCAGTTGATCGCAGCGATCCACGGGCTCGAGGCTAGCTTTGGTTTCGGCGCTTGTTTCGCAAACGGTGATCCACTCAATAAAGTGACTACACACGTACCAAAAGGTCGCGGTCCATTTCTAACTTGGGAAGCGTCGGCAATAGATGAACTAAAAAGACATCACACTGACGCAATAGATCATTGGACTATTCCGCTTTGTTTGCAGTTTGCGGAGCGTTGGAATGGTTTGGGCGTTCTTAATAAGCATCCCGGTTTCTACTCAGCATATTTGTGGTCGTTCACAAATCTTTATAAAGGCGGAAAGTACGTTGCAGATGGTGTTTGGGATGCGAAAGCAATAAGCAAACAAGTCGGCGTCGCTGCTGTGTTGTTAGATTTTAAAGCTAATAACGCGCTCGAAATACCTATGACTTAAATGTGTACTATTCTGAAACTGTGTA
>CAYTMO010000056.1:0-3776 GCA_964439045.1 uncultured Candidatus Saccharibacteria bacterium
GGACTTGCACAAGCAGTGGATTATGTGGTTTAATTCGATGGTAAACGAAGAACCTTACCAGGGTTAGAAATCCTCGTGAAAGCTCTAAGAAACTAGAGCCCTCGCAAGACTAGAGGACAGGTGTTGCATGGCCGTCGTCAGTTCGTGGTTTGAATTGTACCCTTAAGTGGGCTAACGAACGCAACCCTCGTTGTGTGTTACAAGTGTCACACGATACTGCCCCCGCCTAAGTTTTTGAATCGTTAAATTTTTTAACGAAGTCGAAATTTTAGGCGGGGGAGGAAGGAGAGGATGACGCCAGGTCAGCATGACCCTTGATACCCTGGGCTACACACATAATACAATGGCCGTTACAACGCGCAGCGACGAGGCGACTCTGAGCTAATCGTTTAAAAGCGGCCCCAGTTCGGATTGGAGTCTGCAACTCGACTCCATGAAGCCGGAATTGCTAGTAATCGCAGGTCAGCTAAACTGCGGTGAATACGTTCTCAAGTCTTGTACTCACCGCCCGTCAAGTCAAGGGAGCCGGGAGTACCCGAAGTCTCTACATAAGTAGGGCCTAAGGTAAATTCGGTAACAGGGACTAAGTCGTAACAAGGCACGGCTAGCGGAAGCTGGTCGTGGAATAATTCAATTTGAAAAATGTCTAGATCTTAATTTATTAAGATTGAAGGTACCGCTCTCAAGCGGTACCTGAGGTACGCTAAATTTATTTAACGAACTTTGATTTATTGAGTCGATATTGTGTGCCTCAATTGAGCATACAATAGTCTAAATATGTAACGGACTCGAAACACATATTGACAAGCTGGAAAGACAGCCAAGTTTTAGAACGAAACAAAACATAGAACAGCAAAATCAAAAAGCCACTCGAAAGAGTGGCTTTTTGTGTTATAATTTTTGTATGTTTGAAAAATTTGGGAAAGTGCGAGTAGGAGTTTTAAGAGGAGGTAGTGGAAGTAATTATGAAACTTCTTTAAGAGAGGGGAATAAAATGCTTTCTTATATAAATTCTACTTTGCCGAATAAATGCAAAGCATTGGATATTTTTATAGACAAAGAAAATGTGTGGCATATACAAGGTGTGCCTATTTTGCCTATGGATTTGATTCATAAAGTAGATGTAATTTGGGATACTACAGTACCTGCTCTTTCTCAAGTATTAGATGGGCATATTCCACTTTATAAGATCTCGCATTTTTCTGCTGCTATGGCAAGCTCTAAAGCATTGCTAAGGGAGCATATGAAAAGTATCGGTGTGAAGGTTGTAAATTCTGTAGTCATACCAGCTTATCAAGAAGACTTCGACGGACCAAAAGAAAATTATGCAATCAAAAAAGCAAAAGAAGTCTGGCAAAGGTTTCCATCACCTTGGCTTGTAAAATCTTTAACAAGTGATCCAAGCATTGGTATTCATATAGCAAAAACTTTTCCAGAATTAGTGAGTTCTATAGAAGATATGATGCAACATAATAAAACTATTTTGGTAGAGGAATTAATAGAAGGCAGAAGAGGGGGGCTCCACTTGATATCAGGATTTCGTAATGAAGAATTTTATTGTTTGCCACCGTATGAATATAAAAATGGAGATGTATTGGCCTCTGGTAATTTTTCTCATACAGAAAAAGAAAATTTGTATAAACTCTCTGAGGAAATTTATAATCACTTAGGATCAAATATATATTTGCACTTCAATTTTGTATTTAATACAAATAAAGGTGTGTATATTACTGATATTCATCTCATTCCTGATTTTAGTGAAAATTCAAACTTACATTTATCTTCTAAAAACATAGGGATAAAGCCCGAAAGTATATTTGAGTATATGTTAGATAGAGTTTTAATCTAAAAACATCTTGCTTTATTACTGTATTAATGTAATATGAAAATATAATATATGAATAATAAAATTTTTACTTTTCTCATAGTTTTACCCGGAAGTATACCTACATAGCAGCTGGGGTATATTATTTTTTACAATACATGTTTAAGCGGCCCCAGCGAAGGGGTTTTTATTTTTCTAATAATTTTAACCTACAAAGCTAAACATTTAATTTTAAAAACAAAGTAATGAAAATTTTATCTGTAGAAGTATTAGCTGAATTAATTAAGAAACACGGAGTAGAAAACTATATAGCTGATTTAATGAAACAATTAAAATCAGACTTTAGTCGTTGGGAAGAATTTAATAAAATACCCCGTCCAGCTATGCATGTGCCTGGTGGTGTACTTGAGCTTATGCCAGTTTGTGATAACGAATATTATACTTTCAAATATGTAAATTGCCATCCCAAAAATCCAGAACAAAATTTGATGACAGTCGTAGCTACTGGACAGCTCTCTCGTATTGATACCGGCTACCCATTATTTTTTTCTGAAATGACATTACTTACTGCACTTCGTACTTCGGCCACTACTGCTTTGGCTACAGATTTGATGGCAAGATCTGATAGTCACACTTTAGCAATTATTGGTACTGGTGCGCAAAGTGAGTTTTTGGTACGAGCTATTGCATTAGTGCGTGATATAAAAGAGGTTAGATACTTTGATATTGATGAGAATGCAATGGATAAGTTTGAGAAAAACTTTGCAAACAGTTACTTCAAGCTTTCTCGTTCGAAGAACGCCGAAGAGGCCGTGAGAGGAGCAGATATCATAACTACTTGCACAGCATGTAAGGCGTATGTAGATGTTATTAAAAGTGATTGGATTAAAGATGGTGTGCATATAAATGGTATTGGTGGAGATTGTCCTGGAAAAACTGAGTTAGAATTTGCATTGCTTGCTCGAAGTAAAATAGTAGTAGAGTATTTTGATCAATCAATTATTGAGGGGGAGATTCAGCGTTATTCAAAAGAAGAAGGGAATAAAAAAGTGTATGCAGAACTATATGAACTTATTTTGGGTAATAAATTTGGAAGGAGCGGTGAGAGTGAAATTACTCTGTATGATTCTGTCGGTATAGCGCTCGAAGATTATTCAGTGTTAAAAATGACTTATGAGTTGTTGAACCGATATGGTTTAGGTCAAGAATTAAACATAACACCAGTTTTAGCAAATCCTAAAGATTTAATAGCAGTTTTAGATTAAAAATTAATTAATGTAATTAAAATATTATGGAACAAATAGAATGGTCACAGTTTGAAAAAGTAGAGCTTCGTATAGGTACAATAATTAGTGTTGAAGATTTCCCGGAAGCACGCAAACCCGCTTATAAGATTAGTGCAGATTTTGGAGAGCTCGGTATAAAAAAGTCTAGTGTGCAAATCGTAGCTTTGTATAACAAAGAAGAATTGTTGGGCAAACAAATAATTGGTGTTATTAACTTTCCTGTAAAACAAATTGGACCTTTTAAATCAGAGTTTTTAACTACAGGTTTTTATCGTCTTGATGGTAATGTTGTTTTGGCAGTTCCCGATAAAGAAGTACAAAATGGCGCTAAACTAGGCTAAGATATTTGTATTCACATCTATCTGTATTTCTGATATAATGTTTCTAATAGTTGTTTTTATCTGTAGCGGGTGGTCGCACTCACATAGGCACATATGTTGGAGGTTAGCCATCACCCGCTTCAAATGAAAATAATTTTAACCCCGCCACTTTCAAGTGGCGGGGTTTTGTTTAGTTTTCACTAAGAAAAAATTTTCTTGTTACGTACTAAAGTAACCTTACTCCAAAATTTTTTCTTAATTTTTATTTAAATTTTTTTTGCTATATATTTTTTTAAATTTTGATTACTAAAAAATTTTCTCGTTACGTACTAAAGTAACATTACT
>CAYTMO010000057.1:0-3519 GCA_964439045.1 uncultured Candidatus Saccharibacteria bacterium
TTATGGCTGTCTTTGCCCCTAGGTGGAAAAAATAAATTATATTAAATAAATAATTTCATAAAAGTAATAAATAATATATAATTTACTTATTATAATTAGTAAAATAGTGTTGATGAATCATATGAATCCCGTTAGAAATTTACAAAACGGGAGAAGATTATAAGATTAATTAAATTGACTATCTTTATATATAAAAATGTATGTACGGATAGGATGATTTCTAAACGGGATGAATAAAAATAGTAAACAAGGAGGGTTTTCGGGAATTGCAACTATAGGTATAGTTGCAGCTGTTGTGGTGGTGGTTATTATGTTTGGCTATTTTGTTATGCCAAAAGAATCAGAAAAAGATGAGATGTTGGTACCAGTAGCAGATATTACAAATCAAGAATCAATCGATAAAGAAGGTACAATAGAAGAAAAGACTGTGTTACAAGAAAATATAACAGAGGAAAAAGAAACAACAACAAAAGACGATACTAGAAAGACAGAAACTGTAGTCAAAGCTGGCTCATACGAAGCATACAGTGCGGATAAATTATCTCGGGCAGAAAATGGCGATGTAGTATTATTTTTCCACGCTTCTTGGTGCCCATCTTGTCGTGGGTTAAATAAAGATATTGAAAACAATCTTGCATCTATTCCAGGAGGTGTAACAATTTTAAAAACAGATTATGACAAAGAGACAGAGTTAAAGAAAAAATACGGAGTCACATATCAGCACACTCTCGTGCAAGTAGATAAAGACGGAAATCTTATAAAGAAGTGGAGTGGTAGCCCGAGTCTCGATAGGCTCTTGGCACAAATACAATAATATGATTTTTTTCTTTATTGCAATTTTGGCAGGAGTGTTTACGGTTGTAGCACCTTGCATATTGCCACTCTTGCCTATCGTCATCGGAGCCTCTGAAGAAGGAGAGAAAAGAATATCAAAAAGGGCAATCGTAGTAATCGGATCACTTTGTGTTTCTGTGATTTTGTTTACACTTTTGTTAAAAGCTACCACACTCTTCATAGCTATTCCGCAAGTATTTTGGAGTAGTTTTTCTGGAGTGGTTATTATTCTAGTTGGATTGGCTATCGTATTTCCATCACTTTGGTACAAGATGCCATTTGTAGAGAAGCTCAGTATTTTTAGTAATAAAGCAGTAGGAGCAGGATATCAAAAGAAAAGTTATAAAGGAGATATGCTAATAGGACTTGCGCTTGGTCCGGTATTTACTACTTGTTCTCCGACTTACTTATTTATCATCGCAACCACATTACCGGCGAGCTTTATTGTTGGATTTGTTTATTTACTCGGATTTACTTTTGGTTTGGCACTGGCATTGCTTCTCATTGCATACTTTGGGCAAAGTATTGTAAACAAAGTTAGTAAAAATATGCAAACAACAGGAAAAATAAAACAAATATTCGGAGTCTTGATTGTGATTGTGGGTATACTTATTCTTACTGGTTATGACAAAAAAATAGAGACTAGTATTTTGGATTCTGGATATGGAGCGACGATACAACTGGAAGACAAGCTAATAGAAAATTTTGCACCAAAGGACTTAAATATAGATTCTTCTGTAAAAGAAAAAAGTATTTCGACTAATCAAAATTACGAAAAGATTACTTTGGCAGGAGGATGCTTTTGGTGTACGGAAGCGTACTTCCAAGAACATCCAGGTGTGATAGATGCAATTTCGGGCTATTCCGGTGGGAGTGAACAAGACGCTTCGTATCTAAAAGTATCACAAGGCACTACATTACATCGTGAAGCTGTGCAAGTAACTTATGATCCTAATATTATTTCCATCGAAGAAATATTGGATATATATTGGTCTCACATTGACCCCACAGACACCTTCGGTCAGTTTGCAGATAAAGGATTCCAATATACAACGGCAATTTTTTATCACGATGAAAATCAAAAAGAAACAGCTCTTGATTCTAAAGAAAGATTAGAAAAGATTCAGCTTTTTGATAAACCGATAGCTACTGTGGTGTTGCCATTTATCAATTTCTTTCCAGCTGAGGAATATCATCAAGATTATTATAAAAAAGCGAGTTTGCATTATGAGCAATATAAAAAAGGATCAGGCAGGGCTGGCTTCGTAGAAGAAACTTGGGCAAAGGATGCAGCGATAAAATTCCTTGAAAATAAATAAGATCAAGGGTTTTATGGTATAATATGCATATGAATCTTAAGAAATTTTTTGTAGGGAGGGCTGTTGGTCTAGTAATACTTCTAGCTATTGTTGGCATTATTGCTGGTTTTTATGGACTAAACAATTATATCTACAAAGAAAAACAAGGAGAAAATATTGTATATGAGCCGTACACAGAAGGTGAAAACGGAACACCATTTTTTGAATGGAAATTTGAAGAGGCTGATTCCTTAAACTTGGATGGCAATCCGGAAATTAATGTCTTTCTAGAAGCGGTGTATCCAAATAAAGTAGTGCAAAGAAAATTAATAGATACTGTCCCTATGGGATGCAATACTCTGGAAGATATGAAAGAAATTATCGCTCTCAATTCTTCTGTCGCTCAATGTTATGGAGCAGGTCTAGGATATTGGTTTAAAGTTACAAAAGGCGAGAATTCGTATCTTGTAGAAAGAAAGATGTTCGAAGAAGTTTCACCTGATTATAATCCTCCAGTATCTTCATATGAAACGATATTAGAATTTCCATTTTCTATATAATTTTCTTTATGAAAGAATTTTTAGTTTTCGGAATTAAACAAGCAAAAGCGGCAATATTCGCAGGGCTATTTTTTGTGTTGCTTTTTCTTTCCAATTACATACCACTTGGAGAACTTGCTAGATACGACTTTCTTTTTATTTCAGCTGTGCTTATACAAGTAATTTTATATTTAACAAAGCTCGAGACTAAAGATGAAGTAAAAGTTATTTTTTTATTTCACATTATTGGGCTTGTCTTAGAACTTTATAAAACAAGCCCTGGAGTAGGCTCTTGGAGTTACCCGGAAGATGGATTTTTTAAAATCGCGACTGTGCCTTTGTACAGTGGATTTATGTATGCTGCAGTAGGTAGCTACATTAGTCAGTCTTGGAAGATAATGAAATTAGAATTGGTGAATTACAAAAGTTATTTTTTAAGTGTGGTTTTGGGTTGTTTGATTTATTTAAACTTTTTTACTAATCATTATATTTATGATTTTAGACTGTTCCTAATAATTGCCGTTTTTATTTTGTTTTGGAAGACGAGAGTTTATTTTACTGTGATAAATGTTCGTAGATATATGTATTTAAATGTGGCCTTTGTGCTTATAGCTTTTTTTATCTGGATTGCTGAAAATATCTCTACCTATCTGGGTGCGTGGGAATATCCAAATCAAGTGCATAGTTGGAACATCGTCTCTACAAGCAAAATTACTTCTTGGTTTTTAATGGTCATTATTAGCTTCATCATTGTTGCTTATTTGAAACATTACAAAAAAGACATACTAAAGAAGTCTTGATTTAGTGTAAAAATAAAAAAGTGATATAATTTACACACAATCTTATGA
>CAYTMO010000058.1:0-3356 GCA_964439045.1 uncultured Candidatus Saccharibacteria bacterium
CTATAGCGCCTCCCCATCAGACATAAAAGCTGAAATATCAAGTGTTTATATATATTCAAATGAAGATAGTTTGGTTTTTGTTGCTACTGATTCTTTTAGATTAGCTGAAAAGAAAATAAAAATGAAAAAGGTATTAGAAATAGAGGGTATTCTAATTCCTTTTAAAAACATCCCAGAGATTTTAAGAGTTTTTGGGGAAATGGATAGTGTTATAAAGTTATGCATAAGTAAAAATCAAATATCTTTTTCGTCTGATAATGTGTATTTAACATCTAGAATTATAGATGGTGTGTATCCTGATTATCGCCAAATAATCCCAAAAGAATTTAAAACAGAAGTTGTCATCTTAAAACAAGATTTGTTAAATGCATTGAAACTTTCAAACATATTTTCAGATAAGTTTAATCAATTAAATTTGTCCATCAAGGTAAAAGAAAAAGTTTTTGAATTATCTTCCTCGAATAATGAGGTGGGTGAGAATAATACTAATCTAGACGCGGTTTTAAAAGGAGATGACGTATCGTTGGGTTTTAATTATAAATATTTTTTAGATTGTTTTCCTTCTATTACCACAGACAGTCTTTCTATTAAATGCGTAGACAGTAATAAGCCAATGGTTATTACACCAATATCTGATAATTCCTTTACTTACCTTATAATGCCGATGAATAGATAGATATTTTTATGATTGAAATAAAAGACTTGTTGCTTCGATTCGATAAAATTATTTTATCTGAAAAGTTAAAAATAGAAACAATTCAAAAGATTATTTCAAATATTACAAAAATAGAAATAAAATCCGACGATATAAAGATTAAAAATCACAACATATATTTAAACATAAAACCAATATATAGAAATGAAATATTTATGAAGAGAGAGGAGATATCTAAAAAACTAGAAGAATCTTTAAGTAAAAATACCCCTAAGATAATTAAGTAAATTAAATTATTGTGCCACTTTAAATATTATCGTACTCTCTGTGCTATTGTATACTTCGTCATAAACCAAAACCTTTAATTCGTTCTCATATAGTAAACCTTCAATTTCATTAGGAATAAAAGAAAAATTGAAAGGAGGAGATATTGTGTCTATAAAAGTATTGTTTATAAAAACATCAACCTTTTTAATGGATAAATTCCTGTGTTTTGAATTACCAAGTTTATTTTTTGATCGTTAGGGTAAACTGTGCTTATGTTTGGTTCTACTATATAAACTGTTGGTTTTTGGCTATCTGTGTGAACATTATCAAAAAAAGTTGGTTTCTGGCTCTCGCTAAAAGTATTATACTTGTGTGAGTTCTGAGCCCACCAGTTTTGAATTGGAATATTCCAATTATTAAATTGTGGATTGTTTTCAGGGTTTACTGGAGGAGGTCCTAATACATTGTCTCTGTCTACCCAATACAAAATAGATTTAACATTTGTTATTATTCTTTCTTCCATTGTTTCTCTTGGGGTGTATTCTGTAGCGAGTCCACCTGATATTTTATCAATAAAGAAACTTTCGTTACCCATCCAGTTGCCACGTAGAATTGGTTTTGTATTGATTGGATCAATGGTTGAATTAGGTTGTTCAAAGTTTTCTCTAGGTAAAACTTTCAAAGCCTCAATCATAAATTTATTCCAAATCGGACCAGCTACAGCTGAACCTCCTTTTTTCATTGGCTTATTATCATTGTTTCCAGACCAAACACCTACAGACACAGATGGAGTGTATCCAACAGTCCAAGCATCTTTATTGTTGTTTGTGGTACCTGTTTTAACTGCTGCGTCTACACCAGGTATGTTTAAAGGAGAATTAGCACCGAATGTTGGTATACGAGCTGTATTGTCAGAGAGCACATCAGAAACAATTAAAGCTGTATTTTTAGGTAAAACCTCTTTTGGATTTTGAGAAAATTCTTCCAAAACATTACCATCCATATCTTCTACTTTTAGTATTCCTGTATGATTGTTTTTTACTCCATTGTTAGCAAAAACCCCATAAGCAGAAGTTATGTCTAGTAATGTTACCTCACCACCTCCGATAACAAGTGTGAGTCCGTATCTACTAATATCAGATAAGGTACTTATACCCATATCCTCAGCTGTCTTTAAAGAATCCCTAAGTCCGGCAAGATAAAAAAGCTTCACAGCAGGAATATTTCTGGATTCAGCTAACGCATTACGAAGTTTTATTGGACCTACAGTTTTATTGTCATAATTGTCTGGCATATAACAATTTGATTGACTAGTAGACACTGCTTTGCCGTAAGCATTACAAGACGCATTAAACTCAGTAGGGAGGTCAAAGAGTACTGTCTCTGGGGTGAAACCTTTATTGAACGCTGTAGCGTAAATAAACGGTTTAAAAGCCGATCCTGGCTGTCTATTAGCTGTAGCTACATTAAAGTTCCCGTCTATGGCTTTATCAAAATAATCTCTTGAACCGATCATTGTGAGTATTTGTCCTGTCTTAGGGTCTATTGCAACCAAAGATGAATTGTTTCCACCCCAATCTTTTTCGTTTTTAAGTGCACCGTCTTTTACGATTTGCTCACCCTTTTCTTGTAATTCGTAGTTAAGTGTTGTTGTTACTCGGAGTCCTCCATTTTCTACTACATCAGCACCATATTTTGTCTCTAAATATTCTTTTATAAAAAATACAAAGTGTGGAGCCTTGATCCCACTTATTGACTGCGGATAAAATTCTATTACTTCAGCTTTTGCTTTTTCGTATTCTTCTTTTGTTATAAACCCGAGCTCGTTCATTCTAAACAAAACTAAATTCTTTCTAGTTTCGAGTCTGTCTTTGTTTTTTCCATAAGGAGATAATACGGTTGGAGACTGAGGAATACTAGCCAAGTATGCAGCTTCTACTAGTGTTAAGTCTGAAGCTTTTTTATTAAAATAAGTCTTGCTTGCTTCTTCTATTCCATAAATTGTGCCTCCGTAAGGAACTTCATTTAAGTATAGTTCTAGGATTTTTTCTTTTGACAAAGACTTATCTATTTTTACTGCTAGTATCCATTCTTTTATTTTTCTTACAGGACTTTTTCTTGAAGTCAGTAATGTGTTTTTTACTAATTGTTGGGTAATAGTAGAACCACCACCTCCAATACCAACA
Source organism: uncultured Candidatus Saccharibacteria bacterium (assembly GCA_964439045.1). Classification (GTDB taxonomy): domain Bacteria; phylum Patescibacteriota; class Minisyncoccia; order Phycocordibacterales; family UBA9973; genus UBA9973. The sequence continues at coordinate 3,109 of CAYTMO010000058.1, forward strand.
CCAGAGAGGTTGGATAAAACTGCTCTAATGGTAGAGGTAACCCTTACTCCAGAGTGATTGTAGAATTCTGCATCTTCTATTGCAACAGTTGCGTTTTTTATATTAATACTCATTTCTTCGAAAGGTATATTTGTTCGTTTTACGTCTTGATGGATATCGTATAACAACACTTCGCCAGTACGGTCATATAGTTTGGTTGAATTTACCATTTTTCTGTCTGCAAAAGATTTAAAATCTGGAATTTGAAG
>CAYTMO010000059.1:0-3240 GCA_964439045.1 uncultured Candidatus Saccharibacteria bacterium
GAAGCTTCACCTGAAGGAATGTCGTGATTGGAGTTACGAAGGCGCCAGCGCGCTGAGGTCACTCTGCCCATACCACGAAGAGACAACGCCTTCTTTCGCTGTTTTTGGCAACGGCGGGTTCAAGTGCTATGGTTGCGGCGAAGTCGGCCACGTCAACCAGCTCTGCGACTTTCTCAAGATTCCACACATCGTTGAGCGCAAAGAGAAGCGCGAGGGGAACGCCTTTGCCAACTCCTTCCTCGAAGCCACCTACGTCTACAAGCACGGCGACGGGCGTCGTCACGGAGTCGTCGAAACTTTTCGTGAATTATCAGGGAAGAAGAAGCCGCTGCCTAGGATGGAGGGCGCCGACCGGTATGGTGTAACAAAGCCTTTCCCGTTGTATCGAAGCGAAGAGTTGGCGCGGAATAAGCTCGACATCGTCTGGTTTGTGGAAGGCGAAAAGTGCGTCGAAGCGATGCGTGAGCGTGGTTTTTTGGCGACGACCAATCAAGGCGGCTCAAAGTCCTACGACAAAACCGACGGCGACTCACTGAACCTTCTCAACAAACGCACGGTGATTATTCTCCCTGACAACGACGACCCGGGCGAAGTGCTGGCAGAGCAAGTGTTCAACGATTGTCGTCGCCGCGGTTGCACTGTTTCCATTCTTCGCCTGCCCGGCCTGGTCAATGAAGGCGACGACGTTTACGACTGGTTCAAAATCGACGGGAATGACGCCGATAAGCTCAAGGAGCTGGCCGAAGAGGGAGTTCAACGCTCACGCGCCGAGGCGGCCTTTGTGAGGCTTTGTCGTAGCGCAGCGGACATCATTGAGAAGGGCGGCGACCTGAACGCTGCGAGGAAAACGTTGATGGGCGAGCTGTCGAGCGTGGGCGTGGCGAAGTCAATCCACGAATACACAGCGGCGGAAGCGTTCGAGGAGTGGGCGAGGCGCAAGGAGGCGGGAAGCGACGAAGAGGGCTGGGACTGGCGCGTTGAGTCCATCCAGGATATGGCCGGCAAGATTTGTCGTCGTCGACTCATTGCGCTGGCCGGCGACTCGGGCAGCGGTAAATCAACGTTTGCCCTCCAAGCCGCCGACGACGTTGTGAACACTGGCTCCGCCGTCCGCGTGTATTCACAGGAGATGGAAGCCGTTGAGAACGTTCAGCGAATCGCGGCGCGTCTTTATCAACGCAAGGTCAAAGACTTCTCGCCTGGCGACATCCGCGCGATTGCGAAGATTTACGCCGACTTGCCGATGACGATTTGGCAACGACGAGTGAGCCTTGAATTTCTCATTGCCGACATTCGTCTCTGGGCTGCGTTGAATGACGACCCTGGGCTTGTCGTTGTGGACTTCGTCCAGTTGATGATTCGCGTCGGCCGCGAGCAAGAACACGAAATGGTTCACGAGGTCGCCTACGCGATGAAAGATTTGGCGAAAGAACTCAATATCTGCATCATTCTGCTGGGACAGTTGACATTGAACTCTCGTCGCGACCCCGACAAGAAACTAACGAAAGCCGACGTAAGAGGCGGCGGTTCACTCGCCGACGCCAGCGACCAGTTCTTCCTGTTGCAGAGTGACGGCGAACCAGACAACGTCGGCGTCCGCAATATTCACGTCATCCTCGACAAATTCAGAGCTGGAGCCAAGGGAGAACGCGTTCTCCTCTTCGATGGACCTCACTATGAATTTCGCGATAAATTTGCGACGAAGCTTATTGACTTTCGCGACAGGAACAGCTATTCTTCGAAGACAGAATCCGTTGAATTTGTCGACGTCGACTTCTAAAATTCTTCAAGGAGAACATCAATGAAGCAAAACCTTGTCTATTTCATCGCCTTCTTCGCCCTTGCGGCGACCTGGCTTGAGGCGGCCACGCGATGAGCGCCGTCGCTGAACCTGCAACGAAAACCACGACGCCCTTCAAGAAGAAGCCGACGAAGTATCACTACCGACTCGGTAAGAATAAAATGGCGCCGGGAATGGCAACGGGCGGACAAGGCAAGGTTCTGAGTGTTCTCAGCGCCAAGGCCTACATGACCGCCCGCGATGTGGCCAACGCGTTGCGCATCGAATCTCACGTCGCCCAAGGCTTGCTGCAGCGTCTGCTGATTCGCGGCGCTGTGGAACGTCGAATCATTCCGGGGAGTGTTTACGACGAGACGCCTTCCCATGAAAAGTCCGCCGACGAAACACCGGCGAAAGCGCCGGTCGCCGAACAGAAAACGTTGCCGTTTAAGGCTGGAGACATTGTTCAGACGGCGACTGGACACGTATGGCTTGAGGAACGCGGAGTTATTACTCGGGCCGACGAAAGCGGCTTTGATGTTGTCAGTGAGAATCTTCTCCGTGTCTCCGGCCACGACAGAGACTATGCCTTATACCGCGACAAGTCATGGAGTTACGACGCCAAACGCCTGGTAGTCATCGGCCCCACGCCAAACCCCATTGCCTTCAACCACGGCAAATACGCCGAATGTTTCGAGGCCCCCAAGTCGCCGGTCGACGAAACGGTGAAGAAAGTCGGCGAGAAAGTCGACGAGGTGAACAACGCCTTGGCGGCGCCTTTTAACGTCGGGGATGTCCTCGTCGGAACACTCGGCGGACGATATGAGGTCGTCGGCGTAGAGCCTGGCGCGCTAAAACTTCGAGGCTTGACCACTAACTCAATCTACATTGAAAGCTTCGAAGAAGTCACAAGCTGGGCCTCGCTGGAAAAACCGACGCCAAAACCGACGATTCATCCTCGTCCCGAGCTTCTTCCCCTCGACGTTCTTAACGAGGTTTCCAAAGTCTTCGCCGTTGGCGCCGCAAAGTATGAGCGCGATGACTGGGCGTTGCCGGGTAATGGAGGCGGCGACCACGTTGAAGCAGCGCAGCGTCACATCGACAAGTTCAACGCCGGCCACATCGTCGAAGCCGGCGAAAAGGGCAGCGGCCTGCACCACCTTGACCATGCCATCGCGCGTTTGATGATGGCGCGGGGGAAGGCGTTGAGGGCAAATCAATGCTCATAACCTTGGATGTTCTGCGCAAACACGGCGCTTGTGAACAATGGCGGAAGATATTTGCCTATCGATTTCCCAACGGGTTGAGCATTGAAACGCGCGATGACTTTATCGACGCGCTTATCCTTGGGGGTATGCACCCGGTTGCGAACTGGGTCGTGACGCTGGGAATCTTCGACAAGATTGACCTCAGCGGAGCAGACCTCAGCGGAGCAAACCTCAGCGGAGCAAACCTCAGCA
>CAYTMO010000060.1:0-3083 GCA_964439045.1 uncultured Candidatus Saccharibacteria bacterium
GAACTAGATGAGTATACAGAATTTGATGATGTGTCGAATTTTAAAACTATTGATTTACGCAAAACGGGAAAGGGCTGGCAAAGAGAGCATAGGCCATTTATGTTTTATCCTATTTTAGTTAAAGAAAATATGTAGAAACTATTCAGTATAATTCATTTAATTATGCAAAATAGTCTCTACACATTCCTAAACAATTTTTGACAAAGAAAGTATGTATCTTTTTGTATTATAACATACCAAGTTAAAAAGTCAAGCTAGGTTGCTGGAATCCTTAAGGTTTCATTTGCAAAAAGTATCTTTTTAATATATATTGCTTATATTAGGGCTTTAGCCTTTTTTATTTTATTTATTAATTTTTTATAAAAATCAATCATATGGAAAGAGATTATCCACTGGAGAAAGTTAGAAATTTTGGAATCATAGCGCATATCGATGCTGGTAAGACTACCACTACCGAAAGAGTGCTTTTTTATACTGGAGTATCACACAAGATAGGAGAGGTGCACGATGGAGAAACCACCACAGACTGGATGGAACAAGAGCGTGAAAGAGGTATCACTATCACTTCTGCTGCGGTTACTTGTTTCTGGACTCCTACATATGATTTAAAAAATAAAAACCTAAAACACAGATTCAATATCATCGACACTCCTGGCCACATCGACTTTACCGTAGAGGTGAAGCGTTCTCTTCGTGTGCTCGACGGCGCAGTGGTAGTATTTGACGGCGTTGCTGGAGTAGAACCTCAATCAGAAACAAACTGGAGATATGCCGACGAAGCCAATGTTCCTAGAATTTGTTTTATAAACAAGCTCGACCGTACAGGTGCATCTTTTGAACATTCATACAAAACTATTCTAGATAGACTTACTAAGAAAGCTGTCCGTGTGCAGATTCCTATTGGACTAGAAGATAAATTCGAAGGAGTAATAGACTTGCTAAAAATGAAGGCTTTTTACTTCGAAGGAGAAATGGGTAATCAAGTAATAGAAAAAGAAATTCCAGAAGAATACAAGAAACAAGCAGAAGGTTATCACAACGAACTTGTAGAAAAAATAGTAGAAAACGACGAAGCATTAATGACAGAATATTTGGAGGGCATAGTGCCAAGCTATGATACCCTAAAAAAGGTATTAAGAAAGGCTGTGATTGCAAATCAGATCTTCCCAGTATTCGCAGGTTCTGCTTTAAAGAACAAAGGCGTTCAGCTCGTGCTTGATGCTGTTGTGGACTACTTGCCGTCTCCTACAGATATTCCACCTATTCCTGGAGTTAACCCAGATAACGACGAGCCTATGGTGCGCAAAGCATCTGATGCAGAGCCATTTGCTGCGCTTGCTTTCAAGGTGGCTACAGACCCATTCGTAGGACAGATTATTTTCTTCCGTGTATATTCTGGAAGCTTGACTGCAGGTAGTTATGTATATAACCCTCGTACAAGAAATAAAGAAAGAATCGGAAGAATACTTAGAATGCACGCAAATGACAGAGAAGAAGTGAAGAAGGTTTTCGCAGGAGAAATAGCCGCTGCGGTGGGACTTAAGGATACTATTACTTCTGATACCCTTTGTGATGAGACTGCACCAGTAGAATTGAACAGAATCGTATTTCCAGAACCTGTTATCAACCTTCGCATCGAACCAAAGACAAAAGCTGACCAAGAAAAAATGGGTATGGCTTTGAACAGACTTGCTCAAGAAGACCCTACTTTCAAAGTGATAACAGACCAAGAAACAGGGGAGACTATTATCGCAGGTATGGGAGAATTGCACTTGGAAATTATCGTAGATCGTATGAAGAGAGAGTTTGCAGTGGACGCTAATGTTGGTAAGCCTCAGGTGGCATACCGAGAGACAATCAATAGTAACGCTGAAGCAGAAGGTAAGTACATCAAGCAATCCGGTGGACGTGGAAACTACGGTCACGTAAAGATTAAGGTCAAGCCTATGGTAGCTCTTACAAAAGAAGAAATAGAAGACTTACCAAAAAACACAAAGAGATCAGAAGGCTTCGAATTCATCAACAGTATTAAAGGAGGTGCTATCCCTCAAGAATATATCGCTCCTTGTGAAAAAGGATTCAAAGAAGGACTCGATCGAGGAATACTTGCAGGATTCAAGATGGTTAATGTTTCTGTAGAACTTTGGGATGGATCTTTCCACGAAGTAGACTCCAACGAAATGGCTTTCAAAATCGCCGCTTCTATGGCTATCCAAGATGCTTGTAAAATAGCAAAGCCAGTAATCCTTGAGCCTATGATGAAAGTAGAGGTTGTTACACCGGATAAATTTATGGGAGATGTAACAGGAAACTTGTCTTCAAAGCGCGGAATAATCGAAGGTATGGAAGATGTAGGAATGAACAAAGTTGTAAAAGCTGTTGTTCCTCTTTCTGAAATGTTCGGATATATGACAGGACTCCGCTCTATGACTGAAGGCCGTGCGTCCTTCACTATGGAATTCTTGCGTTATGATATCGTACCGAACAATGTAGCAGATACTATTATTGCAGCAAGGAAGTAAAACTAATTAAAAAGATATAGCACAAAAAACGGAAGCATTGCTTCCGTTTTTTGTGTTTTGGTTGACTTTTGCATAGAGAGAGAGTACTTTTAAGAAAATTATTGTTCACTCTTTAAATTTTTCAATTATGAAAAATCAAAAAAAGGCCACTTTGAGATGGCCACATCTCACTTTAGATTGGATTTGCGTTTTTCTGGGGGTGGTATTGTTTTTTCTGGGTTTTGTAAAAACTGAACCTTTTCTTTATTTTTTACTTGGAGGGGTAAGTTTTTTTATTGCTGTTGTGGGGGATAAGAAAACTGCCCCCGTTTCGTCTTCGACCACTATTTCGCCCGGTTTATACACTGTTAGGCAGCTCTTCCCCCACATCTCTGAAGCGGATCTTCCGAAAGACTTGCCGACGGGAGATTTACCTGAAGAAGAAGATTAATCTTAAATTTTATTTCCGCGCTCGAAATGTACCCCACATTTCGAGCGCTTTTAAATTTTATTGTTACTTTTACTATTATTGTATTTCGCAAACAAGTGCCAAGTGGTCGCTGATTCCATTTTTGAAAACTA
>CAYTMO010000061.1:0-3016 GCA_964439045.1 uncultured Candidatus Saccharibacteria bacterium
CGGCGGGGGAGGTCTTGGCCATGGTGGCATGCATCATGGCACAACATGGCGCACAGGGTCAGCTACGGCTCAAAGTCCCCTGCAAGAGCCCCGCCGACCGTGCCACCTCCTCGGGTGGCACACCGGCCTCGAGCTGCGCCACCTGCGCCGGTGTGGGCCGTCGTCCGGTCGCTGCCCAGAAGCGCAGCGCGATCTCGTTGTTGACGAAGACGGCCACGCTCGGGGGCAGCGGAGGCGCGGGGGGCAGTGTCTTCCCCTCGGCGTCGGTGGCGGCGATCTTCTTCGGGGCGAAGACGCCGTGCAGCTCGCCCCGGGCCTTGGCCGCGGCCACCGCCCCCTTCGCGTCGCCCTGGGCAATCGCCAGCTCGAAGGCGGTGCGCAGCTGAGCGTCGATCTCACGGACGTGGGCCTTGAAGCTCTTGCTGCCCGCCATCAGCCGCATGAAGCGCGCGGCGTCTTTGGCGTAGCTGCGCACCGTCTCGATCGAGCAAGCCCACAGGTTTGCGTACTGGAGGATCTTGAGCTTCGTCCACCGCCCCTGGGTGAGCAGGTAGGCAATCACGAGAACGCGGTCGTCGATGCTCTCGGCCTGGCGGGCCTGCCGGTCGATCGGGTCCTCGTAGGCCTCCTCTTTGGGGGCTTTCGCCCGGGCCGGGGACGGCTCGCGCGCGCGCCTGTGGTCCCCTGCCTCTCCGGAGTCGTCATCCTCTCTGGCCATCTCTCACCTTCCCACGCCGGGCCCGGAGCCGCCGGGCCAGCGCCTTCCAACGACGCGCCGCCCGGTGCTCGGCACACCACACCTCAAACGCCCCGGCATCCTCCTCGGCCCGGAGCCAGAGCAGCGCCGCCACCTGCCCCTCGAGCTGGGCGATGCGCTGCTCTTCGGGGGTCACCGGGGGCGCCCCCTGCCGCCCAGCAGCCGCAGCTCCGCCCGCGCGGCCTCCAGGGCCACGAAGAGCAGCTCCGCGTCCATCTCCGCCACCCGGACGCGCTCCATCTCGCGCCAGAGGGCGAAGGTGTCGCGCCAGCCCGTCCACGCCGCGTCGGCGAAGGCCTCGGCGCGAGCGGACCAGCCGCCCGGCGGGCGCCGCTGGGGGTCGGCCAGAAGGGTGTCGAGGTCGATCATGCGGTCTCCGTGAGGGACAGTTGCCGGGTGGCGTCGATGCACCCGGGCGAGAGCCACAGGCGCTCGCGGTGGCGGTTGGCGTTTCCGGTGCTCGCGTACCCCTTACGGGCCTTCCACGGCACACAGCGCCACGACGAGGGCATGTCGTGCTCGCCGTCGAGACCGGCAAGGACGATCCGCATATCCTTGTGCTTGCCGGTCTCGATGGCCCACTCGCGCACCTCGGCCGAGAGGTTGGTGCCAGTGCCACCCGCAGCGTATTGCTGCTCTCCCTCGGCGTAGGGCGGATCAAGGAATACGCCGGTCAGACCATGGCGCCACGTCACCGCGTCACCGCAGACGCGGGACCAGTCGCCACAGGCAACGCGCACGCCGCGCAAGCGTGCAGAGATGCCGGCGAGGTAATCGAAAAGCTCGCCCCTCCCCGCGTTCCCGAGGTGCGGGAGCTTCCGGTGGACGCCCCTCCCCGCGTTCCCGAGGTGCGGGAGCTGAACGGGTGGACGCCCATCCCCGCGTTCCCGAGTTTCGTCGCACCAGCCAGTGCCGATCCACGCGCACGCGCCCCAGACCCACCAGCCTGCGATCTTGGCGTCAAAGAACGCCGGGTCAGCGTCGAGGTCGGCGGCCAGCGTGGGGAGTTGCGCGAGTAGCCATTTGTGCCGCGCGTGCAGGTCGGTCTCGTTGACGGGCCAATCGCACGCGGCAGCCACGCCGCCGGGGTTGGCCTGCAACGCGCGCCAGAAGTTCGCCAGGTAGGCGCTGCGGTCGTTGACGGTCTCGGTCTTGGGCTCGTGAGGGCGAGCGAGAAGCACGGCGCCCGAGCCGAAGAACGGCTCGACGTAGTTGGCCACGTTGCCAAGCGCCTCCCACACAAGCGGGGCCGCGCGTGACTTGCCGCCGAACCATGGGAACGGAGCGCGAAGGTCGACAGGCTCAGGCATCGGACACCTCCGGGGGCAGGGCGTCGCTGAGGGCACGGATCTTGGCGCAGTCGCCGTCGGGGTCGTGACAGGGGCAGAGGCCGACGGCGTTGACGGCGTCGAGGGCGAGGCGGCGCAGGGTGGCGAGGTCAGCGCGGGCGGCGTCCCGCTCTTTCTCCGTCTCGAACCACTCGTGACCCGCGCTGTCGAGCTTGTAGCCAAGCTCGCGCACGGTGGCCTGCGCCGCGTCGTGCCGGGCCAGGAGCCAGGCGAGGTCGCCGTCGGAGTAGGCCGCGGCCTGGGCCCGGATGGCTTCGAGGCGGTCGACCGGAGCGGTGAGCGCCGGCAGGGCGCCTTGGAGGGTGGGAACAAGCTCAACCCCGGGAAAACGGCAGAGGTCGTGCAGCAGGGCCCGCCAGTGGTAGACCCAGCTGTAGACACCGGGGCCAGGCAAGAGGGTCTGGCAGAGGTCAGGCATCGGAAAACCTCGTGATGTGCCCCTGCCAGCCCAGCTTGATGTCGGCCTCCGGGGCGCCCGTGCGCTGCTTGCAGATGGCCAGGTCGGTCTCCCACTCGGGCGTCTGGCGACGGCGCCAGAGCAGCCCGATCCAGTCGGCGTCGCGGCCCATCTGGTCGCACTCGGCCAGGTCGCTCTCGCGGGGGCGACGCATCTCGGTCTCGTGGGCCCGGTTGAGCTGCGCCATGGCGATCACGACCACCTTGAGCTCGCCCGCAAGGACCTTGAGGCGGCGGGAGATTTCCTTGATCTCCTCGCGCCGGTTGCGGCCCGGGACGCTGGCGATCTGGAGGATCTGCACGTAGTCGACGATGATGGCGCCCAGCCGCTTGCCGCGGGCGGCGAAGTGCCGGGCGATGCGGCGGGCGCGGCGCTCCAGCTCGTCGATGGTCAGCCCCTTGGTGTCGTCGACCACCAGCGGCAGGCGCTGGACGCGGGCGGCGGCGTCGGCGA
>CAYTMO010000062.1:0-2943 GCA_964439045.1 uncultured Candidatus Saccharibacteria bacterium
TACGAAAGCCTCGTTGGATTCTGGAGCGGGGCCCACTTCCAAACTCGCTTTTGGTATATCCCCCAAACACACATTAAGTAGAGTTGGATTTATGGTATTCAATATAAGCCAAGCACCAAGAGCGATAAGGAGTCCAATGATTGCATTCTTTATCTTATCTTTCCCCGCTTCTTTAGAAGAAATAAGCTCGCTGGTCATATATTCCATCCCACCCAAAACTATCATCACCATAGCAAGCACTGTAGCTATACCTATGATTAACTTTATCATTAAATTTAAATATCTACCCAATGGACATTCTCCAGTGGTGTCATATGGATCATCAAGTCCAGGAAGTGGAGCAAGTGGTTTATAATCGGTTTCTGTGTTTACAGGAGTAGACCCGCCCGGTATTACATTGAAAGGATCGTTTGGATCCCCTGTTTGGGTTTGTTGTGGAGGATTTGGATTTGCTACACCTACTGGCAATGTATTTTGTGGAGTTTGGGTTTGTTGTGGCTGGAATGGTGGTGTTTGAGCAAAAGCCGGCTCTATGAGTTTAAGAAAAATAGTAAAGATAATAAACATCATTAAAGAAAAGCTAAGCCACTGTTTTATTTTTTTTAGAGTTTGGTGTTTCATTTGTTAAAAATTTACATCAATACTTCTTTTAAGGTTCCCTTGGAATCTTGCCTTGCTGTTTGCTACATCAACCTCTATTTTAGCTTGTCCAGTACCACCTTCTGCTCCTTTGACTTTTAATTCGTTTTTAATATTTCCTGGTGTTGCAGGGGTGCCATTTATTGACCAATTAAACCTTAGTTCTCCGAAATTTATATTCTTTGTAGAAAAGAAATATGGTATTGCGACAATAGTTTCCCCATCTTTAGATAATGTAAATCCATTTTGAATATTATTACTTAGTGTGGTGCTCAATGTAGTACCTTTTCTATAAAGTACTATTTTAGGTTGCATTGGAGTGATTTGTATTTTACCTTGCGTGCTAGTGTTCCCAAAAACGTCTGCTACCTTTACCTCTATACTGTTTGTCGGGTCTATATAACTGTTTTTATATATAAAGAAACTTTTACCCCAACCAGAAGCTCCGGGCTGACCGTTACCATCTTTTCTCCAAGTATAAGCAAGGTTGTTTGAGCTTATTCTCTCGCCTTTTGTTATGACATTTGGTATTGCAACTATTTTAAAGCTTCCTTCTTTGGATCCTAATGCTTTGCCTTTATAAAAAGGTGGCACATAAGAGTCCACTGCCTGCCAAAGCATATCTATACCATTACCTTCTATTGTTATATTTTTTGCTAATGTCTGCCCTGTGACAGTTTCTATTCTTGCATTTATTACTAATGTAGAACCAATTTGAGGGGCATTAAAAGAAAAAGTTTTTTGCCCTACACCGGCACCTATTTCTTCGTTGTTTATTGACCAAGATATACTAGCCTTATTGAGATCTGTTACATAACTACTAAGTGTAGCGGTGGTGTTTTGACCAGGGGTAGGATAAGAAGGAGAAATAGAAAGGGTGATGTCGGTATTTTGTACTTGAGCGGAAGCTGTATTAAAAAAAGACAGGAAGCTAAAAACAGCAAAACAAATAAAAACACTCATAATGATTATTTTGAATGAATTATTTTTGGAAAAATCTTTATTTTGCATTAGGTATATTATAACACCACTTTCTAACTTTATAAACTTTTTTTGATAAAATTAACCCTCGTTTTCTGCTTTTTCTAAATCTTCCTTAGCTTTTTTTATAGAAAGAATTTGAGATGGGTCAGAAGTAATTATCTGGTCTTCGGTATAAGATGCTACAACTTTTATAGCTACGTGCTTCATTCCGGCAAAGAATATTCCTTCCCCTACTCCAGATTCTAGAAGTAGGTACTTTTCTTCATCTGTCAGGTTGAATGTTTTTTGCAACACTTCTATGGTGCTTGGGGATTGTTTTAGAAGTATTTGAATAGAAGAGTTGGTAACTATTGGTACTCCGTATGGGGACTTCATAAAGTCTGCTGCGTCTTGGGTAATTGTCGCAAGTCCTAAATAATACTTTCTACCTCTTTTTGCTAGAGAATACAAGAAAGATGCAGTATCTTCAGACTTCATCATCCACCAAGCCTCATCCACCACTAAGAGCCTTTTCTTTAAATTCTTTCTAATAGTGTTCCATATATAATGTGTGACGATATACATTGCAATAGGCTTCAACTCGTCTTCCATATCTCGTACAGAGAAGACTACGAATTTTTTATTTATATCTACATTAGATGGTTTGTTGATGAATGTAGACCAAGAACCTCTGGTGTATTTGGTAAGTCTCTGCACTACAGATTCTGAACCATCCATTCCCCCTAGCACCATTTCAAAGTCTGAAAGAAGAGGTGGTTCTATGTTTGAAAAGTCAGATTGTGCAGTAATATCTTTAATAGCATAAGTTTCAGTAATTGCTCGATCTACAATAGAGTCTTCTTCTGGGGTAAGTCCTCCTAACATAAGCCTAAAAAGTCCAACTAAGTTTATGGTATTTGAACGTAGTACATCTTCCGCTGTTTCATCGTCTCTGGGAATTGGTAAATCAAAAGGATTGATATGGTGATCTGAAGAAAGTGAAATATTGAAATACCTTCCCCCTACTGTTTCTGCTAGAAATTCGTATTCGCGTTCTGGGTCAATGACTATAACATCTATGTCGAACATAAGCGAACGAAGTATTTCTAATTTTGTAGCATAACTTTTACCAGATCCTGACTTTGCAAAAGTTACAGAGTTGTAGTTCTCTAAGGAGAATCTGTCAAAGATAACCAGACTAGAATTATGTCTATTTATTCCATACAAGATTCCTTTATCTGAAGTAAGGTCAAAAGATATAAATGGGAATATTGAGGAAAGTGGTTCTGAATTTAACTTTTGATGAATACTCAAAATATCCGTACCGACAGGCATCACGCT
>CAYTMO010000063.1:0-2934 GCA_964439045.1 uncultured Candidatus Saccharibacteria bacterium
AAACCACCCTCATCCCCAAGCAATACCGAATCTCTCCCTAACTCTTCTAGTATTATTTTCTCTAAAACTTCTTGAATCTTCAAACTCATACCTACAGCTTCTTCTATATCATCTGTGAATGTAACAATATGATACTCTTGGAAAGCTAAATTATTATGAGCGTGCTTACCACCATTTATCAAATTCACAAAAAGATGCAACTTTTCACTATCTTGTTTTACAGGAAATAATTGATTTACATATTGAAAAACTTCAAGTTTTGAAACTTGTGCAGCTAATTTAGTACAAGCAATACTAATCCCTATCATTGCATTGCCGCCTAAATTACTTTTATTCAAAGTGGCATCCATCTCAATCATTATATTATCAATAGCTCTCCCATCTAAAATATCCATTCCCAAGAGTTTAGGTGCGATTATAGTATTTATTTTTTCTATAACACTTTTTACTCCTTTACCATCTTCATCTCTTAATTCATGCGCTTCGTGCGCACCGGTACTTGCCCCACTTGGTACAGAGAAAGCACCAGAATAAATCCCAGAAAAAACTTGCACTGAAATAGTTGGATTTCCCCTAGAATCTTTAATTTCTTTTACTTCAATTTTATCTATTTTATTTTGCATTTTTATTAGTTAAAAGCATCATTAAATCAGAAACATTCGACCCTGTAGCACCTGTTATTATCATATCCCCTGTTTTTTCAAAAAAAGAATACGCGTCGTAATTCTCTAAATATTCTTCTATGTTCAGATTACTATCTTTAAACTTTTTTATTGTTTCTTTGTCTACTATTGCCCCAGCAGATTCGCTATTGTCTCTACCATCGCTTGCAAAAGATATAAATACATCGTTTTCTTTTACCATTTCAAGCTTTATTGATCTAAGTGCCATATAAAGATTTCGCCCGCCACTGCCTCCTGGCTTTTTTACCAATAATGCTGGCTCTCCTGCGGCAAGTACTACCGAATCGGTGTCTAAGACCTTTTTATTAAACATCCTTTGTAAAGAAACATCCACTTCGTCATACATCTCCGAAGACACGACAGACACCCCAAAACCTAGCTCTTTTGCTTTTTTAGACATAGCCTCTAGGGCTATTTCATTTGAAACTAGAACAAAATTAGACACTTTCTCAAAATATTTATTTTCTTTGGGCGTTTCCATTAAATCAAAATTACCTAAATTATGATTATCAATTATTGTTTGTGCATCTTCAACTGTAGAAATATCTTTATAAGTAGGACCAGAAGCCACACTTTCAAAATGATTTCCAGGAACATCAGAAAAAATTAATCCGATAACCGTTGCTGGATATGCTGCTTTTGCTAGTCCGCCACCTTTGAGCAATGAAAGATGTTTCCTAACAGTATTCAATTCAATAGCAGTCTTACCAGACTTCAAAAATGAATCATACAGCACTCTCCCTTGTTCGCATTCACTTTCTGGATAACATAACAATGACGAACCTCCTCCAGAAACAATAGCTATAATTAAGTCTTCTTCATTGGAATTCTTACACATCTCAAAAATCTTTTGACTCGCTATAGAATTTTCTTCAGAAGGTTTTGGGTGTGTGCCAGCAAAAGTTTCTATATACATCGAATCTACTTTTTTGAGTCCTATTACTACACCTTCACTTATTCTAGAACCCAAAATCTTTTCTAATACCAAGGATGCTTCACAAGAAGCTTTTCCAAAACCTACTACTTTTATTCTCTTGAAGTTATTTAAATCAAACTTTGTGCCAGCTACAGATAATGTTTGGCCTTCAATCGTTATATGATTTAGTATTACTTTTTCTGTGTTAATTGATTCGAAACCGGCTTCTACTATTTCTAGTGCTGGTATTCTGTGTTCTTTGCCTTGCACTAACTCATTAAAGTTTTTAATTAAATTATTTTGCATAATATACTCAAAATGAACTATTTAATTAAATTTTGCCCACCTCCATTTAAAAAACTTTTTATATTTTCAGATGTAGTGTGTTTTATTTCTTCTTCGGCTTCTTGCGAATAAAAGGCTATATGCGGAGTAACAATAACATTTGGCATATCTATCAAAACCTTATCTTCAAGTAATGTTTTATAATCTTTAACTCTCTCAGACTTTTCAATAGAAGACAAAATCTCCACTTCTTCCTTCAACTCTCTTTCACCCTCTAATACATCAAGTCCTGCTCCAGCAATAATACCTTCGTTTAGTCCCCAAATTAATGCATCTGTATCTATCAGCTCCCCTCGAGCTGTGTTAACAATATATACACCCTTTTTCATACTAGAGACTTTTTCTCTGTTTATTAAATGATGATTTTCTTTTGTATATGGAGTATGAAGGGTCAAAATGTCAGATTCAGATATAACTTCTTGAAGTGTTTTATAAATAAATCCATTTTCTGCGGCAAAACTATTATCAGGATATAAATCATAAGCATATACATTCATACCAAAACCTTTTGCAATTTTAATTACATTTTTACCTATTTTGCCTGTTCCAATAACACCTATATTTTTACCTGCCAAATCAAAGCCTCGTAAGCCACTTATAGAAAAATTTCCATCTTCTTTAAGTCTCTCTACAGCATTAAACATTTTCCTAGAAAGAGAAATAATTAAAGCAAATGCAAATTCTGCAACAGTCTTTGATCCATATGCAGGAACGTTTGAAACTTTTATACCTTTTGATTCACAGTATTTTAAATCAATATGATCAAAACCAGTAGAACGAGTAGCAATAAATTTTAATTCTGGTAATAAATCAATCACTTCTTTATTAATAACAGAATTGATAAAAATAGAAATTATTTGACAATCTTTAAATTCTTCTATTTTACTTAAATCAAGCTTTCCTTCAAAAAATTTTACTTGATGACCAGGAAACAAACCATTAAAAGCCTCTTGATCCTTGCTCGCTACCTCAAAAAATGTAATTTTCATA
>CAYTMO010000064.1:0-2933 GCA_964439045.1 uncultured Candidatus Saccharibacteria bacterium
GTACATATTAATACTCATAGATCTATATAGATAGTTTAGTAGATATGTTTTTGAATTTAAATTCAAAAAAGATGCAAAAAATTTAATTGTGTGGTATTTTATATTTGTCTTTGTTTAATACAAAAGGCAATGCGTCGGTGGTAGAGTGGTCAATTACAACAGACTGTAAATCTGTCGCCTTAGGGCTACGAAGGTTCGAATCCTTCCCGGCGCACAAAACTTAAGATTATTTTTTTAAAAATTTAGTTTTATTTGTTGTTTTCTAAAAAGTGTGCTATTATAAAAAAATACATTCTGTATGAAATTTAAGCCCTATGTATTTTTGGGGTTTTTTTATTTCACTTATTAATATTAAATTTATTTATTATGCAAATTCGAAATATCGCAATCATAGCTCACGTGGACCATGGCAAGACCACTCTCACAGATGCCCTGATGAAACAAAATGGAGGGCTTCAAGACGAAGGTCTGTCGATGGATTCCAATGCTATTGAAAAAGAGCGAGGTATTACTATTTATTCCAAAAATACTTCTATCTACTATAAAGATACTAAGATAAACATAGTAGATACTCCTGGCCACGCCGACTTCGGTTCTGAAGTAGAGCGTGTGCTTCGTGCTATTGATTCTGTGCTTTTGCTTGTGGATGCTGTAGAGGGTCCGATGCCTCAGACTAGATTCGTCTTGAAGAAATCTTTAGAGCTTGGGCTTAAGCCAATAGTGGTAATAAATAAAATAGACAAACCAGCAGCAGATGCACATAGAGTACACGAAGAGGTGCTTGAGCTTTTCTTCGAACTTGGGGCAAATGAAGAGCAAGCAGATTTTGAAACTATATATGCTATTGGGCGAGAGGGTAGAGCCTTTCGAAATCTTGGAGATGAATCAGAAGATTTGTCTCCGCTTCTTGATTTGATATTAGAGAAAGTACCAGTTGCAAATAAGAATGAAAACGAGCTTATGTCTGGCCAAGTATTTAATCTTGGTTATGACAACTTTTTAGGAAGAATGGCGATAGCTAGAATTTATTCTGGGAAGATTGTTTCTGGAAGTCAGATCTTTATTAAAGGTGAAAACGGAACAAGATCAGGTAAGATTGTAAAACTTTTTACATTTGAAGGTATTGCTCGTAAAGATGTAGCTGAAGCGACAGCAGGGGATATCGTGCTTTTAGCAGGAATACCCGACATATATATTGGAGAGACATTGTGTGGAGATGCGAGTGTAGAAGCATTGCCTCATATTGCGATAGATGAGCCCACTCTTTCATTAAACTTTTTAGTCAACGATTCTCCTTTTGCAGGTAAAGAAGGTAAGTTTGTTACTTCAAGACAAATAAAAGAAAGATTAGAAAAAGAACTCGAAATAAACGTAGGACTTAAAGTAGATTTTTCTCCAGACCAGGGAGATAAGTCTGGTCCTAGTTTTTTCAAAGTATACGGAAGAGGGGAATTACACATTGCTGTACTTCTTGAAAATATGCGTCGCGAAGGATTTGAAATGCAAGTATCTCAACCAGAAGTAATCGTTAAAGAAGAAAATGGTAAAAAGACAGAGCCTTACGAAGAGCTTGTGGTAGATGTGCCGATAGAATCTTCCGGTGGGGTTATAGAAAAGATAGGTAAAAGAAAAGGAATAATGAAGGATATGCAAGAGAAGAATGGTATAGCTAGAATTATTTTTGATATTCCTACTCGAGGGCTTTTGGGCTATAGAGGGGAGTTTATTATTGATACAAAAGGAGAAGGTATTATGTCTTCACGTGTTACTGGCTTTAAAGAATACGCAGGCGAAATAAAGAAAAGAGAGTATGGCTCTATGACTTCTATGATAACAGGCAAGGCTGTGGCCTTTGCCCTTGCAAATTTACAAGAACGTGGTATTATGTACATAGATCACGGTACAGAAGTGTATGAAGGAATGGTGATTGGTAATGTTTTGAAAGGGGACGAAATGTCAGTAAACCCTATCAAAGGAAAACAACTTACTAATATGCGAGCATCTGGTACTGATGATGCAATAGTTCTCAAACCTGCATTTACTTTGAGTATTGAGAGAGGCCTTGAGGTTATGAGCAATGATGAATATTTAGAAGTAACTCCAAAATCGGTTAGACTTCGAAAAAAGTATCTAACAGATTTAGACAGAGCTAAAGCAGCTAGAGGAAAATAAAAATAAAATATTTTTTTTAATTTTTTAAAGTTAAAAAAATTGACATTATGAAACTTAAGTGTAAAATTAGTATAAGAAAAATAATTTTTTAAAAAAATATGCCAACAATATCTTTTAAACCAAAACAAGTAACAAAAAGACTAACACAACACCTGCAAGAAAGAGCATCTGATGTGGTAATGAATCGTTTTGGACTGGATGCTAATGATGTAGAAAGGAAAACATTAGAAGCAATAGGTAAAAAATATAACATTACTCGTGAACGTGTGAGACAAATTGAAGAATCAGCTATCAAATTGATTAAAAATTCGCCTGCTTATAAAAATGAGCAAGTTTTTTTTGATGAATTAAAACAACTTATACATTCTTTAGGTGGAGTTGTAAGAGAGCAGGATTTAATGTCTCATATATCTAAAGATAAAAGTGTTCAAAATCACATAAATTTTTATTTAGTTTTAGGAGATGCTTTTAAAAATTACAAAGAAGATGAGCATTTTCATACTAGGTGGAGCGTAGACGAAGAAATAGCAGACAAGATTCACACATCTTTGAAAAAGCTATACACAAATCTTAATGATGAAGATCTTGTTCCTGAGACTGAAATGATTAAAAAGTTTTTTGACCAAATGAAAGATGTAGCTGATCATTACAAGAATGAAGAAATTGCAAAAAGATGGCTGTCTATTTCTAAAAAAGTTTCCAAAAACCCATTAGGAGAATGGGGTAAATCAACTTCTCAAAATATCAATACTCGTGGCGTT
>CAYTMO010000065.1:0-2673 GCA_964439045.1 uncultured Candidatus Saccharibacteria bacterium
CGGTGGACATCTCGGCGCTGCGGTGGGGGACGGTGCGCGGGAAGTCGCGGCGCACTTCGGAGTGGCTGACGCCGTGGGGTGCTTCATGATCACCGCCACACCGACCGGCCCGATCTGGGTGAGCGCCTATGAGGCCGCGGAGATGCTCGAGCGCGCGGGCCTGATCGCCGTCGTGGTGGACGTCAACACGCGCACGCTCGACATCGAGGACGGCACGGGCGTGACGCTGCGCGCGCAGCTCCCGGAGCTCACGGCACAGCAGGCGACGCGGCGGGTGCGCGGCGACGCGGCGCTTGTCGCGTGGGCTTGGGGCCTGTTCGAGGTCTACGTGTCCGTGCCCAAGGGCGCGCGCACCACCGTCAAGCTGCTCGACGCGCTGGCTGAGCGTGGGGGATGAGGCTCGGGCTGTCGGAGGCCGGGCCGGTGTTGACTCCTGAGCAGGCGTTCGTCAACGCGTTCTGTCAGGGCCTCGCGCGCACGGGCACGCCGATCGACCCGATGAAGAACGCCTTCGAGTTCGTCATGCGCTATCGCCCGCGCGTCGAGGGCAAGCGCATTCAGTTCGACGAGTGGGAGCACCTCAAGGAGATCTACGAGGACACCAGCCGCTTCCTCGTGTTGATGGCTGGCGCGCAGACGGGCAAGACCGCTCTCCAGCTGTCGCACCTCACGCGCAACCTGTTCGCCGAGTACGGCAGCCTGTTTGGCTACTACGTGCCGACGAACGACCTCGCGCGCATCGTCAGCGACGATCGCTATGGGCCGTACATCAAGACGATGCCGGATGTCGCGCCGCTGCTTGGCCAGGCCACCGCGCAGGTCAAGGGCGTCAACGCGACACACAAGAAGAGCCTGGGCAACTCCGTCGTCTTCTTCATGTCGTCGAACGGCGTCGCGTCGACGGAGTCGTTGCCGCTGTCGGCTATCTACCTCGACGAGGTGCGCCGCATGGACCGCGGCGACATCGAGCGCATCCAGCAGCGCTACAGCGCGCAGATGAGCCCGATCGACGTGAAGGTGTCGACGGCCGGCTACCCGAACGAGTCGATCCACACCTACTTCTTGCGCGGCTCGCAGAAATACTTCCACACGGAGACCGACCACCCCGACGGCTACGTGTTGTCGCGCAACTTCCCCGACTGCATCATGGACCTGCGGACCGCTACTCCAGCGATGCGTCGCAAGGTGGAGCACGCCTTCGCGCACGCCGGTCGGATGCTGTGCAACATGACCGAGGCGCAGCGCAAGCAGTACCCCTTGGCCTGCTACTTCGACCACCGCACCGGGAAGATCATCACCAACCCGCGCGACGGGTGGTGGCAGGCGGACAACCCGCGCGCGTTCGTGGCGTCCTACCAGATGCCGCAGATGCTCAGCCCGATGTGGCCCG
The DNA here is from genome assembly GCA_964439045.1 of uncultured Candidatus Saccharibacteria bacterium. Lineage (GTDB taxonomy): Bacteria > Patescibacteriota > Minisyncoccia > Phycocordibacterales > UBA9973 > UBA9973. The sequence continues at coordinate 1,391 of CAYTMO010000065.1, forward strand.
CGGGGCGCGTGCTCGACGCGTTCGAGCGCAACGAGGATCGGCAGGAGTTCTTCAACTCGTGCTTGGGGATCCCCTACATCGACGAAGAGCGTCGCCCGGTCAAGGACGACCACCTCCTTGCCTGCATCAACGGTGACCTGATCTGGCCCGCGAACGAGACGCGGCACTGGCGCAAGCGCCGCCTGCGCAACAGCGTCATGGGCGTCGACTGCCAGGCCGGGTACCTGATCGCGGTGATCAAGACGCTCACCGAGAACGGGCGCGGGCGCCTACTGCACGTCGAGGTCGTCTACCAGGGCAACCCGGGGCACGTCGGCGACAACCCTTGGGTGCGCCTCGCTGAGCTGATGGACGAGTACGACGTGCGGATCGCGGTGATCGACGCGATGCCCCACCTCAACGAGGCGCTGCGTTTTGCCACGGCGTTCCGCGGGCGCGTGTGGCTGGCGACGTACACCGGCGGCGAGAGCGGGCTGATCACCTGGTGCGACGCGGTGTCGAAGAAGCGGAAGAAGGGCGTGTCGGCCGACATCGCCACGCGCTTCCGCGTGCTGATCAACCGCACGCGCGGGCTGCAGTGGTCGCTCGGCCGGTGGCCGCTGCGCATGAATGAAGTCCCGCCGCCTGACCGGCTGTGGCAGAAGCTGCCGGTGCGCTCCGACGGCAAGCCCGAGCTCGTCGCGCGTCTTGCGGGTGGGTCGTGGAACCCGATCCAGATCGTGCGCGACCTGTTCTTCTGGCACCAGAAGTGCGTGATGTTCGAAGACAGCGTCGCGGCCTCGGACAAGGTCAAGATGGGGTCGGTCAAGGTCGACGCGGCGGCGGTGGGCAAGACGAAGATCGTCGCCGTGCACGTGGAGTGCGATCCCCACTTTGCGCACGCGAACCTCTACTGCGACGTGGCGCTCGATCGCGTGGTAAACGGTGCTCGTGATGACGGGCTCAACGAGGAGGGGTGAGATGTCGTTCCGTGAGCCGGCGCCGAACCCCGCTCTGCTGCGCCACCTGCGAGGCGAGCGCGAGGCGCCGCGCCAACAGCCGCAGGTGTACCGCGTGCTCGGCCCGAAGTTGCGCAAGGTGCGCGACCCCGTGGAGGCGGCGCTTGTCGCGGTGGAGGCGCTGGAGCGAACGAACATCGGACGGGCGCCGCGGCTTCCCTACTCGCACCGTGCGCGGTATGGTGCCGTCACCCAGGATGAGCGGCCGGCGGACTTCCACGGCGGCATCAGCGCGTGCTGCGCGAAGCGGGTAAACGAGATCCAGCGCATGTCGAGCAACTTGGA
>CAYTMO010000066.1:0-2633 GCA_964439045.1 uncultured Candidatus Saccharibacteria bacterium
AGACTCTTACCGAGTCAGCAGAAGCACAGGCCCGCGAAGCATCGGACCTCGGCGCGCCCTACCTCGAGCAGAGGCGGCGCCTACCGGTGGTGAAGAGGCGAGCGACTACCTGAAGCCGAAGCGCAACCGCGTTTTGTCCTCAGCAGTCCACCTCGCTTCACCACGGGAATTCCGATGTCCACCAACCTCACTGATTTTGCCGCCCTCGCCGGAGACTTCCGCGACGCGTGGGCCAACTCGATGATTGAGCCCTTCAAGAGCATCACGCCGATGCTCGAAGCGGCTCCGTTCCGCGAAGGCCAGCTCCAGGGTGGGTACTTCAACTGGCCGATGCGTGCCACCATCGAGTCGGGCACCACCTTCGCCGCGCCGCGCAGCCAGCCGGGCGAGTCGGGCACCACGTACGTGGGCAGCCGCTCGACGCAGACGCCCGCGTGGCAAATCGAAGCGCCGCAGATTCACACCCGCAGCCGCGTGGCGTACGAGGCGCTGGCTCGCTCGATGTCGGACGTGTCGTCCACCGAGCCGGACCGCAAGAAGGCCGTCAAGGGCGCCACCGAAGTCGTGGTGAAGGGGCTCCTCGAAGGCACCGTCAAGAAGTGCGAAGCGCTGATGCTGCACGGCCGGCGCTCGCTCGGCTTCTTCCAGGGCATCAGCAACGTGGTGGCGGCCTCCACTCTCGCGGGCAACGAGAACGCCAACGGCTTCGACGGCAACCCGGCCGGCTTCGTCGTCGACGTGCAAATCACCGACGCGACGTGGGCGGAAGCCATCTTCGTGCAGTGCGAAGGCGGCACGTTCGACCTCTGGAGCGTCGTCGGTGGCGTCCCCACGGCGAAGCTGAACACCACCACCAACACGGTGTTGACGTCGGGCGCCAACCAGACGGGCGCGATTCTCCTCGCCATCAATCCGCCCACGCCCAACACGGGCCTGTCGGCGTCGGCGGTCAACGTGCTGCGCCTCTTCCACTCGAGCGGCACGGCGGGCGGTACGGGCGTCGGCATCTTCGGCGGCGCCGTGTGGGCCACCCTCAACACCGGCTGCATCTTCTACGAGTCGGGCGGCAACAACACCTCGGAGTACGTCTCGCTCACGGCGATGGCGCAGAACTCCGGCACCATCTTCGGCGTGTCGTCGGTGCCGTACTCGGTGGCGAAGGGCAACTCCCAGGCGAGCGTCGGCAACCTGAAGCTGGCGGACCTCATCCGCTACCTCGCGCGGCCCATCAACAAGGGTGCGATGGGCAAGCGGATCCGCGCCATCGTCCCTACCGAGCTCTTCGCCCAGTTCGCGAACGACGAGGCGACGCTGCGTCGGTACGCGTCGGCCACCGGCGACGCGAAGAACGGCTTCGACAACATCGAGATGTACCTGCCGCACAAGTCCATCCTCGAAATCGTCGGGCACAACCTGCAGAAGCAGGGCGAGGTGCTCTGCTACCCGACGGATGAAGTCATCCGCATCGGCGCGCAGGACTTCGACATCATCCAGCGCGGACGCGGCGTGAACGGGCTGATTCTCGAGGTGGCGCAGTCGCCGGCCTCCGAGATGCGCGGCTACGGCCAGTTCGCCCCGCTCTGCGAGTCGCCCAGCCACATGCTGTCCCTCACCGGCGTCACCTTCTGAAGCCCAGTGGCGGGAGGGCGCTTGCACAGGCTCTCCCGCTGCCTTCACCGGAGCCTCGCATGCCGAACCTCAACATCATCTTCAACACGCGCAAGCCCATGGGGCTGCTGCGCAACCGCGCCATCGGCAGGGAGTCGCTCCGCTGGATTCTCATGGAGCTCGAGTCCGTCGAGTCCGGGAAGAATCAGAGCGACGGGCTCATCTGGAGCTGCAACGATGACGTGTCGTTGGGTTCCACCGCCCACGCGGGCCCGGCGTGCGGCGCTCTCATCGGCTCCTCGCTGTCGGGCTCTGTTGGCGCCACCATCGACGGCACGGCGGTGACGGTGACGGCCGCTGGTGGCGACGTCGCAACGCAGACGCTCCTCGTCGCGGCCATCAAGGCCAACGCCACGGTCAACCGCAAGGTGACGGCCAGCAACCGAGGCCTGCAGCTGACGCTCGCGTCGGTGACGGCGGGGCAGTTCATCGACATCTGCAACACGCGCTTCACCGCCGTCAACGGCTCGCCCGCCAACTTCGGCGAGTTCGACATGTCCGGCGCCGACGCGGCCGACGCGACGTCGCTCGCACTGGCCATCAACCGGCACCCGTCGCTGGCAATGCGCGTGCGTGCCATCAGCAGCGCGGCCATCGTCTACATCTTCCCGACGGTGGACCGGACGCTGAACAAGTTCGAAGTCCTCACCAACCCTGGCGTCTACTCCACCTTCACGTTCCAGGCGGCGGTGCAGACGGCCCTCGCGGTGACTGGCGTGATGGCGATGGTGCCGGGCGCCATCGGCGAGTGCTGCACTGTCGTCGCCTCGGGCACGGGCATGACGTACGCGACGGCCAACGCCGGCAAGCTGGGCAACGGCACGGGCGGCGGCACCACCTCCAACTTCTACCTCCCCTGAGGGCCGCATGGACGCGACCGACGTCGTCATCGAATTCCTCAAGCGCAAGCTGAAGGGCAGCCAGCAGCAGGCGCGAACGCTGGAGCAAAGTCACGAAACCGCCTG
>CAYTMO010000067.1:0-2563 GCA_964439045.1 uncultured Candidatus Saccharibacteria bacterium
TTAGAGAAGCTACCCAAAAATGGTTTATTGCACTGTGGGCAAAGAACCACAGATTTGAAAGGGAATTGTTGATTGTCTCTTGTTCTCTTTAAACTATGAGGATTGTAGTCTTCGTGGATGGTAATACTACCATCTGGTGTTTCTTCTATGAATCTCTTGCCTTTGTTTGCTCTATTAAAGGCGTCGATGGTAACCAGGCCAGGGTATTTTGTTTTAATAGGTTGTATGTTCCATTTACCGTTATTAACTCCACAATATATAGGGTTGGATATGACACTCTGTAAATGTTGGACAGTTAACTGTATTCCTCCTGTTGTACCAACGACTCTTTCTTTACTCTTAGACCATTTATGTCTTGTTTTAGATTTGTAACCCATAGCATTTATCTTATCTACTATTTCCTGGTCTGTGTGGGTTCCAAAGCCTCTTAATTCAAACATTTTTATAAAAAATGGAGCAGAGGCTGGGTCTGGAACCTGTATAGGCTTTTTCCTTCCTTCCAGTGAAAGTTTCGCATTTAGATAGCCTTCTCTTGGAGGTCCGACATGATAGCCATCTCTAACTAGTGCTATTTCTGCTCCTATTGTTCTGGTTAGTATTTGAGTGACTTCATGTTTACCTTGTTGAGCCATAACCAGTTCTGTTATTTCACTTGGACGAGTAATACTCCAGTCGTATTCAATATCCAAATGATTTAAGGTGTTTTGAGAAGGTTGGATAATGCCACAACTGTCTATCAGGGCAACTCCATGTGTTCTTAAGAATTTACCCAAGTTTTCGTATCCAAGGGTGCCACCTCGAGTGAATCTATCTATTGCGCGTATTATAAATACGTCTATTTTTTTAGGGTTTGCTTTTATGTAAGCAAAAGCTTCGTCTATTAGTGGTCTTTCGTCTTTTCTTCCAGAAAAAGACTCTTTAAAAACACGCACAATGTTTAATCCATGTTTTTGGGCAATATCAGTACAGATTTTTTCTTGAAGCTCTAAGCTTTCTCCTTGCTGTGCTTGTTTCGAAGAACTTACTCGACAGTAGATTATGCAGTTTTTAGTTTTTGTATTATTTTTCATATTAATATTTACATTATATATCATTTTCACTTAGCCAAGAATTAAAAAATATTTCAGCCATATTTTCCTGATTTTCTTTGAGTTTAATGATATCTTCTTCAGATAATCCATTTTTATCACCTAATATCTTTTTGAATTCTTCTAAGTCAATCATGATTTGGTTAATTAGTAATTTTTAAAAGCGACTACTTTTTAATTTTTTTTAGGGTTTGTTAATATCAATGCAATCCTCATCTTTTTCTGGAATTTCTTCATCCCAAAATTCCTCATCGAGTTCTATTAATTTATTTTTTCTTTGATTTTGTATTTTCATTTTTTCTGTTGGTTAATTGTTAATTTTGCCTTTAAGCTACCTCACACCCTTTTTTGAATTTAGATGCGAGGAGCCTATTTTGAACCCTTGTAAATTAAGGCTAATTTTAGGAGGGTTTTCGCACAGAGGCTATATAGAGCGATTCTCTAAATCATTTGCAGTATAGCCACGGTCCATATTTTTAAATTTATTTTCTTGAACAAGTTTATTGATCTCAATTTGCTTCTTTTGAAATTTAGCGTAAGGTGTTTTTGAGCATATCTTTTCGCCAGGTAACCACACTATTTTATTTCTAAAGTTAGGATTTTGATCATCTATACAGATTGGTGCTTCGCAAAGAAGGAAGTGAATTGTTTTCATATGTGGTTTTCAAATAACTTTTGTTCTTTATTCCTTTTACTTTTAATTACGACTATCTAAAATAAAGTAACTTTAGTATGTATTTAGGCTAGTGAGTAAAGTGAGTTAAGGTGAGTAAAATTAAAAAAACACCAATTATATTGATGTTTTTTAGTTAAAATAGTTATTTTATAGATTATATGGCCCAGACGAAACCTTCGTTTTCTTTTTTAAACAAAGGGCGACCAAGTTTTTCTTGAGACTTTGTATTTATGTTTCTTACCGCATCTTTTATTGATTTTAATATTACAGCATTGTCATCTCCGTCGATGTCATCTTTTATTGTTGAGATAATTTCAGTTAAATCGTTAAAGGAGACAAAATCTTTTTTTTTATAATTTTCACTTAGTGTGAACTTCTCACCTAAAACAATGACAGATCCATTATGCATAAGCTCTATTATGTTTGAATAAAGATTCAAATCACCTCTTTTACTCTTTCCAAATTTAATTTTTTTATCCCCTAAAAAAACTTCTATACCACCACTAGGTAATGACTTTATTTCAGCTAACCCTAAATTTCTAACAGCGACTCGTGTTCTGTTTTTTAATTCTGATATATAATCTTCTAATCTTTTACTATTACATCTAACTTTCAGAACAGATCCTCCATTGACCCATTGTGTAAAATTATTTAACACCTCTTTATTTTCTATTGTTATTAACTTTATTTTATTAAAAATTTCATCCTCTAAATGGATTAATTCCTCTACAAAAGCATCCTCACGAGTATTCCCATTAGAGGTAACAGCAAATTCAAGCAAATGTGCTATTTCTTCACC
>CAYTMO010000068.1:0-2513 GCA_964439045.1 uncultured Candidatus Saccharibacteria bacterium
GACTCCCCGCCACTTCGGGCGGTCTCGCTGGGATGTGCCGGAGGGTGGAGCGTGAGAGACTACAGCGCATTCATCGCCCGCCGTGGCGCATCGCAGCGGCCCGAGGGCATCGAGTCGACCGTCTTGAATCCGGCGCTCTTCGCGCATCAGTCAGCACTCGTGTCGTGGGCGTTGCGGCGTGGCCGCGCGGCCATCTTCGCGGATACCGGGCTCGGCAAGACGATCATGCAGTGCGAGTGGGCGCGCGTGGTCCAAGAGCACACTGGCGGGCGCGTGCTCATCGTCGCTCCACTCGCCGTGGCTGACCAGACCGTGCGCGAGGCTGCACGCTTCGGCATCAACGTGACGTACTCGCGGACGGGCGGCACCACGCCGATCACCATCACTAACTACGACATGTTGAGCGCGTTCGATGGCATCGACTTCGCCGGCGTCGTGCTGGACGAGTCGAGCATCCTGAAGTCGTTCAACGGCGCCACCCGCAACCAGCTGATCGAGCGGTTCGCGAGCACGCGATTCAAGCTCGCGTGCACGGCAACGCCGGCACCGAACGACCACGTGGAACTGGGCAACCATTCCGAGTTCCTGGGCATCAAGAGCCGGGTGGAAATGCTGGCCGAGTACTTCGCGCACGACGGCGGCAGCACGCAAGACTGGCGCTTGAAGGGCCATGCTCGAGACACGTTCTGGCGATGGGTGTGCGAGTGGGGCGCAGTCGTCACGCGGCCATCGGATCTTGGGTTCGATGACACGGGGTTCGTGCTCCCTGCACTGCATCACGAAGCACTCGTGATCGACGTGGACCACATCGCGTCGCGCACCGATGGGCTCTTCGCGGATGACGCGGTGACCCTGAACGAACAGCGCAAGGTGCGGCGCGACACCATGGGCGAGCGCGTGGCAACCATCGCCGAGCACGTCACCGCGCACGACCGGCCCGCGCTGGTGTGGTGCGACCTGAACGACGAGTCAGCGGCGCTGTGCGCGGCCATCCCGGGCAGCGTGGAGGTCAAGGGCGCGGACACCCACGAGCACAAGCGGGACGCCCTGCTGGGGTTTGCGGACGGCCGCTATCGTGTGCTCATCACGAAGCCATCCATCGCCGGGTTCGGCATGAACTGGCAGCACTGTCGGGACGTGTACTTCACCGGCCCGTCGCACTCCTACGAGATGACCTACCAAGCCATCCGCAGGTGTTGGCGCTTCGGCCAGAAGATGCCGGTCACCGTGCGGACGTGCGTGGCCGAGAGCGAGCGCGCCATCGTGGCGAACATGAAGCGCAAGGAAGACGGCAACAGCGACATGCAAGTGTCCATGGTCGCCGCCATGCGAGAGATGAAAGACGTCATCGTCAAGCGCGCTGAGCGCGAGTGGAACAGCTACACCCCGAGCAAGAGAATGGACATCCCGAAATGGATAGCGTGATTGATCAGACGGTCGGCGAAAACTTCGTGCTCTACAACGGCGACTGCGTGGAAGTCGTGGCCGGGCTGCCCGACAACAGCGTGGGCTACACCATCTACTCCCCGCCGTTCGCGAGCCTGTACACGTACTCCGCGAGCGAGCGCGACATGGGCAACTGCCGCGATGACGCCGAGTTCTTCGAGCACTTCGCCTACCTCGCGCGCGACCTGTACCGCGTCACCAAGCCGGGGCGCCTGATGTCGTTTCACTGCATGCTCATGCCGACCAGCAAGGCGCGCGATGGGTTCATCGGGCTGCGCGACTTCCGAGGCGAGTTGATCCGCGCGTTCGTGGACGTCGGGTTCATCCACCACTCCGAGGTGGTCATCTGGAAGGACCCCGTCACCGCCATGCAGCGCACCAAGGCGCTCGGGCTGCTCCACAAGCAGATCAAGAAGGACTCGGCGATGTCCCGGCAGGGCATCCCGGACTACCTGATCACCATGCGCAAGCCCGGCGAGAACGCTGAGCCCGTCACGCACACCAACGAGACGTTCCCCGTCGACATGTGGCAGCAGTACGCCTCGCCCGTGTGGATGGACATCAACCCGAGCGACACGTTGCAGTATCGCAGCGCCCGCGAGCACGACGACGAGCGCCATATCTGCCCGTTGCAGTTGGAGGTCATCCGCCGCGCCATGGAGCTTTGGTCTCGCCCCGGCGACGTGGTGCTCTCGCCGTTCACCGGCATCGGGAGCGAGGGCTACGTCGCGCTTGAGAAGGGCCGGCGCTTCATCGGCGTCGAGCTCAAGCGCAGCTACTACGAGCAGGCGGCGCGCAACCTCATGAGCGTGGACGCTGGTCCGGCGCAAGCGAGCTTGTTCGGATGACCGCTGACGAGTGGTACCTAGACCAGCCCATCCGCCTGCCCAACCAGCAGCGCGGACGCGTCGATCGACTCACGAAGACCCTCGTGGTGCTGGCGGACGGATCCCGATGGCGCCGGAAAGATGGCCGGCAGTCGGCGCACTCGAGCCGGCGTATCGAGCCGTGGAGCTCGGAGTATACCCGTAGCGCGCAAGTCGCGAAGAGGAGAGCATCATGACCTG
>CAYTMO010000069.1:0-2509 GCA_964439045.1 uncultured Candidatus Saccharibacteria bacterium
GGAAAAGCCATCATGTGATTCGATTTTCAGGAAGTTTTTTAGCTTCTCATCTTTTACTGATCGAAATATCTTTTTTTGTAAATACTTTTTAAATTCCTTCAATGCTTCATCGCCTTTTTCGCGCCATTGAGATTCTTTTTTAGTATTATTTCTAATATCTCTTAAAAAAGAGCTGTAAGGGTCTTTATGTTTCATTTTTTATTTTTTCTAGATATTACATTGTTATTATTATTTGTCAAACATCAAAGTTCCAACATTTGTCCAAACTACCAGTTCATAAGGTATAATTAATCTATGGAAAGTCCTATTGCTCCAAAGTTAGAAAAAACAGTTATATCTGCGGAATCTGCTATAGAAAAAGTAGAGCATCTTTTTAAACCTCTTGGTAAAGAAAGCAGAGGTGAAAGTAATGAAATTATTATTGAAAATGAATCTATAAAGGCCTCTTTTTTATATGAAGATTTGAAATTTGATATTGATACCATTCCAAAAACAGAAGAAGATTTTATTGGTACAGATTTAGATGTAAATGATCGTGCACTTATTAGGTTTCTTAACTTTAAACCAGAAAAATACTCAATACTTCAAAATTTTATTTTAGAAAACAAAAATGATGGTTCTAGTTTAGATTTAAATAAAGAACTTGGTGAAAATAATGTGTATGTAAAAAAAGGCGGAAATACTGTCTCTGGATCAGCTTCTCATTCTTTGAATCCTTATATAAAACTTAGTATCGAGCCAAAAACAGCTGCAGGTATTCTTGTTTTGATGCATGAGGTAGGACATAAAAAAGATCCTGCTATTGATCCGCTTGAAATAATGCTGGTTGCCTTAGGTAAGGAAAAAGAAGAGTCTGTTTTACAGAAAGAAATGATTGATCGCGAGCGATATGCGTGGGCATATGGTCTGTCTAAGTTACGCCCTTATATAAAAGGACTAAATTGCACACTTGAAGATCTTGATATTTTTGTGCATCAGTGGAATTTAGGAAGTTATTCCGCTTTTATAAAACCTGAAATTCTTAAGAAATAATAAATTGTAATATATGGAAAAATTATTTACATATGGATCGCTTCAGCTTCCAGAAATACAGGAGAAACTCTTCGGTAGGATTTTGGAAGGTGCACCAGATATTCTTCTAGGATATGAAAAAGCCAAGTTAGAAGTCGGAGGTAAAACTTTTAATGTTGCCAATAAAAAAGAGGGAAGCAATATAGAAGGTTTTGTATATGAATTAACTGAAAAAGAACTTGAAAGAGCTGATAGGTATGAGGGTAAGGATTATAAAAGAGTAAAGATTGAGCTCTCTAGCGGAATAGAGTCTTGGTTGTATCTAAGGGTTTAAAATAGTTTATGAAAATTACTAAAAAAGACCTGCAATGTTATTGCAGGTCTTTAAGTTTTTACCACCTTTTACATTTTTACAAAAGAACCGGGGCATAGCATAACCCAGACATATACGTTTCCATACATAGATGGCCACCACTCTTTTGATTTCTTGAGAAGTTTGCAAATCTCTGCAGTTCTTTCATCGAGGTTTACTCTCCGTTCCTCATAGTCGTTGGCAAATATTCGTATAGCGATTTCGGGTACGTTCAGGTCTAACCCTGAACCGGCTACTATCCTTACCTCAGTGTCTTTTTCACCTAAGGAGGCATGGGGATGGCCAGGAATACTAAGGGTTTTAGCAACGATACTTGGGAGTACTTCTGCTATTTTACTTACAAGATTAGCCGCTGTGCTATCTGTGCGATAGGTAATAATTGCTAAGGGCATAGTTTAAAGTTTTTTAAACTATATCATAATACTGTTTTATGTCAAATATTATTTATTTTTCAAGTATCTCTTTCATATGAGAGGCGATGGGGCCTTCGATGACGTCTTTGAGTTTTAGGAGCGCCTCAAGTTCCCTTAGTCCTTCGACAGTGTTTGATTTGAATTCAACACTATAAAAGTCTTTGAGGTCGTCTACTCTTTCCAAATCTATCTCATCTTCGCCCAGAGCGTATTGCCAACCGGTACGAGTGAAGGTGTACTCGTATTTGTACTTATCAAGCAAATTCTCCTCGATAAACTTCTCAGCTTCTTCTACGGAATCAAACTCTTTCTTGAGCGGTACCTCTGTGTCCACTCCTATCTCTTTTTGTTCGTGAACCTTGACCGCTACTATTACATCTTTTTGTGGCCAAATGTTTTTGTGATAAATACGCAGTCTTAGAAATTCATCATCAAGCCCTTTTGGTGGGTTATATGAAGAGTATATTTTGTCTGTTAGAACGTATTCACCCTTAAAAACAGCCCCATTTTCTTCAAGAATTTGCCTTGTAGTTTCTATTTCTGAAACAAATGACCTAGCTTCAATCATAAACCCACTATATCAAAAAGTAAGCTATAATCAATACTATGAAAATCTTATTTATTTGCAAAGGAAATGTTGGTAGGAGTCAGATGGCAGAGGCGCTCTTTCGCAAGAAGTTTGGCGACGCTCATGAAGTAGTCTCTGCTGGTA
>CAYTMO010000070.1:0-2231 GCA_964439045.1 uncultured Candidatus Saccharibacteria bacterium
AAATTGAAGCGACTAAAGATTTAGATAATATAGTCACTAAAATAATTAAAAATCCAAGAGTCACCGAAAAAGCTTCTTTGGTTTATGAGAAAAATATCTATACTTTTGATATTTCAGATCGTGCTAATAAAACAGAAATTAAAAAGGCTATTTTTACTCTATATAAGGTAAAACCTGTAAAAATAAACATCGTTAATACACCTAATAAAGAAATAATAGTTAGAGGTAAAAAAGGTGTTAAACAAGGTGGTAAGAAAGCTTATGTTTATTTAAAAAAAGAAGACAAAATAGAACTTATATAATTTAGATAAAGAAAATGAAAAAATATAAACCTACAAGTAAATCAAGAAGAGCAATGACCAATGTTACATACCGCGGGGTATTGACTAAGTCCGAACCAGAGAAGTCTCTTACTCACGGCTTCAAGCGTTCATACGGACGCGACAATGCTGGACGTATTTCAATGAGACACAAAGGTGGTGGGCACAAGCGCTTGTTCAGAGAAGTTGATTTCTTGTATGATAAAAAAGAAATTCCTGCAAAGATAACAAGTGTAGAATACGATCCGAATCGTAGTGCATTTATCGGTATTGCAGTTTATAAAGATGGAGAAAAGAGATATGTTATCTTGCCAAAGTCTGTAAAACCAGGAGACACATTTATCGTATCTCCAAACGCTCCTCTTCTACCAGGTAACAGGCTCCCATTAAAGAATATTCCAGTTGGAACTTTTGTATACAATATAGAAATCAAGCCTATGGGCGGTGCGAAGATTGGTAGAAGTGCAGGTATTTTTGCTCAAGTTGTAGCAAATGCCGACGGACAAACTAACATTAAGATGCCTTCTACTGAAGTTCGAAAAGTAAATGAAAATTGTTACGCCTCTATTGGTACTGTTTCAAACGAAGAACACCATTTAGAAAACTACGGTAAAGCTGGACGCTCTCGCTGGAAGGGGATTCGTCCGAGAGTTCGAGGTACTGCTATGAACCCTGTGGATCACCCATACGGTGGAGGTGAAGGCCGTCAAGGACGTGGTACTAAACGCCCAAAGACTATGTGGGGTAAAGTAACCGGAGGAAGGAAGACCCGAAGTCCAAAGAAATATTCAAATGTATTTATCGTATCTCGAAGAAAAGTAGGAAAGAAGAAATAAAAATTAAAATAAAAAACCTCTTGAAAAAGAGGTTTTTTATTTTTCGAATTTATCAATTAAATCCCAGATAAGATCAAACTTCTCAATCTCAGATTCACTTATGTTTTCACTTTCTATGACTACAGTCATAAGTTCTTCTTTGGTGGTAACGATAATAACTTTGCCAGGAATTATAAAAGTACTAGTAAATATTTTAGAATTGCTCGGTAAATATTTTATTTGCCTCAAATCATCTTCAGTGACAGTGCGAAGTATTGGGTTTATTTCACCTTCGTACAAGATTACTTTATAAAGAATATTTTTAGACACTCTTGTCGGAATAAAGTATTCTTTGTCGTACTTTAATCCTATGAATTTATGTACTTCCGAAAGCGAGCCGATGTGTCTGAGCGTGATATTGGGTTTCGCTAGCAACTCTTCTGCTGCACTTTCAAACCCAGCTACTCCGTAGTACATTCTGACTACAGGCTTCAGTTTTTTAGAGTCGTCACGCATAGTTGCGATGAGTTCTGGTACAATCTTATCAAACTCACTTGAAGACTCGTGAATCTTTTTCTGGAGCGAGTTAGGGTGTAGAGCACGCACAAGCTTTTCTTTTGCTTTACCAAACCGTAAAGCAAAACCTCGTATTTCCAACCTCTCTATTATATGATGCACTGTTATTCTGTTAAGCCTTGCTTGCTTTGCAACTCTAGAAATAGGTGCTTCGCCGCATCTGAGCATCGCCAAATAGACTCTAGATTCATTCTCTGAAAAGCCAAAATTATTTAGTATTTTCTTTATGTCTTGCATTTTATTCTTTGTACATATTTTGTACAACAGGTACACTCGCATACTATATCATAGTGTTCTTGATTTACAAGGGGAAGTTAGGTGTCTAAAATCAATTTTAAATTTAAATAAAGTTATCTGTACTTTTTTGTTTTATGTTATATTTTTATCCTGAGTAATTGTTCTTAATTTTATTAAACTTTTATTCTTATGACTCTGCTAGAATTTTGTTTACAGCGCCTAACTGGCGCTTATAAAAACAAAGAAGACCTTAAAAAGGCTCTAGATGAACAAGATCTGTTCT
>CAYTMO010000071.1:0-2084 GCA_964439045.1 uncultured Candidatus Saccharibacteria bacterium
CATCGGCATGAAGCGCGAGGCGGTGCTGCGGCACCACTTCGGGCCGAAGGTGCATGCCGTGATCTGCAGCATGATGCGCGATGAGTGGGCGCGCAGCAGGTGGAGGGCTTAGGCGTGGCCTACGACTACGACCCGCTGAACATGAGCGACCCCAACCACCCCTTCGCGCGCCTCGGCGCCGAGCTGGCGATGGTGCAGCAGCAGGGCATGCGGCGGCGGTCTCTGGCGGACCAGCTGCAGGGCTACCCGGCGCCGCAGATGCCGCAGCAGCCGTCCCGCCTGGCGGGCATGCTCGGGCAGCCGTCGCCGCAGGCGCAGCAGATGCCGATGGGGCAGATGTCGGGCGCGCTCTACAGCCTGCTCGGGCCGCAGCAGAAGTTCGGCAGCGGCGCCAGCGTGTCGGCGCCGATGCCGCTGGGCGACCCGAACAAGCCCGGGGCGGCAGCTGCTCCCGGGTGGTTCGGCAACATGTGGGATGGGCTGTTCGGCAGCGGCGCGAAGGCGCCCGGCTAGGAGCGAGAGCATGGGCAAGAGCAAGGCACCGGCCGCACCGGACCCCTACGCGACGGCGCAGGCGCAGGGGACCATGAACCGGGAGACGGCGCAGGCGCAGGCCGGCCTCAACATGGTGAACCAATACACACCATCGGGCATCCTGGAGTATCAGCAGGTCGGCCAGTGGTCGGACGGCACGCCGCGCTATTCCGCGACGCAGGCCCTCGCGCCATCCGAACAGCGCCAGCTCGACCTGTCGAACCAGGCGCAGGAGCTCTATGGCCAGGCCGGCGTGTCGCAGCTCCAGCAGTTGCAGGGCAGCATGTCGAGCCCGTTCAACCCGTCGCTGTCGGGTGGCGTGGGCGACTACTCCGCCATGTTCAGCCGCTACGGCGACCCCAACATCGGCCGGGACCAGGTCGAGAACGCGCTCATGTCGCGCATGCAGCCGCAGATGGACCGCGACCGGGCCGCGCTGGAAACCCGGCTGGCGAACCAGGGCATCGGCTACGGCAGCGAGGCCTACAGCGGCGCGATGGACGACTTCAACCGCGGGGTCAACGACGCGCGGCTCGGCGCCATCACGCAGGCCGGGCAGGAGCAATCCCGCCTCGCCGGGCTCGCACAGAACGATGCCGGGTTCCAGAACGCCTATCGCCAGCAGTCGCTGCAGGAACAGCTCGCACTGCGGAACCAGCCGCTGAACGAACTGGCGGCGCTGCTCTCCGGGTCGCAGGTGCAGATGCCGCAATTCACGAACACGCCGCAGACGAGCGTGCAGGGCACCGATCTGTCCGGCAACGTCTACGCCGGATATCAGGGCCAGGTCGGCGCCGCCAACGCCAAGAACGCACAGACGGCCGCCACCGCGGGCGGCGCTGCCAGCCTCGCCGCCGCCGTGGCGATCGCCATCTGATGCCGACCCCGCCGGACTTCTCCGCGCTGGACGGGCACGACCGGATCGCGCTCGGCTTCTCCGGCGGCAAGGACTCCACCGCCGTCCTGACCATGCTGCGCGAGGCCGGGCTGCTGGACCGCGTGACGGTCTACCATCTCGACACCGGCGACCTGCTGCCGGAGATGGTGGCGCACGTGGCGCGGATGACCGCGGGCCTGCCGCGCTATGAGCACATCCAGACGGACGTGCGCGGCTGGCAGTGGCAGCACGGGTTGCCCTCCGACCTGGTGCCGCACACCCAGCACTGGATCGGCCAGCAGATGGGCGAGGGGCGCGGGACGCGGCTGGTCGGCCGTTATGATTGCTGCTGGGCGAACCTGATGGCGCCCTTCTTCGACCGCGTCGCGGAGGACCGCAACACGCTGCTGATCCGCGGCACCAAGCGCGCGGACATGGCGCGGCTACCGGCGCGCACGGGCGACATGGCCCGCGGCGTGGAGCTGCTCTACCCGCTGGAGGACTGGTCGCACGACGACGTGCGGGCCTACCTCGCGGCGCAGGGGGTGGATCTGCCGCCCATGTATGCCCGCATGGTCAATGCCCCGGAATGCGCCCGCTGCACGGCGTGGTGGGGCGAGGGGCGGGGGGCCTACCTCGCCGAGCGATACCCCGATCTGCACCGCGACTATGC
>CAYTMO010000072.1:0-2032 GCA_964439045.1 uncultured Candidatus Saccharibacteria bacterium
CATTATCAAAATCATTTGTATTCCGTAAAAGTTGAGCAATGGACTCGTGTTGAGACTTTATCTTAGTTGACAAATTTTCAATTTTTGACACTTTTTCGGTTATAGAAACTTTCAAGCTTGCAATGGCAATAGCTCGAGCTTTTACCTTTGTTTGAAGAGCTTTAATCTGAGTATTCAGATAATTCACATCCCCTGTAAGAGTGCCGGTATTTTTCTTTTGTTCTTCTTGTTTTTTTATTAATTCAGCTAATTCCTTTTCTATATTAGCAAGCTCTACTCTACAAGCATCTTTATCTGTTTGAGGAGATGAAGGTGCGATAGCTACACAATCAATAGCAGCATTGACATTTAAAGGGTTTAAATTAAAAAAAAGCGTAAATACAAATACGAAAGCAAAAATAAAAACTATGGGTTTTTTGTATTCCATAGTTTCTATTATAACATATTTTTTTGAGTTAAGACTAAGCTTCTGGTGCTTCTTCCTCTTTCTTTCCTTTCTTTTCTACTTCAATAGAAGACAAATCCACTGGTGCAGTATCTTCTGTTTCTTCTTTTTGAGTAGCTATAGAAGCGACCACTTCTTCGGCTTCTGCTACAGAAGTTACACCTTTCGGTAAAACTACATCAGAAACAAGCACCACATCGTCCGTAGTAACTAATTTTGATATATCAACATTAATACTTTGAGGTAAGTCTTTTGGCAATGCTTCTACTTCTATTTCGTGAAGGACTTTTACAAGGACACCCACTCCACTTTTTACAGCAGGAGAGACTCCAATAAATTCAAGCGGTACAGAAACAGTAATCTTTTTATTCATATCAATAACTAAGAAATCAACGTGGATAGGCTCGCCTGTAATAGGATGCCTTTGAACATCGTGTATCAAAACATCTATATTACCTTTTGCGGTAGCTATTTGTACTGCTGAAGATTCTCCAGCTTTACTCCATATTTTTTTAAATTCAACAACTGGTACAGAAATAGAAACAGCTTCACTACTGCCCTTACCATAATAAACTGCAGGGATTTCACCATTTTTCTTTAAAACATCGGATTTTACTCCTGCGCCTCTTTGTGTAGCTTTTATTGTAAACATAAAAAGTATTATATATTAAAAAACTTAAAAAGCAAATTAATCTAGTATAGCAATGTGGGAATCTAGATATTTTCTACTACCTATCAACCCTTCAGCAAAGGGTACTTTTTTACCAGGATTCATTACATACAAAGGGTCGAATAATTCTTTAGTTTCTTTAAAAAGACCAATTATTTGCTTGTTATACATTTTCGGCAAAAAAGCACTACGCACTAATCCATCATTATGCTCTGCTGTATTGGAGCCTTCAAGTCGAGCTACCATCGAATAAACTTTTTCTGAAACTTCTTCTATGATATTTCTAATTTTCTTATCTTTTGGATTCATTAAGGTATAAATATGTAAATTCCCATCCCCTGCGTGCCCACCTACAGCAAAAGTCATATCTTTTTTATAAGCTCCCAAAATTTTATAAAGTTCTGGAAAAAACTCTGGTAACTTTTCAGGGCGAACAATAACATCATCTATGAAAGGTTTTGATTTTACTTTCTTTAAATGATATCTGATAAGATTAAAAGCTTCGTGTCTTATTGTCCAATATTTTTTTGCTTCGAATTCGTCTCGAGTCAGGTGTACACCTATCTTCTTTTCTTTCTTTAGTTCTTCAAAAAGAGCTTTTGCTTTATTGTCTGCATCTTCCTGATTGTCTCCAGTAAATTCTATAAGCAAAATTAATTTTGGCATTCCGTGCTTCAAAGTCATCATTGTCTCTGGACCAAAAGAAAATACAAGTTTAAATAAATTGCGCCATCCGAGCAACTTTATGAAATCCCATAAATATTTTAAAACCAAAAGAAAGGTCTTGTCATCGTACGATTCTAATGTTTCTGGTTTGTGCTTTAATATAATATTTACTAAATTTGGCAACAATTTGATATCTCTTAAGAATACAACCAATAATTTTCTATATTTAGGATCTTCTGTAAGACGAAAAG
>CAYTMO010000073.1:0-2011 GCA_964439045.1 uncultured Candidatus Saccharibacteria bacterium
GCATATAAGGCACGCGGTCTTTGGTGCTGAAAATCAGATGATAGTGCAGGCTCAGATGCGCTGATGGCATGTCGTATTCCGTGTTTCAGTCTTGCGCTCCTGCCGGAGCTCGGGGAGATTTATCGCGCAGGTTTCAGTGTTGGATCAGTAGCGGAACCACCGGAACGCAATGTAAAAACATTTGGGTCTTGGGGAGACGCAGGACGAACCGTCGTGACTAAATCGGCAGGCACGTCCTGCGCTCCTGCCGGAGCGCGAGCCTATCGCGTGCGGTTCCGGTGGTTGTGCCGAAGCGGCTCCACCACCGGCTAATATCCCGCGCGCCTCCGGCGCAAAAACTGTCAAATGATTTAAGTTCACCTCGACTGGGTAACATCAGTTAGTGAGGTTGTGAGCCATCCTTCATGTGAAATATCAATCGCGGAACAACAACAGTGCGTACTTCGAAAGATAGGTCTGCCAGTTCGGCCAACTGTGCCCGCCGCCAGAGGGATTGAACACGTGTTTCACCTTTTTCTGTGTCAACAGGTCGTCCATCGCCTTTACGCCATTGTACGCAAAGTCGTCTGTACCGCAGCCGAGCCAGAGGACTCTCAGCTTGTTCAACGTCGCCGCATCCGCTTTCTCCCATTCAGCGCGATTTCCGCCGCCGCTGAACGCGGCAATGTAGGCAAATTCATTCAGATGATGCAGGCCAATGGAGAGCGACTGCGCCGCGCCCATTGATAATCCAGCGATGGCGCGATGATTGCGGTCCGTCAGCACGCGATACTTACCTTCCACCAGTGGCTTGACGCCACTAATAAACTCTTTCTCGATGGACCCAGGATCACTTGCCGAAGCCGGCGCTTTGATTTCACGCGGCACGTGGCCATAGGGCATGACCACAACCATGGGCTTGATCTTTCCGTCGGCAAGCAGATTGTCCATGATGACGTTGGCTCGTCCCGTCCATGTCCACGATGCTTCGATCTGCCCGTTCCCGTGCAGCAGATACAGCACCGGATATTTCTGTTTGCCAGTTTCGTAACCCGGCGGCGTGTAGACATAGACCATGCGCTCGGCGTTCAGACTCGGCGAGTCGTAGAACTCGACATGGACTGTGCCATGCGGTACGCGGCGCTGCTCAACGACGCTCTTCTCTGCGCCCGGCACGATGAACGAACTCGTCGGCCCCCAACGACGCACTTCGAGATTCGGATTCGACGGATCGGGCATGCGCAGACCGCCGTCTATCGCGTATCCATAGGTATAGAAACCAGGCGGAAGTGGACCAACCGTCAAACTCCAGACTCCTTTGTCATCTTTCTTGAGTGGCATCGGAGTCTTGATAACCTCCAGAATTCCCGGGGATCCCATCAGGACAACCTCGCTCGCTTTGGGAGCGAAGAGCCGGAAAGTAACGCTGCGGTCGGCGTGGATTTCCGGTGACACAGGGATATTGGCGGTGTCCTCGTAGTACGGCGCTGGGCCGCGTTGAGCAAGACATGTTGCTGCACCTGTTGCTGCAATGATGCAAGCGAATACAAAAGCAGAAAAGAAACGCATAGGGACTCTCCTTATAAGGGGTTTCGTTGACAGATTGATTACGGCACAATCGTACATTCCCGACTAGCACCAGATGTACGATTGCAACGTGATAAACATAATGACACTACTTGTGTGTCCCGAAAATTCGATCCTGCCATAAGATTATTGCACTTACAGGAAGCGAGCAACGATACTCTCTGCCTACACCATCATTTTGATTACATCTTCGTTTTGCGCCGGTTATAAGTCTTTTCCATGCCCTTTTGTCCTTTCTACGCGCCCTCTTCACACCTCGCCTCGAACTGGCAACCGAGAATCTCGCGCTTCGCCAACAACTGGTCATCCTCAACCGGACGGCCAAACAGCCTAAGCTGCGACCTCAGGACCGCCTGTTCTGGAATCTCCTCTACAGGCTCTGGAAGGACTGGCGCTCGGCTTTGCTTATCGTCAAACCGGAGACGGTCGTTAAATGGCACCGCCA
>CAYTMO010000074.1:0-1962 GCA_964439045.1 uncultured Candidatus Saccharibacteria bacterium
TGTAGGGGTCTGATGATTCCCAATGTCTTTTAGTATATTCTTCAACTATTCTGGGAATTTTATCCATACCTTCAAGTTTATATAGAGAATAATGTCTAAAGATAATCCAAGCAAAAGCACTTAACATATCTGGAATACCATTATCGAAATAAATATCAATAGGAAATTTACGTTGAGCGAACTGTTCCTCAATTGTTTTGGGTGCATTGAACACCCATTCGGATACAAATGGCATGTAAAGCAGTCTGTCTATAGCAGCCTTATCTAAGCCGGTGATATTAGGAATTCTGTTACATACATATATTAATCTTAAATAAACATCAATAGATCCACCGTTCTCCCCACACATTCTAGCAAACATTCTATCTCCACCAGTTATTCTTTTCATTTTACCACTTTGAATATCCTCATCCTGATCGGGTTCTGTCACCACTCCAGTATGAGCGTTCTTAATCTGAGCCATCGCAGGATCGGGTCCAGAACTACCCGATTTGTCTGCACATAGCATTTTAGCCGGTAAATCAATACAATAATCTCCTAAAACTCCTTGAAAAAGTTTTAAAATCATAGATTTTGAATTGTTCCCTTCACCCACCCATGCCACTAACTTCTTCTCACTATTTTTACCAAGTAATTGAGAAGCCGCGTGCTTTAAAAAAAACGACAACAGTTCTGTATCTGGAAAGGTTTGAGACAACCAATTCATACATTTCTTGACTTGAGGAGAATTTTCAGTTAAATCAGCATTATATTCCACATTAGTAGACATTGTAATAAAATCTTCAATCATTCCATCCCTAAAGTACATTTTGTTTTCCCCGCAGGTAGACACTCCATTTTTCCATCCCATTTTCTTTGGGTCACTATTAAGTATGTTTGGTAGATTTTCTCTATAAAATTTAAATTGAATAAGTGAAATGGTTGAACTTCTAAATCCAGTTGTTTTAAGTTGTCTTATAAGTGCATTAATTTGTTCAAGTTCACTCTCCGAGGATTTAATAAATTTAGGACGTTCTTCGCCAGCCGAACTTAATATAATCTCCTTTCTTAAATTAATAAAAATTTGTGTAAAAGGTACAATTTTATTATGTATATAAACTGAACTGTTTGAGGATGACAAGGTATGATCATGCTTTAATAGCGTGTACCACTTTTTATCGTAAAAGAAAAAATCTAACCAATATACTCTATAAAAGGCTTCCGCGTTATCTTCATTGGTTTTTGATATACAGTCTTCGATAGCTTGCGAGCACCACACTGTATGCCAAGCCTTATAATCTTCTCTATTGTCTTTTCTTGCATATATTCCTATTGTAATTATTGATAAGTGATTTAAAAGATTGAATGTTCTATATAATTTCGAACAATCCTCAGCAGTTTTACTTGTACTTTTTTCTTCGGTTTCTTTTTGCCATAGAAGTAGACCATCCTGCGTACCATGCGTGATGTTATACAATGCTTTCCCGATATCAATCCAGTAATCCTCCCTATCATAACGATATTCTGATAACATTGGAAGAAGATAATTAACCATAATCCTTGGATCTTTACTATATTGTTGTTCTTCCAAATCATCATCTGGGATGAATTCCTCAGCTTGAGAGATTTCCGGTTCCATCATTTTTTTAGGAACTGGTTTAGTTTTAGATGTCATCACATATCTACAATAATATATTGATAGAAACAATGGTATCCAATAATCTGATGGTTTTTTATTTAAAAAATCACTATCAATTTCATATGTTTCAATGAATGAATGATTTTTCGGATCAAACACTAAATCAAGATCAACTGGTCTTGGATCAACATCAAAGTCGTCCAGTTTTTCATAAGTGTAAATCAAACTTAAAGTGTTATGGGCCTTAGCATCCTTCGAACGATAAAGAGGTTGGCATGTCACTCGATTCTCAACTATGAAGTTTTCCAGATCCCCCACAGGTAATTGCTTAAAATCGCTGATGA
>CAYTMO010000075.1:0-1924 GCA_964439045.1 uncultured Candidatus Saccharibacteria bacterium
TTGATTGCGGGCTGCATGGTGCCTCACGAGCAGATCCATTGCACTCAGTCGCGCCAGCGATGTTTGCCGCAGAGCGGGCGCGGCGCTTCCCTGGTTGTCCTAGAACGTCATCCCCATTTTGTTGTGCGCCTCTAACCACAACCGCGCCGATTGCCGCGCGTCACACATCGGGTCGTGCTGTGGCAACTCCCCATGAAGGCGCTCTGTCAATCCTAGTGGGTCAAAGCCCGCCAGAAATCGCGCGGTAGCAACATCGTGCAGCGGATATGGCCCGAGCCAAGTGCGATCTAGCGGGCTATCATCCACACACGCCGCAAGAAATCGCGCTTCTACCGGCCACGCGCAATCAGCCACGAGCACCGCGCCTTGCTCTGCCCACCGTCGCCACGAGACCCAAAACGATGCGCGCACGCCCTTGGGGTCTACAAAGTCGGCGGGGATGGGCGGGCAATTCGCCGCAATCCACACGCGCCCCTCGTCATCACCAGTGGCGGCTTTAGGATCGCAGGCAAGGCGCGCATTTTCGTACACGTTACCTTCGCTGTCTACCACAACATAGCCCACGGCGTACCCCTCACCGTGCAACCCAACGCTTTCGACATCAAAGACCATGAATAACGCCATATTGCACCCCTACAAATTGATCTCCGACTTATTACACACCCGACACCCTTCCACCTTCGGCCCCCACACGCTGCGGCACGACGGGCAGCGCCAGCCCACGGGCGGGGCGGGAACAGGGGGCGGGTGCGTGCGCAACGAATAGCCATGCCCGATGATCGGGTAGGCTCTGCGCTTGTTGTAGCTGATGGTATCGACGGCAAGCGGCATAGATCGGCCGGGCGCGGAGAGGCTGAGTGGTGCCGCCCGCACGGCGGACAATGGAACTCCGCGCCCGCCATAAGTTTACGCGCTGCGGCTATGTTCTGTCAAGTAGAAATAGTGCGTACTCCGTTTCCCTATAAGAACCAGTATAATCCGTTTTTGGCTAGTTGACAACTAGTTGACACCCGTGCTATAATCTACACGTCAGAACAAAAGACGCGAGGTGTAGAAATGGCAATTCCCGATGACATGGAGCGAATGCCCGTCATCATCGAAAAGGACTACATCAAAGAAGTAGTCCGCTATGGGCAAAGCGACGGGCGGCGCATGTCCCGATCGGCTGCTGCGCGCCGCCTGATTCTGATCGGGCTGCGGGCGGTTTCTTTTTTGCCCGAAGGTTCTGAGATCGGAACGAACGACGCGCGCACGGAACAGCGCGACGCATAAAAACGCCGTCCGCTGTGTCAGCAGCGAACGGCAAACCAGGCGATAGGAGCGCCTAGCTATGAGTAATCTTACCATGAAATCCTTCTCCCTCTCCGACTTCCGCGCGCTCGGCGTGTGCAGTGACGGACTGCGCCGAGTCGAAGCCTTCGGCGGCGCAATCGAAAACACGGCGGCGGGCTGGCAGGCGTATATCGACGCCAACCCCGAGGCATGGCGCGCGCCGCTGTTTACGGCGTGGCGGCTGCGCAAGCGGGGTGATATTTCGTGCCCCGATCTGATCTGGAAGGTCGCCCGGATCGCGTTTCGCGAGCAGCCCGAGCAGAATGCCGCGCTGCGCGCGTACGCCGAGACGCTTGAGCCAGGCAACTGGCGCGAGGCAAGAACCGCCGCCTACGACGCCGCCGCCTACGCCGCCGCCGCCGACGCCGCCGACGCCGCCTACGACGCCGCCGCCGCCGCCGCCTACGCCGCCGCCGACGCCGCCTACGCCGCCGCCTACGCCGCCTACGCCGACAACGCCGCCGCCTACGCCGACAACGCCGCCGCCTACGCCGCCGACGCCGCCGACAACGCCGCCTACGCCGCCGCCGACGCCGACGCCGCCGACGCCGCCTACGCCCGCAAGCGCGTGCGAGCGGAGATCGTGGCGCTC
>CAYTMO010000076.1:0-1907 GCA_964439045.1 uncultured Candidatus Saccharibacteria bacterium
GGGGTGAGCCCGGAACGGACATTGTGCCCGGCGAGTATCTGTTGCAGCTCCAGTGGGAGCACGCGGTGTACGGCTACGCGGGCGTGGAGATGCACCTCGCGGCGCTGCTCGACGGGGAGCTGTGCGTCTACGTCGTGCAGGCGGACCTTGAGTTGCAGAAGTGGCTCCTCGACTACGCGCAGCAGTGGTGGGCGCGGCACGTAGTGGGCGGCAAGCAACCGTCACTCGACGGCAGTGCCCAGGCGAAGGCGTGGCTGAAATCGCGCTTCCCGAAGGACGACGAGAGCGAGCGCGACGCCGCGCCCTCGGAGATTTCCCTGATGGTGCAGCTCGAGCTCGCTGAGTCGGATCTCACGGCGGCGGACCAGCACTTCGACGACCTCGCGAACCAACTGCGGCAGTCGATGGGCAGCACCGCTCGGCTGAACGGGCCGAATGGCTACGTGACGTGGAAGACGGACAAGCGCAGCAACAAGGCGTTTCGAACGAAGTGGACCAACAAGGAGAAGTGAACATGTCGGAAGCAATCCAGAAGACGAACACCACCCCCACCGCCGCGCAGCAGCTGCAGGATCTGCTCGCGAAGAACACGAAGGCCATCAGTTCCCTGGTGCCGGAACACCTGACGCCAGAGCGCCTGATGCGCGTCGCCGTCAACTGCGTGGCGAAGACGCCGGGCCTGCAGAAGTGCACCGCCACGTCACTGCTGCAGTGCGTGTTGGCCGCCGCCGAAGTCGGGCTCGAGCCCGGAGGCATCCTCGGGCAGTTCTACCTCGTGCCGTTCGGCAACGTGGCGACGCCCATCATCGGGTACCGCGGCTTGCTGGAGTTGGCGCGGCGCACCGGTCAAATCGCCGCCGTGCGCGCGGTGGTGGTGTTTCAGAAGGACGCCTTCAAGCTGACCGAGGGCATCCAACAGACCATTCACCACGAGCGCTACCTCGGCGACGGCGGCGCGGGTCCGATGACGCACGTGTACGCCGTTGCGCAGCTGAAGGACGGCACCGTGCAGTGCGAGGTGATGACGCGCGCGCAGGTCGACGCCATCCGCGCCCGCTCGCGCTCGTCGGGCAACGGGCCGTGGGTGACCGACTACGAGGAGATGGCGAAGAAGACCGTTTTCCGTCGGCTCGCGAAGTGGCTCCCGCTGGCGTCCGAGCGCTTCGAGAAGGCCGTCGAGATGGACAACGACGACTACATCGAGGGCGAGGCCGCTGCTGCTCCGGTCGTGTCGGAGTTGGCCAGCGTGAAGGAGCGCGTGGGCAAGAAGGTGCACCGCCTGCCGATTCAGGACGTGCCCGCGCTGCAGATTCCTGCCGAGGAGCCGGCGTCCCAGGCGGAGCCCGAGCACCAGGCTGACTCGACCAACTGACTCACCCGGCGACGCATCGGAGCAGCTCTCGGAGTCATGTCCCCGGAGCCTCCCAGCCGGTGCGGTCGCCGACTTTCAACCCGCAGCACCACGAGGAACACGATGAGTCACTTCGCCGTCATGGTGGTTGGCAGCAACGTTGAGGCGGCGCTTGCGCCGTTCGAGGAACACGCCAAGGAATACATCTACCCTCCGCGCGAATCCGGTGAAGAACTGCGCGCGAAATACGAGGAGCGCTTCGACAAAACGGCGTCGTTTGAAAGCTGGATGCGCGACGAGTACGACTACCGATTGAACGCCGAGACCGGGAAGTACATGACCACCCGGAACCCGCGGGCCAAGTGGGACTGGTGGGTCGTTGGCGGTCGGTGGGCCCGGATCCTCACCACCAAAGACGGAGTCGAGTGCAACTCCGCGCGCGTCGGAGAACTCGACTTTGAGGCGATGCGCGTAAAGCGCCGGGCCAATCACGCGCAGTGGTGGGCCGAAGAATTGGACGAGCGGACTCGCGCCTTCATGCTGCGCCTCAAGGAAG
>CAYTMO010000077.1:0-1902 GCA_964439045.1 uncultured Candidatus Saccharibacteria bacterium
GCTCGGCACCAAGCGTATCTCCTACCTAGTATCTCCCAACGGTACTATCGCCAAAGCGTATCCAAAAGTTTCCCCGGCAACCCACGCACAAGAAGTGTTGGAAGATTTGAAGAAACTAAAATAAAAAAGCTATCACAATAGTAATAGCTTAGTAAGGTAATTCAAATGCCCATTTAATTTGTGAATCCCAAACCATTTGATCTGGAAGAGCAAAGGAAGCAGAAAGTCTTTTGTTCCAGTGAGTAAAAACCATAGGGTCACCATCGGTTAGCCTTATCGGTTCCATGCCTGACATGATACGATCATCAATTTTTATTCCAGAACAGCCAAGAATAAGCGAGCTTTCAGCGGTAATTATTTTCATACCAGAAGATAACGCTTTCTTGTAAATATCAGTGTTTAAACCTTTATCTACAAAACCTAATTCTCTACCAGAAATAATCTTTATTCTTTTACTCTCTGAAATATCATCTATATGAACTTTTTGGATTAAATCCTCTGCCCACCAAGAAATCTCTATCCCTTGGCTTTGATGTGCTTCACAAATATCAGCAATTGAACTAAACGTACGAGTAATTATCTCTACAATCATATAGTTTTTTCGTTACTCTACCTGTCTAAGCTATTAAAGTCAAAGTTCTAAATCTGATATTATATACACATGAAAATAGCCATTATTACAGGTGGAGAAACTGGTGAAAGGGATGTATCTATTAAATCAGCTCAAAATGTAGCTAATTTGATAGATTTTGCGGAAACTGAGACTTTTGTATTTCCAGAAGAAAAAGATCTTTTCTTAAACTCGACTAAGAGTTTTGATGTTGCAATCCCTATGATTCACGGAGCCGGTGGAGAAGACGGGACACTACAAAAACTTTTAGAGAGTCTAAATATCCCTTATATCTTCTCTAGAATAGAAACTCATAAAATAGGGATAGATAAAATCAAAACAAAAGAAATAGTTAGTACTATAGGCATAACCTCTCCAAAAGAAACTTCTGACTTCCCTACTTTTGTGAAGCCACGGTTTGGCGGATCTTCTGTTGCCTCTAAACTCTGTGCCTCACAAGAAGAACTTGATAATCTTATAAAAGAGAATCCTAAAATTGAACTTATAAGAGAGGAACCTATAAAAGGTCGTGAGTTTACTGTTGGTATTGTTGAACGAGATGGAAAAACATTCCCGCTTCCTGTTGTTGAGATTATTCCCAAAGGAGCATTTTTTGATTTTGAAAATAAATATAATCCTGAAAAACTAGCTACAGAAATATGCCCTGCTAAAATCACTGAAGATCTTACAAAAGAACTACAGCGACAAGCACTTGAAGTTCACAAACTTTTAAAAGCACGCCACGTATCTCGATCCGACCTTATTGTCACCCAAGAAGAAAAAATATACTTCCTCGAGATTAACACTATCCCAGGTATGACAGATACCTCCTTAATACCGAAAATGATGAGGCAAGAAAATATTTTATTTAGAGATCTCTTAAAGACATGGTGTTCGTATTTTAAAAAATAAAAAGAGTTAGCCAGTACCGCTAACTCTTTGATCATAAAAAATCTAATTCTTCAATGGTTTTACAATTGTATTTCTCTGCTTTATCACGAAACGTTATAAAACCAAAAACAAGAGTATGTCCCACAACCCTGCTTTCCAAAAATTGTTTTAAAATAAAAGGCATATCTGTACCAGAAATAATATATTCTTCTACTTCTTTTTGAGTAACCTTTTCTCGGATATAATCAGGGAGGACAATGTAAAGAGATTCTACTTTTTTCGAGGGCATATTTTTTTATTTAGAATAACACGTACAAAACACAGCAACAAATCCTGCTTTTTAACGTATCTCAAACCCTTTCTTGTCTTTTATTTTATTTACCAATTCACCAAACCACTTT
>CAYTMO010000078.1:0-1888 GCA_964439045.1 uncultured Candidatus Saccharibacteria bacterium
ATCGGGTAGGAGGGAGCCTCACGGCTCCCGTCCTCCCACACCACCGGACGTGCGGTTCCGCATCCGGCGGTTCACATAGAAAATTGAAGTTTCCGCAATTGATCCAGCAGTGAAATGAGACCCAGCTGATCAAAGTAGGACTTCGGGAACGCCTCGTTCAGATGCGATGCTCCAGCGTTCCACCACGCGCCGCGTCCGTTCGTTGCCGATTTCCACGCACGCAGTTCTTCCAGCCCCCGTCTTATCAAGCTCTTCGCTCTCGTGAAAGGCCGCTTCCATTGCCGCCACAGCAGGCCACGCAACTTGCGACGTAGCCAGCCGTCAAGTTCTTCAAAGACTCCCTTCACTTCCGCCAGCCGGAAATACTGAATCCAGCCGCGCAGCAAGCGATTCAAATCTTCAATCACTTTTGACAGACTGCGACCTCTCCCTTCACGAAAGATTGCCCGCACTTTCGCCTTCAGTCGTCGGATGGATTCTGGCGCTGCTTTCAGCCGTGGCTGCTTGTGCCACGTCATCGAGTACCCCAGAAATTTCCGCTCCCACGGGCGAGCCACCGCGCTCTTTTCCGCATTGACCTTCAAGCGCAAACGCCTGGCCAGGAATTCTGTCACAGACTTCATCACTCGTTCACCCGCTGCCTTCGAACGCACGTAGATATTGCAATCGTCAGCATAGCGGCAAAATTTGTGACCTCGCCGTTCCAGTTCCTTGTCCAGTTCGTCCAGCAGGATGTTCGACAGCAACGGCGAAAGCGGGCCCCCTTGCGGAGTTCCCTCCGCTCGCGGACTCACCACACCGCCCGTCATCATCTCTGCTTGAAGATAACGCCGGATCAAGCCCAGCACTCGCTTGTCGCTGATTCGCCGAGCCAACCGCGACATCAACACATCGTGATTGACTCGATCAAAGAACTTCTCCAAATCCATATCCACGACCCACCGCCGACCTTCAGCCACATACGCGCGGGCTTGCGCAACCGCTTGCTGTGCGCTGCGTCCGGGGCGAAAGCCGTAGCTCGATTCGGAAAAGCCCGGCTCAAACAACGGACTCATCACTTGATGCAACGCCTGTTGAATCAGCCGATCCAAGACCGTCGGAATGCCCAATTGTCGCACTCCGCCGTTTGGCTTCGGTATCTCCACGCACCGCACCGCTTGCGGGCGGTACGTGCCATTCAACAGACTTTCTTTGATCTGCGCCCAATGCTCTTGCAGATATGGCAGCAATTGCTCGACCGGCATTCCATCAACGCCTGCCGCGCCCTTGTTGCTCATCACCCGCGAGTAAGCATCGAGCAGATTCTCACGCGCGACCACTGCTTCCATACTGCATTCTGGCAACTGCAACTCTTCCGGTCTGACGGTCTCTCTCCTTGCCGTGCCGTTTGACGCACCTATCCCATACTCTCGCGGTTTCCGACCGCTACCCTCCGGGCAGGATTCGGGCATCTCAGCCATACTGTCTGCATCTCCTTCGGTCACGAAATTCAAGCGTCAGTCCTTCCTACGTGTTCGGGCCTTCGCTCCGGTCGCTTGGAGCTACTATGCCCTCTGCTGACTTCTGCCGGTTCATCGCGCCGCCTCTCGACGACTCTAGCCCAAGGGCAAACCGACAGACCTCCCCGGGTATTGCGCATCCACCTTCCCGCTTATGCCCGCCGCATATACGTCAAGGCTTTCCGTGCAGGTATCGGACTTTGAAGATACATGCCTTCTCATCCAGCCTTGCCGCCTCGTATGCGATTTCTGTTCGTCAGGCCAGCGTTTTGCCTGCGGCTTCCTCCGGATTCCACCTCGCGATGGGCACCCTTGCCGTCCAGCTAACGATTCCCCCTGCCGGGGTCGTAAGGGACTTTCACCCTCAAGTGAATGCGCCCTGCCGGGCG
>CAYTMO010000079.1:0-1885 GCA_964439045.1 uncultured Candidatus Saccharibacteria bacterium
TAAAAAAACTAAAATTTATATCTCCGAACTTGTCACCTAAAGTATAAATCTTATAAGGAATTGCTTCAACTTTACTTAAGTAACCCAATAGTATACCAACAGGTGCTAGTATGATTGCCCCGGGAATTTTTGTTATAAATCTTTTTGAAAAAATTAAACCAATAAAAAACACAACAAATATAATTAAAGATATGGAAGAAAGTTGGTCTATACTCTTGAAAGATTCTGCTAAGTTAGCAAAAAATGTTTCGTGTTTTTGTAATTCATTTAAACCTAAAGCAAAGTTTAATTGCCCAAAAGCAATAATAAAAGCGACTCCCAATGTAAACCCGTGTATAACGCTAGAAGGAATAAGTATTAAATACTTTTCTAGCCTAAGTAGAAAAGATATGATTACAATCAAACCAACCAGCAATGCAAGCATTGGTACTCCAGAAATTCCGTGCAATATAACATAAGTTGCAATAACTCCAGACAAAGCCCCAGTAGGCCCTACAATGTTAAAGTTACTTCCTCCAAATAAAGCAGCGATGAGCCCTGCCCAGATTGCAGTAATTATACCAATCAATGGACTGACCCCAGAAGCCACAGCCAATGAAACAGATAAAGGTATAGAAATAAGAGAAACAGTCAAACCTGATACAAGGTTCTTTTTTATATTTTCTATCATTATTTTATTAATTAATTATTAATTTAAACCAGACTCAATGTTCCTTATATCTTCTTAGGGAACATCAAAGACAAAACAATAGAGGCCGTAAGAGCAAACATTATAACCCCAAATGAAAGAAGAGAAGAAATATGTAAATCGAATATTCCAATCAGCATCTTTGCTCCAATAAACAATAATATAACTGCCAAACCTTTTTGTAAATGATGGAAACGATGTAGTATATTTTCAAGCAAAAAGAACAATGCTCGAAGTCCCATAATCGCAAAAATATTGGAAGTAAAGACTACAAACAAATTTTGAGATATAGAAAATACAGCAGGAATAGAGTCTACCGCAAAGATAATGTCAGTAACCTCTACCATAACCACCACCATAAACAAAGAAGTGAAATAAAACTTGCCTTTTTCTCTTAAAAAGAACTTTCCGCCGTGATGACTATCAGTAAAAGGCAGAAACTTATGGAGAAATTTTATAACTTTACTCTTTTTAAAATCAATGTGTTCTTCCTTTTTATCACCCAATAACTTTATCCCAGTATACAAAAGGACAGCACCAAATACATAAAGCACCCAATGGAATTGGTTTATAATATAAGATCCTGCTAGAATAAAAACTCCTCGAAATATTATGGCTCCTAATATACCCCAAAACAATGCCCGATGGTGATATTTTTCATCTAATTTGAAATAACTAAAGATAAGCATTATAACGAAAAGATTGTCTACCGAGAGCATTTTTTCTGTAACATATGCACTAAAAAATTCAACTGCTGTGTTCTTATCTATAAAGAAATAGATCAAAATGCCAAACACAAGTGATATTGCCACCCAAAAGATGGATTGATAAAGTGCAGGCTTAAATTCAATTTTATGACTCTTTTTATTAAAAAACCCTAAATCAGCTATCAAAAAACCAACCACAACCACACCAAATAAAATCCCCAATAAGGTTTGTGTTTCCATCATTACACATTATCATATTTACCAATTTTTGTCCTCTTGATTGAGTATGCGAGTGCCGGGATATTCACTTTTCCCCCCAAACTATTGGCTATCCCCCGCACGTAGGTACCGCTACCACATTTTATTTTGAAACTGCCAACAAAAAAAGACTCTTGGTTTAATATCAAATTATTTTGCCAAATCTTCAAAGTTTCTGCTTGCCTAAAGTCGCCTTGTACTTTTCCTATTGTTTTTTCATCATTATTGTGTA
>CAYTMO010000080.1:0-1872 GCA_964439045.1 uncultured Candidatus Saccharibacteria bacterium
TCTTCCCTCTGACTCTATCTCTTTCTCTCTCTCTCTTTCAGGTCTCCTCTTCATTCCCCCCTTCAGACCTGAAAGTCTCTAATTTTTTTTCAATTTCTGTTTTCATCTCCCCCAACTCAACCTCCTCACTTCCCAACTTTCTCTTCATCTCTCTCAGCCACCCCAAAAAACCATAAGAACAAGGCTGACTCAACGTCAGCATTACATTCAACCTTCTCTTCAACCCATCTCTATTACCATCTCTCGCACTCTCTCTTAACATTTCCAAACTGCTCTTCATCGTCTTCAACCACTCTTCCGTCTCTGCAGATTTTTCTACTCCCCTCACTTCCGCCTCGTTCGTACTTCTCTCTCCCTCACCACTGTCCAAACCTGCTTCAACACCTTCTCCTCCTCCTCCAGCATCTTCTACTCCCATCTCTTCACTTCCTCCTCCACCACCACCTCCTTCTCCATCCATCCTCGCATGCTCTTCTTGCTCTTCTCTGACTTCCTCTCCACCCATTCCTTGCCTTGACTCTTGACTTCTCCCACTCTGTTCCACTGACCCTCCTACACCACTCCCATTACCACCCACAAACACTTCTGTTGCTTCTACTTCACCGATTTTCTCACTACCCCCTTCTCTTCTTCTATACTTCTTCACCAGTCTCCTAGCTATTTTCACCACCTCCATCTCACACACGACTTCAACAGAAAAAGGAAACACAGACTTCACCACAAACGGCCCTACCCACTTCGGCTCCACCTTTCTCCACTCTGATGTTACCATTCTGCTCTTAAAAATTAACACTTCATCTCCCATCTCCAATTTCTGAAACGCCTCCGATTTTTCTCCAACCCTCTCATCCATCATTTTTTTCTTCTTTCTTCTTTCCTCCATCCCCACTTTCTCTACCTCCGACCCTCTTACTGCTGCTATCAAGTCTCTTGGAGCCACTCCTGTTACTGAAGAGGGCAAACCACGCAACTTTTCAAGGACTCTTGGTAGCTCCTTTTGAACAGTGTCTCTGCGTCTGCACCCCTTGAGCCACTCTATAATTTCTCTATTGGCTCGCTCTGCTTTTCCGTTTGCTCGTGGGTTGTAGGGAGCAGTAAATACTTGCTTGACTCCCTTTTCTGCCAACCATTGCATTACCAGTCGCTGCTTAAACGCCAATCCATTATCTGACACCAGAATATCAGGCCAAGGCCATCGTGAAAAAACTTCTTGACAAGCATGCTGGAAAGTTGCAGCTGTTTGATCATCAACAATACACGCTTCAATATATCCGCTCACTGCCTCGACAAACACAATCAGCAACACTTCAGGTGAAATTTTCACAAAGTCTACAAACCATTTCCAAACAGAAGGCTCTGTGGGCTCAACTGCCGTGATTCTACCTTCTGACACTGATGGAACACCGAAGTATACCTGACAGTGATGACAGGTGAAAACATATTCCTTTACCTCTCTTCTCAATCCTGGCCATGTCATTCTTTTTGCAATTTGAGTCTGAACTCTTTTGTAACCCATGTGTCCCAAGTCATCATGAAAGAACTTCATCACAGCCTTCCTTGAATCAATTGGAACAATCGATTTACCATGTTGGTTCTTTTCCCACTGATCATTCACTGGGTACTCCCACGATCCAAATGCATGTATGACTTCTTCGCTCAGCATTGGTGACAACAATCTCCACTTAGGGCCATAACATCTTGACAAGGCATCTACAATCCCTATATCGCGTCCATCCACATGTTCCACCTTCAAGTTGAGTTGGCTCAACTCTGAGAACCATCGATAGAACTTTTCATTTTGTGGGTCTGCCAATATGTCAACAATTGCACGATGGTCAGTTCTCAGCAGACCTTCTCTTCCCACCAGCCATG
>CAYTMO010000081.1:0-1845 GCA_964439045.1 uncultured Candidatus Saccharibacteria bacterium
ATATATTTAATTTGTATATCAAGATATATTTAATTGAAATATGATTAAATAATATATATATCTTGATATATTTAATTTGTATATCTTGATATATTTAATTTGTATAGGATGAAGTAAAGTCAAACCATCTTATAAGGTTTATTTTATAGTTTTTATTAAAACTGTAATAGCATCCAAGTAATTTGATTAAAATAGATCAACTATTAAAAAATGTATGACACACATTTAACCCTATTTTTTTAGTTGGGTTTTTGAAAGTGTTGAGTAACTACATGCAAGTCAAATAATAGTTTAAAATCCGTATAGTTTTTACAAAAGTTTAGGATGCACTAAAATTGTATTAAAACGTTGGGGGAATATATACCGAAATCGAGGAAAAGGGTTAATTACTTCATCCGATCCAATTAAAATGACTTTATTTATAATTTATACGGTATTATATGATAAATTTCATTATATGATAAATTTCATTATATGATAGGTACTATAATTTAAAATGCATTATTTAAATTGAATCGAAAAAAGTACAAATTTATCATATATGATAAATTTGTAAATATTTTTAACAAACCTTATAAGCGTGTTGGACTTTATATATAAAATAATAATAGAAAATGATTTTATTATATAATTTTATAATAAATTAAATATGTATAAATACATTGCCTGCGGGGCAACCCATTCAGTAGCACTTATGGATAATGGGACTGTTGAATGTTGGGGGGATAGTTCGTACAATACATGCAATCCAGTTTATAAAACTTTTACGGATGTAGTACAGTTGGCCTGCGGGTTACGTCATTCAGTAGCACTTCTTAGTAATGGGACTATTGAATGTTGGGGGGATAATACGCAAAATCAATGCGATCCTATTCATAAAACTTTTACTAATGTTGTGGGATTGGCCTGCGGGACATTTCATTCAGTAGCACTTCTGAGTAATGGGACTGTTGAATGCTGGGGGGATAATACTAGGAATGCTTGCGATCCAGTTTATAAAAATTTTACTAATGTTGTGCAAGTGGCCTGCGGAGAATGCCATTCAATAGCACTTCTTAGTAATGGGACTATTGAATGTTGGGGGAATAATTCTAAGAATGAGTGTGATCCAGTTTATAAAACTTTTACTAATGTTGTGCAAGTGGCCTGCGGGGCATATCATTCAGTAGCACTTCTGAGTAATGGGACTCTTGAATGCTGGGGTGATAAATCTAAGAATCAATGCGATCCAG
Source organism: uncultured Candidatus Saccharibacteria bacterium (assembly GCA_964439045.1). Lineage (GTDB taxonomy): Bacteria > Patescibacteriota > Minisyncoccia > Phycocordibacterales > UBA9973 > UBA9973. Next base: position 1,233 of record CAYTMO010000081.1, read on the forward strand.
TTTATAAAACTTTTACTAATGTTGTGCAAGTGGCTTGCGGTAGGTATCATTCAGTAATACTTTTTGATAATGGTAAGGTTGAGTGTTGGGGTAATAATACATATAGACAGTGTGTTCCAGTTTATAAAACTTTTACTAATGTGGTGCAAATAGCCTGCGGGACATTTCATTCAGTAGCACTTCTGAGTAATGGGACTGTTAAGTGTTGGGGAGATAAATCTGAGAATGCGTGCGATCCAGTTTATAAAACTTTTACTAATGTGGTGCAATTGGCCTGCGGGAAATATCATTCAGTGGCGCTTATGGATGCGGGCACTGTTGTCTGTTGGGGAGATAATTCTGAGAATCAATGCGATCCAGTTTATAAAACTTTTACTGGTGTTAGAATACCTGCTATTGGAAATTATATATAAAATATACTCAAACCTATTACATGCATAGTTTGTTTAAAATAATTGCAAATTATATATAATTTGTGTATATAGTGGTTTATATATTTTAATTGATTAGCATGCATACTATCACATTTTTAATATTAAAAATGTGATATAAAAGGGGTTAATGTCCATTCGGTTTTTATGTTTATTTTCATGAAAATAAACATAAAAATTCG
>CAYTMO010000082.1:0-1825 GCA_964439045.1 uncultured Candidatus Saccharibacteria bacterium
CATTGGTAAATAAGTACCAACTCCAGCAGGTCCAGCAGGTCCTGTAGCTCCATCTGCCCCAGCAGGACCTGTTGCTCCCTGTGGTCCGGTAGCTCCTGTTACTCCAATACCATCAAGACCAGTAGCACCTTGTGGTCCAGTAGCTCCTTGTGGTCCTGTAGCTCCAGTTCTACCCGTTGCTCCAGCTGGTCCAGTCGCACCTGTAACACCTTGTGGACCAATAGATCCTGTAGGTCCAGTTACTCCTTGAGCACCGGCTGGACCTGTAGCTCCTGTAACTCCTTGAATACCTTGAACACCTGTAGCGCCTATAGATCCAGTTGATCCTGCTGGACCTGTAACTCCAGCATTTCCTTGTGGTCCAGTACTTCCTGTTACGCCTTGTGGACCCTGAGGACCTGTTGAACCAGTTACTCCTTGAATACCCTGAGGACCAGTTGCCCCTGTAACACCTGTTATACCAGGATTTCCTTGAGGTCCTGTACTTCCAGTAACTCCTTGAGGACCAACAGGTCCTGTAACTCCAGTTACTCCCTGAGCGCCTTGAGGTCCTGTAGATCCCGTTACACCTTGTGCACCTTGTGGACCAGTAGATCCTGTAACTCCTTGTGCACCTTGAATACCTGTAGCTCCAATACTACCAGTAACACCTTGAATACCCGTTGCGCCTTGAGGACCAACAGGTCCTGTTGATCCGGTTACTCCCTGAGGTCCAATAGGACCTGTCGCACCTGTAACACCAGGATTTCCTTGAGGACCTGTGCTGCCCGTTACACCTTGTGGACCAATAGGTCCCGTAGAACCTGTAACTCCTTGAATACCAGTTACACCTTGAACCCCTTGAGGTCCAGTAACTCCTGTTACTCCTTGTTGACCTTGAGGTCCTGTTGCACCGGTAACTCCAGTTCTTCCTGCTGGTCCTGTTGCTCCAGTAACCCCATCAATTCCTTGCGCTCCCTGAGGTCCTGTACTTCCAGTTACTCCTTGAGGACCTACTGATCCAGTAGCTCCCTGAATACCTTGAATACCTGTAGCTCCTTGTGGTCCAATAGATCCTGTTGCTCCAGTAACTCCTTGTTGACCTTGTGGACCTGTACTACCTGTAACACCCTGTTGACCTTGAGGTCCTGTTACACCGGTAACACCTTGTGGACCTTGTGGACCAGTAGATCCTGTAACTCCTTGTGCTCCAACTGGACCTGTAAAACCTGTAACTCCTTGTGGTCCTTGAGGTCCTGTAGATCCGGTAATTCCTTGTAGACCAGTCGATCCTTGAATACCTTGTACGCCAGTTGCTCCTTGTGGACCAGTTGATCCAGTTACACCTTGCGCTCCAGTTACTCCTTGAGGTCCAATAGATCCTGTAGGTCCTTGAATACCAGTAGCTCCCTGAGGTCCAGTACTACCTGTAACGCCTTGTATACCTTGAACACCCGTTGCTCCTTGTGGTCCAACAGATCCAGTTGATCCAGTTACTCCTTGAGGACCTTGTGGTCCTGTTGAACCAGTCACACCTTGAGGACCAATAGAACCTGTAGGTCCAGTTACTCCTGTAACACCCTGTGGTCCAATAGATCCTGTAGGACCTTGAGATCCTGTAACACCTTGTAGACCTTGTGGACCTTGTGGTCCTGTACTACCTGTAACCCCTGTTACTCCTTGTAGACCTTGTGGACCTGTTGATCCGGTTACGCCTTGAGGTCCTTGTGGACCAGTTGCTCCTGTAACACCAGTTCTACCTGCAGGACCAGTAGATCCAGTAACTCCATCAATTCCTTGAACACCTGTTGCTCCTTGAGTACCAATAGGTCCTTTAGTTCCTGTA
>CAYTMO010000083.1:0-1783 GCA_964439045.1 uncultured Candidatus Saccharibacteria bacterium
GGGGCCGAGGAGGACGGGGAAGACGCGGACAACCTGTCTGATGCCGAGGACGCCGACGAGGCCCCGGCGGAACAGACCGTCACCGTCAAGATCGACGGCAAGGAGGTCGACGTTCCGCTGTCTGAGGTCCGTGACGGCTACATGCGGCAGAAGGACTATTCCCGCAAGACAGCAGAAGTCGCGGCCGAACGGCAGCAGCTTCACGCGGAGTTCGGGCAGGTCCAGCAGGAGCGGGCGCAGTACGCGCAGATCCTGCCGATCCTCGCCCAGCAGATTGCGGCCGCACTCCCGCAGCCGCCATCTGAAGACCTCCGCAGGACGGATCCCGTCGAATACCTGCTCCAGCAGCGGGAGTACGACGCGGGGCAGGAGAGGTTGGTAGCCGCGCAGAGCGAGTTTCAGCGCGTCAATCAGCTTCAGGCGATGGAGAACGCGAAGGTTATCCAGCAGGCCGTGGTAGCGGGGTTCAAGAAGCTCCCGGACATGGTTCCGGAGTGGAGGGACCCGAAGGTCTTCGCCAGAGACCAGCAGGCGATGCGCGAGTACGCGAAGAGCAAGCTGGGATACTCGGACGAGGAGCTTGATCAGGCCTACGATGCCCGGATGATCGTCGCACTCCAGAAGGCGATGAAGTACGACCGTATCGCGTCGAAAAAGCCCGTGCAGGCCCAAGACATCGAGAAGGTTGTTCGGACCGCCCAGTCTACTGCCGACGTTCCGAAGCCCCGCCGAGAGTACCGCGAGAGCCGTCAGCGTCTCAGAGAGAGCGGCAGCGTCGATGATGCTGCGAAGGCAATCAGGTCACTCTTGGGGTAAACGGAAATGGCCTCCACTCTTACCTACAACTTCACGAAGAGCATCCGCGAAGACCTCGCGGATGTGATCTACGACATCTCGCCCACCCGCACGCCGTTCATGTCGAACATCGGTCGCGGGACCGCAGACAACACCTACCACGAGTGGCAGACGGACGCCCTGGCGGCCGCTGACGGCGCCAACGCCGCCATCGAAGGTGCGGACGCGACGGATACCGCCTACGTGGCCACCAACCGCGTCGGCAACTACTGCCAGATCAGCACGAAGACGATCAACGTGTCTGGCACGTCCGGCGCGGTGGACACGGCGGGCATGAAGACCGTCGAGGCTTACGACCTCGCCAAGAAGGGTCGCGAACTGAAGCGCGACATGGAGACGATCCTCCTGAGCAATCAGGCGGCCGTCGTCGGCAACTCGGGCGTCGCCCGCAAGCTCGCCGGCCTTCCCGCGTGGCTCCGCACCAACGTCGTGGCCAACGGCCGTGTCGCTCCGACCATGTCCTCCACCAACGACGGCTACCCGAACGCGGGTTGGACCGGCGCGGCGGCGGCCGTGGCTCCGACCGAGGCGATGGTGAAGACCGCGCTCCAGACCCTGTGGTCGAACGGCGGCGAGCCGAAGATGTGCATGGTCGGCCCGGTGAACAAGGTGAAGTTCAGCGCCTTCGCCGGCATCGCGGTGAACCGCGTGAACGTCAATGCTCCCAAGCAGGCGTTCATCCTCGGCGCCGCCGATGTCTACGTGTCGGACTTCGGCAACATCGACATCGTGCCGAACCTGTTCCAGCCGGAGACGGCGGCGCTGTTCGTGGACCCCGAGTACGCCTCGGTGGACTACCTGCGGCCCTTCGAGCGCAACCCGCTCGCCAAGACCGGTGACAGCAAGCGCACGCAGATGTTGGTGGAGTACACGCTCAAGATCAACACCGAGCGTGCCCACGCCATCATCTACAACCTCCAGACCACCT
>CAYTMO010000084.1:0-1780 GCA_964439045.1 uncultured Candidatus Saccharibacteria bacterium
CCCGGGCGAGGCCGGTTCGACTCCGGCCCGAGGCGCGACGACCAACCACCACGAGGGACCATGAGCAGCTACGACACCTCACCGATCATCATCGAGGACGCGCTCCCGCCATCGTACGGCGGCGAACGCCTGACCGGCCGCTACGGCATGGTGTCGCTCGTCGGCTCCTCACTGTGTAGCGAAGCCGGCATCCGAGACGCCATCGACAAGCTCACCGCGAAGCTCCTGGAGTTCGAGGACCGCGACGAGCTTCCGACCGGAGCGATCGTGCAGGTCATCGAGCCGGCCGCCGACGGCACGGTCGGCATGGTCGGGATGATCGGCATCGTCGTCCCGTTCGAGGATGGCGAGGTCTGCGACATCCCGGACGCCGGCGGTGTGCCGGTGTACTTCAACTGGCCCGACGACGGCTTGCACGGCCGCATCGCGCGCTCCCGGCTGCGCGTCGTCGGCATGACCTCGTTCGTGCCCGTCGGCCCCTGGAAGCACGGCGGCATCGTCACCGTCGAGGATGACCGAATCGTGCGCAAGGACGGAAGCCCATGACCACCGAGATCCACACCACCGCCCGCGCCCGCTTCGAGGAGTGGGCCGGCCTCTACGCCCCGCACCTTCCGCCAGACCCCGTCGACGCCATGCAGGTGCGGCTGGCCCGCTGGCAGGTGCTCAACTTCGGCCCGCAGTCCGACGAGCGGTTCGCGCTCGGCGTGCTCGAGGAGTGCGGCGAGCTCGACGAGGCGTACGAGGACGGCAACGGCGAGGCCGCCGTCGACGCGCTCGGCGACGTGCTGGTCTACGCCGGCCAGCTCGCGATCAGCAACCGGCTGGCGCTCGGCCCGCTGCTGGTGCCCGTGGGCAAGGCGCCCCGTCTCACGGTCGCCGCCGGGCGCCTGGCGCACGTCGTCCTCAAGCGCGCCCAGCGCATCCGCCGCGGCGCCGGGTCGGTCGAGCAGTACCGCGCCGACCTGGCCGCCGCGATCGCACGCGTCGCCGACGCCGCGCTCGAGATCGCCGACCGGTGTCGCGCCGACGGGTTCCTGGCCCCGGCCGACGTGTACCTGCAGATCGGCGAGCAGGTGCTGGACCGCAACTGGACCGCCAACCCCACCACCGGCGCCACGGCGCCCGAGGCCACCCCATGACCGACCTGACCGCTGACGCCCTGGCCATCGCCGAGGCAGATGCCGACGAGCTGCGCCTGACGATCGAACACCTGCACACGCGCCTGTCCCTCGCTCGCGTCGAGATCGAGGCGCACCTTGGGCGCTGCGAGGCCGCCGACCAGCGCGCCCGCAGCCTCGACGCGGCGCTGACCGCGGAGCGCGAGGCCGGCAAGGGGCTGGTGGCGCAGATGGAGGCGCTGCGGGCCGAGCGCGACGACGTGTTGGCGGGGCTGCGCGCCGAGCACAACGCCCGCGCCGCCGCCATCAAGGCGCGCGACACTGCGTTCGCCGAGCGCGACAACGCGCGCGAGACGATGGCCGGCCTGATGGCCAAGCGCGAGGCCGCCGACGCCGAGATCGCCAAGCTCCGCGCCGAGCTCGCCGAGCTGACCATCACTCGCGATCGCCTGCTGGCCCGCGAGCACGAGGACGGCCGATTGCACGCGCAGCTCCGCGCCGAACTCGCCGAGCTGCGGGCGCGGCCGGTGCTGACCGAGGATCTTCTGCGTGGTGCGCTCGATGCGCACGGATACGCGGGACTGACGCGCAAGCTGTTCGCGCACCTCGGCCCCGTCACGCTGCCGTCGCCGGACCGCGCCGAGGAGCTGTGCCGCGAG
>CAYTMO010000085.1:0-1768 GCA_964439045.1 uncultured Candidatus Saccharibacteria bacterium
GGCCTGGATCGTCGAGCAAGCGCCTATTCTCTATGCACAAGTGCTGACCTGGGGCCAAGCCTTCGTCGATTGGATTACGCCGTATATCTCAATCGCGCTGACCTATCTGCAGAGCTATGCAGCGAGTATCTGGGCCTGGATCGTCGAGCAAGCGCCTATTCTCTATGCACAAGTGCTGACCTGGGGCGCAGCATTCGTCGACTGGATTACGCCATACATTTCGCTGGCGCTGACCGCGCTTGGCGGGTTCATCAGCGCGGTCTGGGCCTGGATTGCTGAGCAGGCATCGGGGCTTGCCGTGCAAGTCATGACCTGGGGCCAGGCATTCGTCGACTGGATTACGCCATACATCCCGATCGCACTGAGCTACCTGCAGGAGTTTGGCGCCTCAGTGCTCGCATGGGTGAGCGAACAGGCGGGCGCGCTCCTCGCATCGTTCAGCACATGGGCAGACAGTGTGATCGCCTGGATACCCGGCGCGATCGTCAGTTTCCTGGGGGCGTGGCCGGGCATGCTCGGCAGTTTCCTCGACTGGATTGCAGGCGCGGTCGGGCCGATCCTCGCACAGCTTGGCGCATGGGCCATTGCCTTTGTGCAGTGGATCTTGCCCATGATACCGCCGTTCATTGGAGGGCTCGCGGTCTTGGCTGGCGCGCTCCTTGGCTTCATCGTTGAGACCGCCGTTGTCATTGCCACGAAGGTACTCGCCTGGGCCACGTCATTCTTGGGCTGGATAGCGATGAACGTTCTCCCGGTACTACCGAGTCTGCTCGCAACCATTCTTGCATCGATCCTGACCTTTATTGGCGGGGCAGTGGTAGGCATTACGCTCAGTGTCGCCGGATGGGGCCTGGCGTTTCTCGCGTGGATAAAGGATGTTGTCTCAAAAATCCCTGGCGCGTTGGCCGGCATCCTGAACGCGATTGGCGGCTGGATAGGCGGGGCAATCTCCAAGCTCTCGGCTGAAGCGGCCAAGATTGGGCAAGCAGTTGTCGACGGCATCAAGCAGGGCCTGTCCAATGGCTGGGGGAAGGTGGTTGCGTGGCTTTCCGAGAAGGTCGCTAGCATCCCTGAGCCCATCCGCAAGATCATGGGCATCGCCTCACCCTCCAAGGTCATGGCCCAGGAGGTCGGCGCGCCAATCGTCGACGGCATCGTGGCCGGCCTGGTGCAGCGCTCACCAAAGGCCGTGCAGGCCATGCTCGACCTGGCCTCGTCTATGTTCGATGTTGTCTCGAAGGGCGTCGAGGCGTTCGGCAAGCTAACCCAGCTCGGCACCATCCCGCAGTCGGCGATCGCCAATTTCGGCGACGCCATTATGCGCACGCTGACCGAGTTCTCGACCAAAGTCGACCAGTGGGATAAGGCCGCGATGAGTGCCGCCAGCCAGTTCACCTACAAAGCCGGGCAGGTCGTTGACTTTCTCGCGAAGGGTGTCGAGCTGCTGAACGGCATCGCGACCATGGCTGTGCCGAGCCAGGGCGCGATCCGCGCGTTCGCCGACAGTCTGGCGATGGTGATGAGCGAGATCGTGCGCGTGTCGACGTTTGAGCTGCGCCTGGGCCTGACTGCGGGCGTCGAGTTCGCCAGCGGCGCGAAGGCCATCGCCGAGATGATCGGCACGGGCGTCGACGCGCTGAACAAGCTGAGCGACTTCGTACGCCCGGCGCCGGGTGTCATCCAGACCTTTGTCGACGTGCTCGGCTGGCTCGTCAGCCGGATCGTGCTGGTCGCGCAGTGGTTCGACGGTCAGGCGCTCGGCGCGGCG
>CAYTMO010000086.1:0-1720 GCA_964439045.1 uncultured Candidatus Saccharibacteria bacterium
GTAGTTGTCGGGTCCATACACCGTGTTGGGATTGGCATGACCGACCTTGAAGTACGCGTTGCACCGGCCTCCGCCCGTGATGGACGAGTCCGCCGCGCTGCTCACGCCGTCGGGAGTCTGGTTCGGAGCCAGGTGCGGCGATGACGGGAAGGCCGCACCGACGCCGACCGACCAGACGGTGTTGAAGATCCGGTTCTTTGAGAAGTGCCCGAGCCCGAGCGTGCGGGCGTCGAAGCCGATGTTGTTCGCCGGCACGTTGATGCACCGGAATGTTCCGTGTACAACGTCCAGGTACGAGTCCAGCGTCGCGGCGGTCCACGGCGTGTTGCCGCCGGTCGCGGCGACGTTCGCGTAATCCACCTCGACGTTCGGACCGATCAGGGCGGCCTTGACCTGGTCGCCCACGTTGAAGATCGCCGTCGTCGTCGAGGGGAGCTTGCACTTGAGGATCGGCCACAGGACCACGGTGTTCACATACGTCAGGTTGATCGACGTTCCGTCGCCCCCATCGAATCGCTCGGCGACGATGAAGCAGCGATAGGAAGCGAGGTTGCCCCGGTTGTTCGTGTACGCGGGGGCGTTGCCGAATGAGCTGTTCTGGTACAGCCCCAGCGCGTGGTTGTCCGAGCGCGGGAACCAGGCGAGTCCGAACCCGATTTCCGTGGATCCGTTGGCGTGGGCATAGAACAGGACGCCGCCGCGCGGATAGGTCGGGTCCCACTGCCCCGCCACGATCGTTCCCTGCGTGGTGTCCGGGAGGATGCCGTACTGGCCGCGCGGGTTCCAGTAGATGACGTCGTTTCCACCGCCGTAGTTGTACGAGACCAGGAGCGTCGCCTCGCCGGATGAGTCCGACCGGGCCAGTCCCATCTCGCAGTCGATCCACGTGCTGATACCGCCGGCGGTGCCGGGGCTGCTGAAGAGGTTGCCGGCGATGTGATGCCCGCAGTAGTACATGCGGCAGGACTTGACCACGATCGCGTACGTGGTCGCGAACGAGGCACGCACCGCGTATTTCTGGCTCGCGACCGACTCCATGCCCCATCCCAGGATCGTGAGCCCTTCGATGCGGCACCCGTCGTATCCGGCCAGGAAGCCGTCGCCGGTCGACATGCACGCCTGAATCGTCGTGAGAGCTGGGTCGACGTTGGCGCCGATGCGGACATAGAGCGTCGTGGCGGTGGCGTCATAGGCCCAGCAGTTGTTCGTCCGCTGCATGCAGAAACCGGACGTGCCGGCGACCGTGGTCGTGGCGGCGACCGTAAAGCTGACCGCGCTGGGGACGCTGGCGACGGTGTACGCGCCGCTGAGCGCGGGCGTCGAGTTCGTGCGCTTCAGGACGACCGTGTCGCCGACCTTGAGGCCGTGGTAGCTCCCGGTTGGATCGGTTGCCAGGTCCAGGTCGCCGGCGGTGTGCCCGCCGCCGGTGGACGCATAGACGGCGCCGGTGGTGATGGTGGGAGCGCTGGCGTGGACGGAGATGCTCTTGATGTTGCAGCCGGTCTTGCGGAAGATCGTCTCGTTGCCGATTTCCAGGGCGACCGACGGGTGCTGGTTGAGGCGGACCCAGTTGACTTGCGTCGCGTAGGTCTTGGAGCGCATGCCGTCGGCGTTGCTCCATCCGGTCCCGTCGTCGTCGGTGTACCCGCTGACGACTGGGTTGCGTCCATCGCTTCCATAGCGTCCGTACCGCACGTTGCCGTAGGGGACGACGACGCCG
>CAYTMO010000087.1:0-1668 GCA_964439045.1 uncultured Candidatus Saccharibacteria bacterium
ACCGGCCCCGCAGTCTGCGCCCCAGCGACGGTGGGGGCAGCCAGCGACGGAGGGGTCGCGGCTTCCGGCGAGGCGCAGGCGGCGGGGTCGGTGGGGTCGGTGGGGTTGGTCCTCATGGCTTACTCAATGTGTAAGCCGCGCCCGAACCGATGTCAAACAGAAATTACGTCAAACGTAAGCGCATCGCGTAGCCGCGCGACATCACGACAAGAAGCCGTCGGTGCTCTGCGCGCTTGCGTCCACGAAGCGACCGCCAGCGCCCGCGCCGACGATCGCGGCCGCCTTGGCGCTCTTGGCCGCGAGCCGCAGGAAGCGCGCGTACTCGAGCGGGCTATCCGCGCGGATGCTTCGTGCCAGTGCCAGGATCGCGCGATCGTCGTCGGACAGGGGCCGGTGCATCCTCCGAGGATGTCTCAGGGGTCTGACGGCTAAGCAGGTCGTCTAGCCGGTGCTCTCCGGATTCCAGCGACACCACTAGCGAACCAGCCGCCATCACGCGCGTCAGCATGGACGGATCACGCTTGGCGAGGGCCATCGCTTCCGCTTCTTGCCGGCTCTCGGCCGTGAACTCGAACGGCGGGATCCCCAGCTTGGCGCAGAACACCTCGACCATCTCGGAGGTGCGGATCGGCGGCTCGTCCTTGACGCCCTCGACGAACCGCGTCACCCGGACGCGTGCGGCGTTGAGCTGGCGCTTTCGCTCCTCGCCGGCGGCTCCCGGGCTGATGAACATCTCGGCCAGGTTCGTCTTGTTCAGGTTCCGTGCCTGCATCGCCGCGGCGAACGCGTCGAGCCACCACTGCGGAGGGTCGACGACATTTCCTCGTGGCGGCATCCGCTTAGAATACTTGCGGAAAGCGTACGTAGCGCGTAAGTAGGCGCGGGCGTCGGGCGTGAACATGGTTGACTTCGCTTACGTGATGAGTAAGTCTGTGGGCTGTGAGCAGCACCCACCGACAGATCCTCGCGCTGCTGCGCAAGACACGCCGCGACAAGGGCGTGACCCTCGCGCAGCTCAAGTCCCGCGCTCACCTCAAGTGCAGCGTCGTCAGCGTTAGCCGGAAGCTGTCCGGCAACCAGCCGTCAACCGCGCTGGAGCTTGCCGCGATGGCGCGGGCGCTCTCGCTCGACGTCGACATCACGCGCGAGTCGATCACCGTCCGCGAGGCGGCGGGCGATTCGGACGCGTCGGCGGCTGCGTAGTTCACCCAACAACGGTGGCCACGACCGGCCGCCACCGCAACGGCTGCGCGGATGCGCAGCGAGGAGCATCCGGTGCCCAAGCACTGCAAGTCCATCTCGGTCAGCGCCCGGACCTTCGCGCGCCTCGCCGCCCGCGCCAAGGCCGACGGCGTGTCGATCTCGTCGGTGCTGGAGTCGGCGATCGGCTACCTGCCGACGTCCGGCCCGCTGCCCGACGTCGCGGCCGTGCCGGTGAGCCTCGACCTGTACCTGCGCGTCGGCAAGATCGCGCGCCGCAAGTGGCTGCCGTTCGCCGAGGTCATGGACGCGGCGATCGTGCGCGCCCTCGACGACGCCGAGGCGTTCCCGCGACGGGCGAAGGGCTGGCGGCAGCGTCGCACGCCAATGGTCGACCACGCACGGAGGGCCGCGTGATCACCCTCCTCGACACCGCGCTCACCCTCTGGGCGCTCGTGCAGGCCCTCC
>CAYTMO010000088.1:0-1562 GCA_964439045.1 uncultured Candidatus Saccharibacteria bacterium
CCCACCGTCCTCCGGGACTGGTTGGGATACAGGCTGATCCGGCAGTAATGCCGGGGTAGGTCTGACGCTGGCCCCCGGTTTCTCTGGGGGCTTCTATGTCGGTAGCTCAACTGGTAGAGCAACGGTCTCCAAAACCGTAGGTTGCAGGTTCGACCCCTGCCCGACGTGCCAGCTCAAAAGACAAATCCCCCGCAACGGCTGTAACCGTTCGGGGGCTCGACCGACTTTCAAGGAGTCGATGCACTCATGTTACAAAACCGTGTTCAGTTTGGCGATCCACGACTCCCTCTACGCTTCTGGTCCAAGGTGGAGGTGCAGCCAGATGGTTGCTGGCACTGGAAGGCGGGCCGCTTTCCAGCCGGTTACGGGCAGTGGACGCTACGTAAGGACTATACGAAGCTTGCGCATCGCATCAGCTATGGCGCACTAGTTGGCGACCTAGTTGATGGCTTGACGATCGATCACGTTTGCCACAACGAGAATCTGGTTGCATGTCGCGCGTCCGGGCGTCCTTGCCTGCATCGTCTATGCGTCAATCCAGCTCACCTGGAACAGAAAAGTCTAGGGGACAACACATTGCAGGGCGGAGCCGCTAGTGCCCTCCACGCCCGTAAGACCCATTGCAAGAACGGTCATGAGTTCTCTGAGTCCAACACTCGGGTTGCGAAGACCAAGTGGGGTACAACGCGGAAGTGCCTAGCTTGCGAATACATCAACCATCAAAGGTGGTATTGGAGTACTCGCGATCAGGTGACCGCTTCATAGCGCAGACCACTCCCCGGTGTAGCGCCGGGAGTGGCTGGCAACTGTTCGGGAATTCCGACAGGTTGGAGGTGTCATGGACCGTCCGCATGGATCACTTGGCACCACCGAGATACACGAGCTGATCATGGCGAACCGGCGGCGGGCCAGGATCTACCAGGATGCTGCACTACCCATAGAGGCAGCCAAGATCACAGCCTTGGTGGATCAGTACCTGGATGAGCTGGGGTATCGCACAGAGACTCTCGCCACTCACGTTCCTGGGTAGTCATGCACCCTATGGCGGATCAGCCGGATCTCTTGCCGGCGCATACACCGACCAGCGTGAGTGGCGAGACACTACCGGATCGGGAGATGTGATGGCGCGCATTGGCGTGTGCAACGAAGCTGGCTGCCCGAACTACACAAACGGCTCGGGTAAGTGCGACGAGTGTCGACGGGCCGAAGCTAGCGACCGCAGCAGTAGACGACGGGGCCACAATGGCGTGGACAAGCAGCGACCGTCGAAGTGACCTACCGAAAGACTGGCGACAACGCCGCCTGAAGGTCAAAGAACGTGCCGGTGGACAGTGCGAAGCGGTTAACGATGGGGCGCGATGCCAACGAGAAGGCACCGAATGCCACCACACAGGCTCACGCACCGACCACAGGCTCGAAAAGCTCCAATGGATCTGCTCTCCGTGCCACAAGAAGCGCACAACGATCGAGCGGACCGAGAAGTACAGCAGAAACAGACCTGTCGAACCCCATCCCGGCCTAAGGGGTGGGGGGTGACCCCCGAAAGTTTTCCAAAAAGACAC
>CAYTMO010000089.1:0-1503 GCA_964439045.1 uncultured Candidatus Saccharibacteria bacterium
TAAAAGACGACTTTGAAGACGAAGATCCAGACAGTAGATTTCATTAATTAAAAAAACCCCTCATATGAGGGGTTTTTTTAATTTTAAATTATTTTTATAAATCTTTTCTTACCTATTCTAATTCGCATTCCTGGATCTGCCATAATGTTTACATTAGTTATTTTTTTGTCGGTATCTAAATCTGTAACTGCATTTTCTAATATAAGCCTTCTGAATTCTCCCTTAGAAGCAACAATACCATCTCGCACCAGCAAATCCATTAAAATCTTTACTTCTTTGTTGGTGTGTACTTCTATCATTTCTTCTGGAATTTCACCATTTTGAAAAGTGTTGTGAAAGATGTAACTAGCTTGTGTTGCTTTTTTCTCACCATAAAAGGACTTTACTATTTCAAAAGCAAGTTTTTTCTTTAATTCCATTGGATTTTTACCAAAAGCAATTTCTTTTTCAAAATCCTTAATTTCTTCTTTTGACACATCGGTACATATTTCAAAGCCATTTAAAATCATAGAGTCAGACCAGCTCATAACCTTACCAAACATATCTTTTGGATTATCTTCAAAAGAAATTGCGTTACCTTCTGTTTTACCCATTTTTTTACCAGTATTATCTACCAAAAGTTTCATTGCTATTACTGATTTATCTTTATGTAAAAAATCAGAAGAAAGGTTTCTGCCTGTGAGCATATTGAAGGTTTGGTCATTACCGCCAATTTCAACATCAACATTCATAGCCACACCATCATATCCTTGCATAAGTGGGTACAAAAATTCGTGAATAAAAATAGGCTTGTCTTCTTTTATTCTTTGTTGAAACATATCTCTTTTCAACATTTGGTCTACGGTCATATGAGACGCTAATTTTAAAACATCTTCAAATTTCATTTTTGACAACCATTTAGAATTGAATTTAAATTGTGCCTTATTTGGACCATCAAAATCTAGGAAAACAGACGCTTGTTTTTTGTACTTTTTTAAATTTTTCAAAACCTCTTTATGTGTTAATTGCACCCTAGCAGAAGCCTTATCAGGATCTCCTATCATTGCAGTAAAGTCTCCCATAAGAAGAATTACTTGGTGTCCTAATTCTTGAAATTCTTTCAGTTTTCGAATTGGAATCGCGTGACCCATATGAAGAGTCGGTCCAGTAGGATCTATACCTAGATACACGGTAAGCCTTTTGCCGGACAAGAGTTTCGCCTCTAATGTTTCTTTGACGTAAACATTTTCTACACCCTTTTCAATTATTCTCTTAATTTTTTCTTTATCGGTTTTTACTTTCATATCACAAATTATAACACAAGATTTGTGATATTTTGCTATAATATACATCTATGGATAAAGTCAATAAAATGGTAAAAGGGTTTAAATTATGGCTCAAAAATGCCTATAAATTAGGTAGGTTAATTTTTAAAATAATGAAGAAAAAAGCAAAAAAGTTTAAATTTACAAAAAATATACTTTTCTTTGGTGCAAGTGTGTTTATTTTGATTTTTGCTATGGT